>CAYTTZ010000111.1:0-10206 GCA_964440945.1 uncultured Woeseiaceae bacterium
CTGACGATGATGTCCTTCTCAACGCCCTTTTCATTAGAAACGGCGTCAACAACCATCAGGATCTCTTTGCTCATTACCTAAAACTCCAAATATCCCGCGCGGGTTAAGCCGCCTCGGGTACCAGCCGGGCCGTATCAATCATCGTCAGCGCCAGGCTGTGCTTCTGACCGTCTACCTCGACCACTATCTTTTCCTCATCCACCGACATCAGTTTGCCGCGAAATCGCCTGCGTCCCTCTACCGGGAAACGCGTTGTCACTTTCAGGGTTTCACCCATAAACCTCTGAAAATGCTCAATTTTCGTTAACTTCCTATCCAGCCCGGGCGACGACACTTCAAGGTCGTAGTTGCCAGGCACCGGGTCATCTACATCCAGAAGCGCGCTCACCGCCGCGCTGACTTTTTCACAATCGCCAAGCCCAATACCCTCAGGTTTGTCGATAAACACACGCACCAGGCCACCGTTACCGCCCAACCGGACTTCCAGGTCCGCCAGTTCGTAGCCAAGCCGTTCGATGGCCGGTTCAAGCAACGCCGCTATCTCATCTGCCGTCATTTTCCTGCCCGCGCTACGCCTAACTACTTGTTTCAAAAACAAAAAAAGGGCCATTGGCCCATTCATTCCCAGCGCAAAATCGTGTTGTCAAGACAACAAAAAACCCCTGAGCGGGGCCTGTATCTACCAAGAACCTGGTAGCGAGGCAACCTGAAGTTGCCTCCCTGCGGGCCCTAACAACAGCCCCTTGGTGCGCTGGCGCCGGATTATACGGCAATCGCGGCTGCCCGCGCAATGGCGAAATGAGCCCCCGTTTAACATCAAAAAAAAGCCTGCCCCCGGGCCCTTGAGATGGCAAAATTCAGGTTCCCATATTCGCAATCCTGAACCCTGGATACGACCATGCTCACGCTGAAAGACCAATCGCTGCTCAGGCGCCAGAACTTCATTAATGGAACGTGGGTGGACGGCGGTGCCGGCTCGATCGACGTCACCAACCCTGCCAACGGCGAAGTCGTTGTCACAACCGCGAACGGCAATGCCGCGGATGCCGAGCGCGCGGTTGAGTCTGCCGCAGCGGCCTTCAAGACCTGGAGCCGTGTACCGGCCCGGCAGCGCGCTGTGCTGCTCAGAAATTGGTTCAACCTGTTAATGGAAAACGCCGATGACCTGGGCGCAATCATGACCGCCGAGCAGGGCAAACCACTGTTCGAGGCCGTCGGCGAGGTCGCCTACGGTGCCTCCTTCATCGAGTATTACGCGGAAGAATGCAAACGCGTCATGGGCGATACGATCCCGACAATCGCTAACGATCGCCGTCTGCAGACCTACAAGCAGCCGGTGGGGGTCGTCGGATGCATTACGCCGTGGAACTTCCCGAACGCGATGATTGGTCGGAAAGCGGGCCCTGCACTTGCCGCCGGCTGCACGATCGTCATCAAACCCGCGACAGAAACGCCGCTCTCGGCCCTGGCGATGTGTGACCTCGCAGACCGCGCCGGCATTCCGAAAGGCGTCATCAACGTCGTTGCAGGAAAAGACTCGAGCGGTATAGGCAAGGTCCTCACCCAGCACGACAAGATCGGCAAATTCACTTTCACTGGATCAACAGCGGTCGGCAAGATGCTGATGGCGCAGTGCGCAAAAGGCGTCAAAAAGATCTCGCTCGAACTCGGCGGCAACGCGCCATTTATCGTCTTCGACGACGCCGATATCGACGCTGCCGTAGCAGACTGCATGGGTACCAAGTTCCGCAACTGTGGCCAGACCTGCGTCTGTACAAATCGAATCTATGTGCAAAACGGGGTCGCCGAGGCGTTCACCACGAAACTGCAGGCCGCCATCGAAGCGCTTCGAGTTGGTGATGGCTTCGACAAAGACACGACGACCGGTCCGCTGGTAAACCAGGCCGCAATGGTCGATATGCAGGCCTTTATCGATGACGCCGCCGCAAAAGGTGCCAACGTAGTCACCGGTGGCGGTACACATGCGCTGGGGCACTGTTTTTTCGAACCGACCCTGCTGACGGGCATCTCGAGCGACATGCGCGTTGCAAATGAAGAAATATTTGGCCCGATTGCCGCGGTCCAGACCTTTGAGACCGAAGACGAAGTCATCGCGCGCGCAAATGACACCGAGTACGGTCTCGCCGCTTATTATTTCACACGTGATATCGGCCGCGTCATGCGGGTTGCCGAGCGGCTTGAATACGGCATCGTCTGCTCCAACTCCGGCGTATTCTCCACCGAGGTAGCGCCGTTTGGTGGCTGGAAACAGTCGGGTCTCGGCTCCGAGGGCGGCAAAGAAGGCATTGCGGAATACTTCGAGACCAAGTTCCACTCGATGGGCGGCATCGAATAGCCGCGGTAGTGCTACGCGACTAATATCATGTATGACTACGTCCTAATAGGTGGTGGCATCGTCGGCTTATCAACGGCGTGGCAGCTCAAGCAGCGGCATCCCGAAAAAAGCGTGCTGTTACTTGAGAAAGAAGCACAGGTCACGAGCCACCAGACGGGACACAACAGCGGCGTCATTCATGCCGGTGTCTACTACGAGCCGGGCAGCCTTAAAGCTAAGTTGTGCAAAGCCGGCATGGCGGCAACCATCGCGTTTTGCGAAAGCAACGACATAGCCTACGAGCAATGCGGCAAGCTGCTGGTCGCTACCGACGATATCGAATTCGAACGCATGCAGGCGCTGTATCACCGTTCGATCGAGAACGGCCTCGATGTAGAGCTGATCGACGGCGACGAATTGCGCCGCCGCGAACCTAACGTCGAGGGCGTGGGCGCATTCCTGGTTCGGTCGACCGGCATCGTCGATTACCGGAAAATAGGCCAGCGGATGGCCGAATTGTTCACACAACTGGGCGGCGAAATTCAGCTGAGTGCCTGCGTCACGGAGCTTCATGAAGACGCCAACTGCATCACCGTCACGACCGCAGATGGCGAGAGCATCGAGGCTCGTTACCTGATCGCCTGCGCCGGCCTGATGGCGGATCGAGTTATGCGCATGCAGGGTCTCAATCCCGAATTTCAGATCGTGCCATACCGGGGTGAGTACTTTCGACTGCCGGCGAAGATGAACAGTATCGTCAGGCATCTGATCTACCCGATACCAGACCCCGAATTGCCGTTTCTCGGTGTACACCTGACACGCATGATCGACGGCTCCGTCACCGTAGGTCCGAACGCCGTTCAGGGATGGAAACGCGAAGGTTACGGCGCGATCAACTTCAGCCCGCGCGACGTTGCCGAGATGCTCGGGTTCCCGGGCTTCTGGAAGGTAGCGATGAAGAACCTCAGAACCGGCATCGCCGAAACATGGGACTCACTCTGGAAACCGGGCTACCTCAAGCGAGTGCAGAAGTACTGTCCGTCAATTGAATTGAAAGACCTCGAGCCCTACCCCGCCGGGATCCGCGCGCAGGCGGTGCTGCGCGACGGCACTCTCGTGCACGACTTCCTATTTGCGGACAGCCCGCGCAGCCTGCACGTCTGCAACGCACCCTCTCCTGCCGCGACGTCGGCAATACCGATCGGCGAGTATATTTGCGACAGGGTTTTGCGATCGCGAGGAATTGACGGCGCGGCGCGCCGCGCCGACTTCTTATCAGAGTAAGGCGGGGTCGAACTCGCGTTCCTGCTTACGAAGATCCGCCTCGATATCGGCGACAATCGACTTGTAATCATCACTGTCCCGGATAGCGTCCAGGTGGTGCGTCAGCTGTGCGTAGAATTGCCAGCTCATGCGCCAGCCATCTTCAAACAGACGACGCAACTCCAACAATGCCTGGTCACGACGACCCAGCAGGGCAAGCGCCTCAACCTTAGAAATACCGAGCGGGTAATTTGCGGACCCCAGCGCGTACTCATCGTCAAAAGTCTCAACAACTGTCTCTAGCAAGTACTGTGCTTTTGCCTCACTGCCCGACGCGAGCAGCAGGTGACCCAGATCAACCGCTTTCAGAATATTAGTCGAATCGACCTGAGGTAGTTCGCCAAGCAATTCCGGGACCTTCTGCTCGAACCACGCCAATGCCTCCTGGTAGCGCCCGGAAGTCAACGCGTCGCCGGCAATCAATCGGAGAAAAACTCCGTCCGAGCCCCAGCGCTCATCGAGCCCCTTCGTCAGCGACGCCCTGGCAATATCGATGGCCCTGTCCCTCTCTCCGGTATGCAGCAAAAAGTAGGCCTGCGCCGATAGCGGGTAAGGTTCCTCCGGCCCGAGTTGGAGCGCTTCAAGCATCCGACGTTCTGCCATCTCCATGTTTCCGGCGCTAACGTAGATGAATACCGATGTTGAAGGATTCTCGTAGTCGGCCGGGTCCATATTCGCTGCTTCGTCAGACCAGTAGCCAGCCTCGACCAGTTGGCCGCTCAGGATGGTTGCCATGCCTGCACCATGCGCGGCATAAGGGTTGCCGGGGTTGATTTGCGAAATTCGCCTGAATGCCTTGAGTGCGGGCTCGAAATTCCCCATCCATAAATTCACGCGGCCAAGATCGTGATACAGCAGGACGGACAGCGGATCGAGATCCAGCGCGCGTTCGAGAATCGGCAGCGCTTCTTTACTGCGACGCGCAACCCGAAGATGTGTGGCATAGATATTAAGAACATCGACGTCATTCGGTGCGAGCGTCAGAGCATGGAGGAACAATTCCTCCGCTACCGGATCATCTGCTGCCACCGCGTATCGCGCCCGTACCGCCTGTACGAAGCCATTATCCGGGTCCAACGCCACGGCCCTGTCAATATGCTCGCGACCCTGTGCGAGCATCTCGGCGATCGAAATCGCGCCAGTGCTGGCCATCGAAGCATAGGAGTTCGCGAGCGCCGCATGCGCCAGGACATACTCGGGATCCAGCTTAATGGCGCTCCGAAAGCGGTCGACAGCCACATTCAATGCGTCAAACGAAGCGCGTGCCATTTCCTGCTTACCACGCGTGAACTCGCGAAATGCTTCGAGGTTATCCGTACGATCGCGGCTGATACGGTCGCGCTCTTGCGGTGTCAGGGTTGCGGCGAGCTGGGCAGCGATGGTCTCGACAATCTCACTTTGAATGGCAAACAGGTTCTGTATTGATAATTCCCGATCGTAAGTATGTGCCCACAGATGCTCATCGGTCTCGGCATCAATCAACTGCACATTAATTCGTACATTGTCACCAGCCTGCTGCACACCACCCTCGAGAATGCTCGCAGCGCCGAGCTCGCGTCCTATTTGCCGGATCTTCTTGGTGGTCTCCCGATATTCGAGTACGGAAGTCCGCGAAATGACCTTCAGCGCCGCAACCTTGGACAGGGTCGTAAGGAGATCGTCGTGAATGCCGTCGGCAAAATAGGCCGTATCTTCGACGCTACTGCGGGTGACGAAAGGCAGCACGGCAATAGAGAATGGATCAACATCGCGATGCACTATGGCACTCGCCGACTGTTCAGGCTGCTCTTCCGCTATTCGCCCTGCCAGCAACCAGCCACTGCCAATGACCACAGCAAGAAACGCGACCAGGATGACAAAATCGCTCGCTTTGAGAGTGAGGTCTTCGCTGCCGGATGCCGGCGGCGTTCGCACGATGCCGCCCGATGTAATGTCGTAGCGCCAGCCGAAGACTAGCGCAAGCGGGAACAACACAAGCGCGGCTATCCAGACGTATCGCAGCGCCGTATCAGGCAAGCCCCAGGATGCGAACGCAAGGTCACACACCTGTAGTACAACCCAGGCTCCGACAACGTACAGTCCGGCTACTCTGAATACGCGACGACGCCGAAGCTCGCTAATAATTCCGTTCACTGCGCCCATCGACTACCCGCATCAACTAACGAATCCATTCTAGCAGCGTGTTGAAAAAGTCTCAGCCGCCGGCCGTCAGGTACGGAATCGAGCCAGCCACATCTGTGTCATCGATAGCGATGAAGTGGCTATCCGTACCGTCCTGGCGCGCTTTCGCATACGGCGCATATTCCGGGTCGTCGACAAATTCATGCAGAGATGTGGCTGTCGGAAACTCTATAACTGCCACAAGGCTCGCCTGCGACTGCGGACCTTCGAGCGTCGTAATATTAGCGCTCCGTGACAAGTACTTGCCGCCGTGACGGTGAACGATGTCGTGTACTTTCTCAGCATACTGTGGAATCCAGCTATCGTCGTTGACCTTCACTTGTGCAATCAAATAGTGAGCCATGTTTTTCCCCGCCGTTCTGTTTTGTGGTGCAAGACCAGCAGCCAGCATAGTCGCCGATAAGTTCAATAGCCAATCGCTTTCCCACTGCAGCATAGCGGCGTGAATCTGGACAGACTCCCTGCTCGTAAGGCACTTCGAACAGAAAAAGTCGGCGCTTTTCAGGGGGCGGGCCTGCCATGAAAACTCGATCAGCGCGTGCCCGGCATCATCTCGAACATCGGATCGAACTCAACCAGCGTCAACCCCAGTTGCATCAGGACCGACGGATCACCAGAGAGCTTTGCCTTGCCCGTCTGCAGCTGACCTGCGAACGTCGTTAGCTGCATCATTACCGGAACCAGATCGGATCGATTGATGGTCAGAGCCGCGTCGGCGTCGTCTGCCAGGAACCCCGCGATACTCGTGAGCGTACCGTTGCTCATTTCGACGGCAAACTTCTCGCCATTGTCGGGCGTCTCAAAGTTCAGCTTGAACTGCACGCCCTCGGCCTTTTTGGTATCGACGCGAATGGCTACCGCGTCCCACCACTGTGAAGTCGTCAAGGCGCGCACGGCGTCCGGGCCGCCGGTTTCGGCACCCAAACCTTCCTCGACTCCCGAGCGCAGCTCCTGCGCCGCCGACAGGAACGAATTGCGCAGACTCGTGCTCTCGTATTGGTAGCCGAGCTGCTCGAAGATACCCGCGAGCAGCCGCTTGGCCGCCTCGTTGTCCGGCTCTGCGTAAACGAGCTTGTTGACTATTTCCATGGCATGGCGGTACTTGCCCTGCTCGAACAGCTCGCTGCCTTTCTTCAGGATACGGTCGGCGCCACCCATCATCTCGACGTATAACGGAGCTGAGTCCCCGGGGGACAACGGCGCCAGTGTCGCTGGATTGCCATCCCAGTAGCCCAGGTATCGATTGATGACGGCACGCGAGTTGTGGAACTCCGAGCCGTGATACTGGCGCGCAGACCATTGCTTCCTGAGGCTCTCGGGCACTTCATATTCGTTGTGAATCTCATTAATCGTAACGCCCTGATTGGCCAGGTGCAGAACCTGGTTATTCAGATTGGCATAGGCATCGCGTTGCGCACGCATTACCTCCTGGATTCGCGAGTTGCCCCAGCGTGGCCAGCTGTGCGACGCGAGCATGACGTCGGCATGAACGCCAAATCGATACAGCGCCTCATTGATTCCTTTCGACCAGGCCAGTGCGTCACGTACCAGCGCGCCACGCAGCGTGTAGATGTTATGGATCGTGGCGGTGATGTTCTCGGCGGCCCAGAAAGCATTCCATTCCGGGAACCACGTATTCATTTCCGCAGGCGCCTCGGTGCCCGGCGTATTCTGAAAAACCATCCGCACACCATCGATCGTGTGTTCTTCGAAATCATCCTCGATCACAACGGTCGGTGCGATCAATCCGATAGTACCGCTCGCCGTCGCCTTGCCTATCGCGGAATCCACATGGCCAAACGGGCTGACGGGAAGCCCCCGCCCGTACTGGTACGATGCGCGCCGCGACATTGCTGTTCCGGCGTAGATGTTTTCGGCGATCGCATTCTCCATGAAGCCGAGCGGCGCAATAATCTCGACCTTCCCGGAACGGACATCAGCCTCATCAACCACACCACGGATACCGCCAAAATGATCCACATGTGAATGCGAATAGATCACGGCGACGACCGGCCTCTCACCCAACTCCCTGTTAGCGAGCGCCAGTGCGGCGGCCGCAGTTTCCCTGACCAGCAGCACGTCGAAAATAATCCAGCCAGTGTCCCCCTTGACGAGCGTCATATTGGCCAGATCGAATCCGCGTACCTGGTAAATCTTGTCAGGCACAACCTCGAACAGCCCATAGTTCATGTTCAGCTGCGCCTGCCGCTGCAATGACGGATGAATACTGTCGTAGTCGCGGCCAGACAACAGAAAATCGTAGGCGCCAATGTTCCAGACCGTATCTCCGGATTCCCCGACGATGCGCCGATCTTTTGGCGCCGCGATGAAGCCACGCTTGTGCTCGTCGAAGTCACGTCGATCAGACAGTGGCAGACTTTCTCGAAGCGCCTGCTGCAGCGCTCGTGTCGCCGCAGACGGCGCAGCGCCGTCTGCATTGAAATGCTCGTGCGAGTCCGCCGAAACCTGCGGCGTTACAGCAAGCAAGACTAGAAGTGCGACGTAATTTGTGCGGTGCAAAGCTGGCATGTTCTTCCCCAATTCGCCGGTCCGTCAGATACTACCCTCGGGATACGAAAACAAAAAGGTCGATCCATGCACTTGAGGTCATGGCGATACTGGTCGCCGCCACGAAGCCATAGTCGACAGGTTCGCTACTCTTCGAATTCTCATAACTAATTACCAAGGAATTCGCACCTGGGCGGCCACTCACAGTTGAGTGAACAACAGATTTCTTTTCCGAATAGTATATCCTCAGCTCGCATCGGTTTTAGTGCATTGTCCAGAATGAAGGACCTGACCGCTAACAAACGCAAGAAGGAGATGTTCGAGATGCCGGCAAAAGTACTTCGCGGATTGATTGCGCCGACATTGACGCCATTCAATGATGATTTGTCGATTGCGACCAGTCTCTTTGTGAGCCATGCGAGACGGCTGTTGGATCAGGGCTGTGCTGGTATCGCGCCGTTTGGCACAACCGGCGAGGCATTGTCAGTGGGCATCGATGAGCGAATCGCGGCGATACGCGACCTGATTGACGGCGGCATCGATCCCGCCCTGATGATCCCTGGTACCGGACTGTCTAATGTCGCAGACACCGCCCGCCTGTCGCGTGCCTGTCTCGACATGGGGTGCGCTGCGGCGCTGACCTTGCCACCGTTCTATTTCAAGGCGGTCACCGAGGATGGGCTTTATCGCTATTTTGAGCGATTGATCGAAGCAATAGGTGCCGATGCGCGCATCTATCTTTACCACATTCCACCGATAGCCCAAGTCGGTATTCCACCCACACTTGCCGCGCGGCTACGTGTAGATTTCCCCGATCAGGTTATCGGCATTAAAGACAGCTCCGGTGACTGGGAGAATACTCGGTCGTTACTCGAAATAGAGAAAATGATCGTCTACCCCGGATCGGAATTGCCACTACTTGATGCACTGCAACTCGGGGCGCCCGGCTGTATCAGTGCGACCGCCAACATCAATGCAAGCAATATTGTGAAAGTGCTGGAGATGTATGCGCAAGGCGACATCGCCGGTGCCCAGAACTTACACGAAACGGTAAAGCGCTTTCGACTGTTGATGCAGGAATACAGCCCTATCCAGGCCCAGAAACGTTTGCTTGCGATCGCGACCGGAGATACACGCTGGTCCAATGTTCGCCCGCCGCTGACACCGATGCCAGAAGAAGACGGGCGTGAATTAGCAGCGATCCTGAAACGCGAATTTGATTTCGAACTTAAACCTGGCTGAAGCCGACCCACCGACATCGCTTATGGTCTGCTCGCGTTCATTAGCGGTCGTTCAAAGGTGTCACGACCAAGTGGAATGTAGTCGCTTCGGCAGGCAATAGGTCAGTTTTAAAGTTCGTACGTTAGCTCGTAGGAGTGGCCATTAGAATCCTGAGTAATAGCCATCGATCCGGAAAGTTTTTCGAGCTCGCCACTGCCAGAACCTTCAAGAATTTCGACATCCAGCGCCAGAGACTCCTGGGTCATATAACCTTTGTGAATGAGCGTAAAAGCACCGTCCTTTCTATTTACCGACCCTGAGAATTCTTCAATCGCATAGTAAACGGCTGCTCCGCCTTCTGTTCGTTTGCGGTAAATGCCTCCGGCGCCGACACCATTAAAATCGGTCTGATGGCGCCCCTGACCGGATTTGCCGCGGCCGATGGCGCCAGTGTGCATGATTCCGTAAAACTGGCCGTGGAAAGGGTCAATAATGAAGGCGGGATTCTCGGGAAAAAAGTCGAGCTGATCGCCTATGACGACCGGGCCGATGGCAAAGAAGCCGTCGCGGTGGCCCGCAAACTCATTCAGCAGGATCAGGTGGTGGGCGTTGTCGCCGGCTCTTACAGCACTCCCAGC
>CAYTTZ010000112.1:0-10159 GCA_964440945.1 uncultured Woeseiaceae bacterium
GGCATGCCGCCAGCGTTCAATCTGAGCCAGGATCAAACTCTTCAGTTTAAAGCTTGTAGCTTTATCTAAAGACGTAATCACCAATTCTCAATTACTTAAAACTGACTTTAGGTTCTTACGTTGATTTTACCTTCGCAAATTCCAACGCAAGCACCCACACAAATTATCTGATTGTATTGTTAAAGAACGGGCCACGTTTTCACGAGGCAGACCCACAATCATACAGGCGAAAGCGGACTAAGTAACAGCCCTCCGGCACCTGTGTGTCTGTTTGTGGAGCTCTCCGAGGCACACCATGTCCTCATCGAGCGGGGCATTATAGCTGCCAAGCGCGGCCCGTCAACACCTTTCTTCATGTTTTTTTCCGGGGGTCGAAATCCGCTCCCCGCATGGGCTTCAGAAGGCCCGTCGACTCGCTGAAATAGTCGTTCTTTCCGCGGAAACTGTCGCTTTTCAGCCTGACCCGGCCCTGGCCAGACGATAGACCATATAGACGTCCGCACGAGCGTACTCGGAGCGCTGTGGCGGTGTTTCGTGCCGGAATCCCGCAGACTCGTACAAAGCAAGGGCGGCAGCGAGCGAACTATTGGACTCGAGATAGAGGCACTCGCCGCCCAAATCGTGAAAACGATCGAGCGCTGCGCAGAGCAGCTGACGCCCGATACCCATTCCCTGGCAGCGCGCCGTAACGGCCATCTTGGTGAGTTCGAATACGCCCGCACCGGAGCACTTGAGAGCAGCTGTGCCCACCGCCTGCCCGCCAATACAGGCATACAGGATCGCGCCACCCGGCTCGATAATGTTGCGGCGCGGGTTCGACAGCACCTCGCGATCTATCGGCTCGACAACAAAGTACGCCTCGAGCCATTCGATATTCAGGCGTGCGAACGCGTCTCCGTAACAATCGGCGTAGTCGACAATGCCTACTGTGGCGCTACTTCCGCGAGGCACGCCAGTCCACGTACTCCGGCTTGCTGGCGAGAACCTTCAGAAAGCGATCGCGCCGTAATGTGGCGGGATCCAGCGAATGCCCGAAGTCATCCTCGAGCCGGGCAAGCGCCTCGGTGGCGCCGCTGTAGTCTCCCGCCCGGGTTCGTGCCCGCAGCAATGACCACCAGCCCACCTCCAGTGACGGCTCAACCTGTGTAGCCTGCAAAGCGTAATTCTCGGAATCCTCGACGCTGTTCATCGCCAGCGCCGCTGACGATTTCAACGACTCTATCGCGCCATCCGGCATACCCAGCGCCGCCTGCAACGTCGTGAGCGCGTCGATAGCCTCTGCGAACTGACCTGTCTGGATGTAATAGCTGCTAAGCCGCAGGCTGTAAAGCTCTGCATCCGGATAGGTTTCCACAATCAGGCGGACGGCATTCGCGGCGCGGGGACTCTCCGGATAGGCTTCGGTCAGCGGCAGGTTCAGCCTGACGATTATGGGCTCTTTTTGCAGCGCGCCATCCAGACCATCGAATATCTGGAAGAAACGCTCTGACTCATTGTCGCGAACCGCTTTGAACAATTCGCCAACCTGAAACAACTGGCCTTCTGTATAGGTCTTGTTGGCCAGCAAATTGCGCGTTGCCGTCTTGCTGGGCATGGCCATGACCAGGCCCTGCGCCGCCTTCTCTGAGAAACGACCGCCCTGGTAATAGTCGATCCAATCGAGAATCAGGAGTCGCCCACGGGAATCCTGCGACAGTTCGTAGACATGATAGGTGTACTTGTATCCCGAGGAAGCGTATCGCACCACGGCGCGCCCCTCTTTTCCCTCGAACTTGAAGCCGATCACCGTGCCCAGGATTTCTTTCCTGGACTTTGGAAATGACGCCGTGAATATCGACTGTATCGAAGTCGCGAAATCTGCCGAAAAGGCTTTCTTTACATCTGGCTCGACTATCGCTGCGCCGTATATGCGCGTGGTCATGTCTTTCTTCGATATCGCGCGATCGAATCGATCAAACGAATTGTCGTTGAGCCCCTGAATGACGCTGTCGAACTGCTGCCGCAGTTTGCCGACGTCTGCCTGCGCAGTTGCCTGGATGGGAATCAGGAGCGCGGTGAACAGGACGGCCACCGGCCAATGTCGAATCCACTTCATTGCTGCACCTCCGGTGCGGTCATTGACCGGCGAAGCTCGTACTCCGCCGGGGACGGTATTCGTTCAGTCGACACTCACACGCGCGAACTTGCGTTTACCCACCTGGTAGACGTTGTTGCTGCCCGCCGCGATTTTCAGCGAGCGGTCCTCCACGCGCTGACCATCGACCCTGACGGCGCCCTGATCAATCATCCGGAACGCCTCGGAGGTGCTGTTCACCAGGCCCGCACCCTTTAGAAGGTACGCGATGCCAAGTCGTCCATCCTGGCCAGCGAGCGCGACCTCGCGAATCTCATCAGGCATCGCGCCTTGCTGGAATCGCGAAATAAACTCGTTCTTGGCGGCCTGTGCGTGCGCCTCGTCATGGAATCTGGCAACGATTTCGAGGCCAAGTTCAAATTTTGCATCGCGCGGATTCGCCCCCTCCTCGACGGATCGCTTCAAATCGGCAATTTCCTCGAGCTTCCGGAAGCTCAAAACCTCAAAGTAGCGCCACATCAGGTCGTCCGAGACCGACATTATTTTGCCGAACATCTCGCCGGGTGATTCCGTGATGCCAATGTAGTTGCCGAGGGACTTGGACATTTTCTGAACGCCGTCGAGCCCCTCGAGCAACGGTGTCGTCAAAACGACCTGTTGTTCCTGACCGTAGTCCTGCTGCAACTGACGGCCGACGAGCAGGTTGAACTTCTGATCCGTACCGCCGAGTTCGACATCCGCCTTCAGTTCCACGCTGTCGTAGCCTTGTACCAGCGGATAAAGGAACTCATGGATGGAAATGGGCTGGCCGCCGGCATAGCGCTTGTTGAAGTCGTCGCGCTCAAGCATGCGGGCAACCGTATGGCGCGCCGCCAGCTTGATCAGTCCGGCCGCATCCATTTTCCCCATCCAGTTCGAGTTGAATTCCACCCGGGTCTTGTCCTTGTCCAGGATCTTGAATATCTGCGACTCGTAGGTTGCGGCATTCGCCCGGATGTCTTCCGGTGACAGCGGTGGACGCGTTGCGTTCTTGCCGGACGGATCGCCGATCATGCCGGTGAAGTCGCCTATCAGGAAGACGACGTCGTGACCGAGCTCCTGAAACTGGCGCATCTTGTTGATGAGGACCGTATGGCCGATATGCAGGTCCGGCGCAGTCGGGTCAAAGCCGGCTTTGACAACCAGCGGCCTGCCGAGCTTCAGCTTCGCCTCCAGTCCTTTTTCCGGCAGGATCTCATCCGCGCCGCGACTCAACTCGGCAATTTGTGTCTTGATACTTGTCATTACGACCGCCCGGGGCTCCCTGTCGCGTTCTGCTGTGTCATTCGCTGCGAGACTGTAGCATCACCGCGCCGGTTAACACCATGACTTATAACCCTTTTCTTTGACGTTGAAAAACGCCCACGGTAGAGTAGCGACTTCCAGTTCCCGGGGGCGCAGACTTGAATCGTCCGGCCAATCCACTACTTCACGATTACAAGCCATCTGCAGCGAAAGGACCCGCGAAATCCAGAGCCCTGCAGTGGTTTGCTGTCGGTTTGGGGATACCCCTCATCGGCGTGGCGCTGGTGAACGGCCTGGGAAGCAACGATCCACAGCCGGTCGCATCCGAAACACCCATCATGACGGCGACGACAAGCGCCGAGCCACCCGTGTCGTCCGTCAATGCCGTAGATGAAACGCTTGAGACAGCGCCAGTGGCTTTGGCGACGGTAGCCGAGCCCGAGCCTGAACCGCAATTCGAGACACTGGTGCTTACGGTTGGGCGCGGCGACACTATGGAAAGGCTGTTCCGCAAAAATAAGCTTAGCCTGGGGCAGCTGATGACAATTGCCCAGCTCGACGAGGCGAAACGGCTGTTTCGAAAGATCAAGCCCGGCGATGTCTTCGAGGTCACGCACGATGAAGGCCAACTCCTCAGCATGTACTCGAAGCTGAACCTGACAAGTGCACTGAGGATTGAGAAAGACGAATCGAATTTTGTAGCAAAGATAGTCGAGCGTCCGGTCGAAACGCGCAAGCGACATGCTTACGGCGTGATCGATACATCATTGTTCGAAAGCGCAGCCGAGGCCGGCCTGTCCGACAAGTTGATTATGAATGTCGCCGGAATTTTCGCGTGGGACGTAGACTTCGTTCTCGATATACGCAGCGGGGACAACTACTACATCCAGTTTGAGGAAATCTGGCAGGACGGTGAGTTCGTTACGGATGGAGAGATCATCGCCGCCGAGTTCAACAACAACGGACGATCGATCCAGGCAATTCGATTCAAGGACAAGAACGACCGCAGCGACTACTTTACGCCGGAGGGCAACAGCGTTCGAAAGGCGTTTATCCGCAATCCTGTGGACTTCACCCGAATCAGCTCCAACTTCAACCCGAATCGGCGTCATCCCATCCTGAACACGATTCGGGCACATCGCGGTGTTGATTACGCGGCACCGCGAGGCACGCCCATCAAGGCCTCCGGCGACGGCAAGGTCATCTTCCGAGGGACCAAGTCGGGATACGGAAAAGCCGTCATTCTTCAACACGGTGGCAACATCACAACCCTGTACGCGCATATGTCCGGCTATGCCGCCAAAGCACGGCTCGGCTCCCGCGTGCGTCAGGGCCAGACGATCGGCTATGTTGGCGCGACCGGCCTGGCAACGGCGAATCACCTGCACTACGAGTACCGTATCAACGGCGTGCACCGCAATCCACGCACGGTCTCGCTGCCCGATGCCCAGCCGATTGCAGAGGAATACCGGGAGAAATTTCTCGCCACGGCCAAACCGATCATTCGGGAACTCGAACAGTTCAAGCGAACCCAGGTGGCGTCCGTCGGATTCGGTAGTCAGTAGCCCAAGTTACCTTTCTCATACGATCGTGTAGCTTTAGCGCGAGCGCTCGAGGCTTTTGGCAAGACAGATCGCGCCGCTAGTGGCGAGCTCATTGGCAAGCGGCTGACGCAGCTGACAGCCTTGATGGACGGGCGCTTCGGGAGCCAGCAAAAAGCGCCTCTACGTCGTTGCATCCCTCGCCAATATGCCCGATATTGCCTGCAGTACACTCTTTGCAGAGGCACTTTTTGCTGGCTCTGAAATTTCACGAACGTATGGGAAAGGGCACTAAATGCCAGAGCACTATATCGGCCTGATCTCCGGCACAAGCATGGACGGTATCGATGCCGTGCTTGCCGGTTTTGAGGACGATCGCCTGGCGCTTGTGGCGTCGCATCTCCATCCGTACCCGCCCGGGTTGCGAGGCCCTCTGAAGACCGCCATTCTGCAGCCGGAGGCCGTTGGTCTCGACCAGCTGGGTACGCTGGATCGTTGGGTTGGCGAGTGTTTCCGCGACGCCGCCCTGGCTCTCATTAGCAGCAGCGGCGTCGATCGCGTGGCAATCGCTGCAATTGGGAGCCACGGCCAGACCCTTCGCCACCAGCCGAACAGCGAGCATCCGTTTTCCCTGCAGATTGGTGACGCCACGACCATCGCAGAGGGCACAGGCATCACGACGGTCTCCGACTTCCGCCGCGCCGATATTGCGGCGGGTGGTCAGGGCGCACCACTCGTTCCGCCGTTTCACGACTGGTTGATGGGCCCGAAGGACAAACATCGCGTCGTACTCAACATAGGTGGCGTCGCCAATATCACCGTGCTGCCAACGGTTGACGCGCCTGTCGTCGGCTTCGATACGGGGCCTGGGAACACGCTGCTGGATGCCTGGATAAGCACACAGCGCGGCTCGCCCTATGATCGTAGCGGCCTGTGGGCTGCCGACGGCAAGGTCAACGCCCGTCTGTTGAGTGAGTTGCTCAATGATGCGTATTTTGATTTGCCGCCGCCGAAGAGCACGGGGTTTGAGTACTTCAACCTCGAATGGCTGCAGAGCTTCGATATAAGCCAGGAAAAGCCGGTCGACATCCAGGCGACGCTGTCGGAGTTGACGGCAACATCCGTAGCGAAAGCGATTCGAGAATATGCAGCCCTGACCGAGGAGGTATACGTCTGCGGCGGCGGCGCGCATAACGCGGACCTTCTATCACGCTTGCAAAGCCACCTGCCTGAAACAACGATCAGGAGTACAGCGGACATCGGACTGGATCCCGATTGGGTCGAGGCGGCCGCATTTGCATGGCTGGCGATGAAGACGATGAAAAAGCAGCCGGGCAATCTTCCGAGTGTGACCGGGGCACGTCACAATAAAGTACTGGGCGCGATACACTATTCCTAGAGGTCCAGGCCGTTGCACCACTTGGCAAGGGCCTGCCATTGCCGGCGAGATGTGCCTGGCGGCTTTTATGCCCGCTGGGTGCACCAGCTTCGCGGCTCGCTGAACTAATCAATATGACTGTGTTGGACCACCCGATGGACAATCTCTACATCAATCGCGAACTCAGCCTGCTCGAGTTCCACAAGCGCGTGTTCGCGCAAGCAAACGATGCCGACATACCGCTGCTCGAGCGGCTACGTTTCCTGTGCATCAGCTGCACCAACCTCGACGAGTTCTTCGAGATCCGCGTCGCGGGACTCAAGCAGCGCATGGAAATCGGGGCACCCGCGCAAGGCCCTGAGAAGATTCCTTCACAAGAGCTGTTTGACCGCCTGCGTAAAGAGGTCGGCGAACTCGTGCGTCAGCAATACGAGTTGCTGAATAAGGTCTTGTTCCCGGAAATGAATGAGGCGGGTATGCACTTCGTGCAAAGCCACGAGTGGAACGACGACCAGAAGGCCTGGCTCAGCCAGTACTTCGATGAACAGGTCGTACCCGTACTAACGCCGCTGACATTCGATCCGTCCCGGCCATTCCCGCGCATCCTCAACAAGAGCCTGAACTTCATCATACGCCTGCACGGCCGCGATGCGTTCGGTCGGCGCCGGCATCGCGGCATGGTGCAGGCACCGCGCTCTCTGCCGCGCATCATAGAACTTCCGGCGCACCTGAGTCAGCCTGGCGAGCACAACTACGTATTCCTGTCTTCAGTCATTCGCGTGCATGTCGATCGTCTGTTTCCAGGGCTGGACGTCGACGGCTGTTACCAGTTCCGTGTAACGCGCAACAGTGACCTTTATATCGACGACGAAGAAGTCAGCGACCTGGTAAGGGTGCTGGAAGGTCAGCTCGAGGCCAGCCGCTACGGCGCGGCCGTTCGCATAGAGATCGGACATGAATGTCCCGAAGACCTGCAGGAATTCCTGCTCGACCACTTCTCCCTGCAGAAACCCGATATGTACCTCGTCGAGGGCCCGGTCAACCTCAATCGCATGAGTACCGTTTGCAGCGTTACGGACCATCCCGAACTTCTCTATGAACCGTTCGTCCAGGGCTTGCCGGACGAGCTGCAAACGGACGAGGACATGTTCGAAATCCTGTCCAAGAAGAACGTACTGCTACATCACCCGTACCAGTCGTTCGCACCCGTCATCGACTTCATCGCACTGGCTGCGATCGACCCTGACGTGCTGGCAATCAAGCAGACACTGTATCGCACGGGTGCCGACTCGCCGATCGTCGATCACCTGGTGACAGCCGCACGCTCTGGGAAAGAAGTCACCGTTGTCATCGAGCTCATGGCTCGTTTCGATGAGGCGGCCAACATAGCGCTCGCTAACCGGCTGCAGGAGGCCGGCGCGCACGTCGTCTATGGACTGGTCGGATTCAAAACGCACGCCAAAATGCTGCTTGTCGTGCGCCGCGAGAACGACAGGCTCATTCGTTACGTGCATCTCGGCACCGGCAATTATCACCACGCAACGACATTGGTCTATACCGACTATGGTTACCTGTCGAGCGGCCAGCCTCTTGGTGAAGATGTGCACAAGCTGTTCCTGCAACTCACCAGCCTGACCGAAGCTGCCGGCATGACACGTATGCTCGCCTCGCCGTTCAGTCTTTTCCCGGCGTTGATGGAGAAGATCCAGCGTGAAACCAGGAACGCGCAGGCCGGCAAAGATGCGCGCATCATTGCCAAGGTCAATTCACTGAATGAACCGCAGCTCATCGATGCCCTTTACAAAGCCTCACAGGCCGGCGTAAAGATCGATCTGATTGTTCGCGGCATCTGCTCGCTGCGTCCCGGCGTCAAAGATCTGTCCGAGAACATCCACGTGCGCTCAATCGTCGGCCGCTTCCTCGAGCACTCGCGCGTCTATTACTTCCTCAATGACGGTGACGAGGAGTTCTACTGCTCAAGCGCCGACTGGATGGAGCGCAATATGTTCCGCCGCAACGAGTCCTGTTTCGAGATTCGTCAGAAAGCGATGAAGGACAAGCTTCGCCGCCACTTCGAGTTGTTCCTGGCGGACAATTGCCAGGCTTGGGTGTTGAACAGCGACGGCAGCTACGCGCGTCTCTCACCAGGAAAAAACGAGCGCGTCTCGGCCCAGGACGCGTTCCTGCAGGATCTCGCAACGCCGCTGTAGCCTGGTCACCAGTCCTTGAGCGGAAAGCTCATCGGCGAGGGCGGCGGCTACGGTTTGTACGCCTGGTGCCAGGTACTGACAATAACGATCGCTGTACGACGACGCCTCAAGGCTTGTCGAAGGTCAGGTCGTAGTCAACCGCCGCCAGGAATTCCTGTTCGCGCTCAAGATCGGCAACAGTGAGCGGGTTGGCGTTTAACCACTCCGGGTCGAAACCGAGGCGCAGCGAATTTTCACCTGCCAGGATTTCGAGCGCCGGCGCCACATCGTTCTTCCGGCTGCGATTTAGTAAAACCGCGAGACGCAGCAGCATCGCGAGACGTAACGCCGACACGCGCCATTTCTTTGGTAACTGTTTTAGCCGGGCGGTCCACAGGTTATGCCGCTGACTGCCCACGAGGAAAGCCAGGTAGCGTTGCTCGGCGCGCGGAAAGCCGGGCATATCGGCGTTCTCCGCGATATACGCACCGTGTCGCTCGTAGCCGTCGTGGGAGATATCGAGACCGACCTCATGCAACCTGGCAGACCAGTCAAGCATCCGCGCCTCCAGCCCGGCTTGCAGCCCCCATTCTGCGCTGCACTGACTGTATAAACCTGCCGCCGTCCCGGCGACTCGACTAGCCTGGTTCATGTCCACGCTATAACGACCCGCCATCGCCTGGATCGTGCGCTCGCGTGCATCCTCATGCTGAAGCCTGCCCAGCAAATCGTACAGCAGCCCTTCTCGAAGCGCGCCGTCGGAAATCTTCAGGCTTCCGATGCGAAGTACGCCAAGAAGCTCGGCAAGAATCGAGAGCCCGCCGGGCCAGACCTGCGCACGTCGCTCGCTTAACTCCGGCAACGACAACGTTTCGATCGAATCGAACTCGAGAACCTTGTCGATCAGTTGTTCGATAACTATCGGTGTGACACCCGACTCCGAAAGTCCCAGTGAAACGGCGACGGCTTCGGTCGAGCGAATCGTGCCGGACGTACCGATTGCCTCGACATCGTCCGCGCCACGGAAGAATGCCTTGATCGGTCGCAGTTCCAGTCGCGCGGCCAGGCGTGCTTTGTCGAAAGCCACGCGAGTGAGTTTGCCATCCGGGAAGAAACGCTCGGTCATGGAGACACAACCCATCTGCAGACTTTCGAGCGCTGTGGGTTGTGGTCCCTGCCCCAGAATCAGCTCCGTACTGCCGCCACCAATATCCATGACAAGACGTAAGCCATCCGTCGGCGGCAGACTGTGCGTTACGCCGTTGTAGATAAGCCGCGCTTCTTCGATACCCGATATAATTTCAATCGGATGGCCGAGAGCTGCCTCGGCCTCACTCATAAAGGTGGAGTCTTCACGCGCGCGCCTGATGGTACTCGTGCCGGCGGCGCGAACGTTGCTGGCGGAAATGTCGCGCAAACGCTCGCCGAATCGCGACAGGCAGTCGATCGCCCGTGCGCGGGCATCGTCGCGAAGGTCGCCGTTGGCGGACAGGCCCTCTGCCAGGCGCACGGTTTCGCGTATTCGATCAAGGATAGCGAGCTGTCCGTAGCGCAGCTCAGCGACGATCATGTGAAAGCTATTTGAGCCGAGATCTACGCCAGCAATGATTTCCGACTGGGCAGTCTCAGACGGTGAAAGACGATCCGCAGCCGCAGGTGGTTTGTGCATTCGGATTCCGGATGATGAACTGCG
>CAYTTZ010000113.1:0-9955 GCA_964440945.1 uncultured Woeseiaceae bacterium
AATTACCGACATCATGATCAGGCCCGGTGCGATGTACTGCATGTAGTCGAAACCGTCCATGCTGCCGATGCGGCGCCCAATCAGGTTGCCAAAGATAATGAAGTACAAGGTCATCGTGATGGCCGGGGGCACGATCGTCTGTATCCAGATGCGCAGTACGCGCACGACTTCCTTGCGGATGATGGTCTTTGCGGCGACCAGGTTGAGCCTGATGTTCATTCGGCCACCGCCTGCCTTTTGCCCTCGACCAGGCGCATGAACAACTCTTCGAGGCGATTGGCCTTGTTGCGCAGGCTGGAGACGTGGATGTCTTGTGCGCTGAGCTGCGCGAACAGGTCGTTCAGATCGCGGCCTGGGCCCTTCTCGACTTCCAGCTCCCCATCTCCACGCAGGCGCGCCGTGAATCCGTCGAGTTCGGGTGCATCGGACAAGGCGTTGTTCAGGCTCAGGACGAAGACTTCACGCTGCAGTTTCCGCAGAACATCGCTCATCCTCGCATCCTCGATAATGACGCCCTCATCAATAATCGCGATGTTCCGGCACAGGGACTCGGCCTCCTCGAGATAGTGTGTCGTAAGGATAATGGTCGTGCCAGCCTCGTTGATTTTCTGCAGGTAGTCCCACATGGATCGGCGAATCTCGATATCAACGCCCGCCGTCGGCTCGTCGAGAATCAGCAGGCGGGGCTCATGAACCAGTGCCCGGGCGATCATCAGGCGCCGCTTCATGCCGCCGGACAAGCTGCGGGCCGGATCGTTGCGACGATCCCAGAGCCGCAGTTCGCGCAGGCACGTTTCGACCCGTTGTTTGGCCAGCTTGCCGCTCAGACCGTAATAACCGGCCTGGTTGGAGACGATGTTGCCAACCAGTTCCCAGAGGTTGACGTTGATCTCCTGCGGCACAACGCCGATGCAGGCTTTGGCAGCCTCGAGTTCGGTGTCGATATTGTGGCCAAAAACCTCGACCTCTCCACCGCTCTTGTTGACCAACGAGCTGACGATGCCGATTGCGGTTGTCTTGCCCGCTCCGTTGGGACCCAGCAGTGCGTAGAAGTCTCCGGATTCGACTGACAAATCAATGCCCTTCAGCGCGCGGTTGCCGTTGCTGTAGGTCTTGCTGAGATTTTTGAGTGATAGCGCCTTCATGAGGCCGCGTATTGTAACCGGGCGTTCGCTCCCATCACACCTTCGGTTCGCGAATACTCCCGGCATGCCGGCGTGGAGCTTGTTGGGCCGTGCCGCGGATCGCGCAGGCTGCTGCGGACAGCCCGTCTTGCTGCCCTGCGCGCCGGCGAGTCAGCATCACCTGCAGTGCAAAGTGGTGGGAGGCCCGGCGGGCAATTTTACTCGCCGATATGCCACTGCCGAGCAGTCGATGCCACACGACTTCGTCGTTCGCAAAACGCAGGTGCAGCAAATCGTGTCGCTGGGCGGCCCGCTGCAGGAGTCCGATCAGGGTCGGCCTCGATAGCTGCTCAGACCAGCTGACCGGGGCTCCGCACAACAACCGCACGGAATACGGATTGCGCCGCGCCAACTGCCAAAGGAAGCCGAGGCCCGCGGCCTGCAGCTCTCGAATCTGCCGGTCCGGCCGATCGCTGGAATCGATCAGGTCCGCCTGCGGATTGTCGTCGAGCAGCCGATGCCAGTAGTCCTGTTCGTCTTCGCGAAAGGAAAACAGCAGGAACGGTACCGTAGCGAGGCGGGCGCGCTCACGCCGGTTCATCCTGCGCGCCGCAACGACGCTGAAACGCTCCGCCCGGGACTCCGAAACGGCCGCCAGGAACGTGTTATTGAGCGCATTGATATTCGACAGATCGTCCGTCGTCAGTCCCTGGTAGTCCATATCATCCCCCTGAGGCGCATTTCTCGCCCCTTGCTTTAGTTTCTATAATACGAATTATTTGACCATGTATGGATAATATAGGCTATCTTGATACTATATTTGGTCCTTTTCTAGCAATAAGAGCAAACAATGCGACTAACAGACGACCGCTACTCAGGGGAACGCAACCAGTTCGAGCTGGCCTTGCGGATGATCGGCCACGAGGCCCGCACCCGCACCATTCGCGAATGCACGGGACTTTCAGATGACCGTATACGCAAGCTGTACGCGACCTATTTTCGCGACAGCGGCAAGTCGGGCATCAAACGACGGCGCGGCAAGTCGCCCCGGCAGATCACTCGCTACGTCAAGAGCCCCGAACATCAGCTGCAGGCGACAACCCTCGTGATGCTGTTCTACGCCGGCCTGCTCGTGCGAATCGACCACGCAGACAAGGTTCATGCCTGTTGGCCGCGTCCAGACGTCGAGTTTGGGCAACGCTTGTGCCGGGCTTACGAAACCTATCGGCTGTTACATGAGGACGCGAAACTCAGCTTCGAGTGGACGTGGAATCTGCTGCTCTGCGTGTCCTATAACGACGAGCTGTATCTCGCTCGTTGCCGCGGCTGCGACGCACGCTACGTGCAGGACGCCTATGCCCTCGACCGCAAGATCTGCCCAACCTGTTCTCTCGAGACCAATGCCGGAAACGGTCGTGAACCGTCCGGACTGACCGGCATCTGAAGTCACGACCGCGGCCACTTTTCCGGTACACTGTGCGCCATGCGGCTTCGCCGTAATAAAACAAAAATGACTTCAAGGGAGTATTAAAAATGTTAAACGAATTCAAAGCGTTTGCGATGCGTGGCAACGTTGTCGACATGGCTGTCGGTATTATCATCGGCGGCGCATTTGGCAAGATCGTTTCGTCCTTTGTCGCGGACGTAATCATGCCGCCGATCGGTATGATGATGGGCGGGGTCGACTTCAGTGAGCTCGCGTTCGCGCTGGGCGAAGGCGCGGATGCAGCGTCCATCAACTACGGCGCCTTCATAAATACCGTTCTCGACTTCGTTATCATCGCTTTCGCTATCTTCATGGTCATTAAGGGACTGAACGCCATGAAGAAGAAGGAAGAGGAAAAGCCTGCAGAGCCAGCGAAGCCTTCTGCGGAAGAAGTGCTCCTGACCGAAATTCGCGATCTGCTCGCGAAGCAGTAAGACACGCAACAGCGGAACGCGCGTCGCCGTTGTAATGCAGCGGCGGCGCTTTGTTGCGCTCACGTTCAGAGCGGGCGAGAACAGTGGAGAACCACAACGTATTTGCGGGCGCTTTTGTCGATCGCAGCGGCGATCGGCGCAAGGATCCCGAATGGCTTGCCAGGGCGGTCACTAGCGAGGAAGCGCGTTTTGTCCCCGTCTGGGGAGATCGCTGCCTGGTGGATGGTGACCCGCTGCACGCAGTACGACTGACCCGCTCCCAGATCGAAGGCCATATCGATGAGCACAATGTTGTGTTCCTCGGCCTGTTCAGAAATCAGCCGGTGTTTGCACTGGCGATGCCACTCGAGGCGCCACAGCCATTTCAGGAATTCGGCAGTTTCGAGAGCCTGCGATTCCTTGGCACCCGCCTGCCCCTGGACGAAGCGAATCTCATAGCGCACGCGCGGGCACTGGTTATGTGGCACGCCTCGCAGTCGTTTTGCGGTGTCTGTGGTGCGGCGGCGCTGCCCGAGGCGGCCGGCAATACACGACGATGCGTCAACCCTGACTGCGGTACCGAGATATTTCCGCGAACGGACCCGGCCGTAATTGTGCTGGTGCATGATGGCGAACGATGTCTGCTTGGTCGCCAGTCAAGCTGGCCGGAAAATCGCTACTCAACCGTTGCCGGTTTTGTCGAGCCCGGGGAAAGCCTCGAGGATGCCGTGCGACGCGAAGTCTACGAAGAGACCAACGTGCGTGTCGGCTCCGTGCATTACCACAGCTCTCAGCCATGGCCGTTTCCCTCTGCGCTGATGCTCGGCTTCATCGCCGAAGCAACTTCCAGCGACATCATCCTGAATGACGGTGAGCTTGAGGATGCTCAGTGGTTTACACGCGAACAGCTGCGCTCGAACTTCCCCAAACTGCCGTTTCGAATCTCTATCGCACGCCGCCTCGTCGATCACTGGATCCTGCTCGGCGAAGACGACTGACGGTGTGCCTCATCGTCCTGGCGATCGGACAGCACCCGCGTTATCCATTAATACTTGCCGCTAACCGTGACGAGTTCCACGCCCGGCCAACCGCAAAGGCGGACTGGTGGGCGGACAGGAAGAACGTCGTCGGCGGCCGCGACCTGCAGGCGGGTGGCACATGGCTGGCGCTGCACCGCAGCGGTCGATTCGCGACGGTGACCAATTACCGCGATGTCGAGCCGACGTCAGCGAAGTTTCGTTCGCGCGGCCATCTCGTAACGGAGTTTCTGGAAGGCGAGGAGTCATCGCTCGACTATGTGAACAAGATTGACGGCGAACGTTACGCCGGTTTCAATCTCATCGTTGGCAATGCTGATCGAGTCGCCTATGTCTCTAATCGCGGCGCCGGCCCGCGCGGGCTGGCCGCCGGAGTCTACGGCCTCAGCAATGCATTGCTGGACGGGCCTTGGGACAAAGTTGAACGCAGCAAGTCGGGCCTGCGTACCCTGTTGGCCAGTAACAATATCAACGAAACTACGATGCTGCGCTTACTTGAAGACCGTGCGCCCGGACCCATCGAAGAAGCAGCATCCGGTCCTCTCGATTTTCCGGCCATGCGCGCCATCACAGCGCCTTTCATTGTTACGCCGCGCTACGGGACACGCTGTTCTACCGTCGTGCTCGTCGACAACGCCGGTTCCTGGCACATGACGGAGCGACGCTTCGATGCCGCCGGCATTGCTATTGGCGACTCCCGTTACACGTTTGTCGGTACGCCGCTGTCAGGACAGGACGGACAGTAACCACTCGCGAATGTCCCGAATCTCGTCAGGGCAGACCGCGTGTGCCATTGGATAGTCGTGCCACTCGACGACGAAGCCCGCCTCGACCAGCCGATCGGCGGAAGCCTGGCCCCATTGCATCGGCAGCATCGGATCGAAGCTGCCGTGCGCCATGAAGACCGGCAGGTCGCGATGACCGCGGCTCGCGCTGACTTCGCCCGGCAGCGGAATATAAGTCGACAGCGCCATGAGTCCTGCCAGCCGTCGCGTGGCATGCAACGCGGCATTGATGGCAATAGCTCCACCCTGCGAGAAACCCGCAATCACGATGTTCTCCGCAGCGACGCCACGCTCGACTTCCTTATCGACCAGCGCCTCCAGTATCGCGGTACTCTCCTGCACACCGCCGGCATCCGCACGGCCCTCCGTGTCCAGGCTCAGAATGTCGTACCAGGCTCGCATTGCCATGCCGCCGTTGATGGTCACCGGTCTGATCGGCGCATGCGGAAAGATGAAACGCAGCGGCAATGTCGAAGGCAGACCGAGCTCCGGCACGATCGGTTCGAAATCGTGACCGTCGGCACCCAGTCCGTGCAGCCAGATTACGCTGCCAACCGGATCGTCTCCCGTATTGACCTCGACGGTCTCGGCTAGCTGCATGGCGAATCTCCCGGATCAATGAAGCGGCGCAGTGTAGCGCAAAAATAAATACGAAAAAGATGATCCCGTGGCTTGACGAATTATGCGCATGAGGTTATAAGTATGCGCATAATTATGCGAAATTTCGGATAGTCAGGCATGCCCAATTCGATCGAAGACCAGACGCTGCGCCGCGATGCGATCGCCACGCTGCTGCATAAGGGCCCGGCGCGCACGCAACAGTTCGTGGTCGACGCCCTCGTCAGACAGGGCCTGCTCGCAACCCAGTCGAGCGTGAGCCGGGACCTTCGCGAGCTCGGTGCGATCAAGACGGCGCGCGGCTACGAGCTGCCCGAAGCTGACGCGCAGCATGACAAGTCAATGGCCGACATTGCAACGCTGTTGCGCAAAATCAGTCCGGCCGGCCCCAATCTGCTGGTCATCCGAACGGCGATCGGTGCTGCGCAGAGGGTCGCGCTTGCGCTGGATCGCAGCGACTGGCCGGAGATGGTCGGCAATATCGGTGGTGACGACACCGTGTTCGTGGCGACCGAATCGGCACTCGCACAAAAGAAACTTATTGCGCGGATAGAACGATCCGCGCGCAGCTAACCCTACTCTGAAGAACTACCGACATACGGAACAGGACACCAATGAAGAAGGACGAATCACCGATCATTCTGGCGTTTTCCGGCGGGCTTGATACGTCGTTTTGCGTGCCATGGCTGAAGGAGAACTACGGCCGCGACGTCATTACCGCGTGCGTCGACACGGGCGGCATCGATACACAAGCAGCTCGTGCTCTCGAGGAGCGCGCGCTTGCCCTCGGCGCCATCGAGCACGTTCTCATCGAGGCCAAACAAGAGTTCTTCGACACCGTTATCCGTTACCTGATTGCCGGCAACGTACTGCGCGGCCAGGCGTATCCGCTGTGCGTCGGCGCTGAGCGTGGACTGCAGGCGGAAAGACTCGCAAAGATAGCCACCGAACGAGGCGCAACAACCGTCGCTCATGGCTGCACGGCCGCAGGCAATGACCAGGTGCGATTCGAGGTGGCGTTGCGAACGCTCAATCCCAATCTCGTGTCACTGGCACCCGTGCGTGACAATAACTGGGTAAGAGAAGAGCAGCTGCAGTATCTGCAGAACAACAAACTGCCGCTGCCATCCCAGGGTTCCGCCTATTCGATCAATCGTGGTCTCTGGGGCATTACGATCGGTGGCCAGGAAACCCTGACATCAGCAAATACGATTCCGGAGGCGGCATGGGTTCTGTCTGCCAATGCCTTCAGCGATCCCGAAGCCATGACCCAGCACACGCTGGCGTTCGAAGGCGGCGTGCCGGTCGCCCTCGACAACGAAGCCATGCCCGCCGTCGAGTTGATAGAAAAACTCGAAGTACTCGCAGGCCGTTACGGAATCGGCAGGGGCATTCACCTGGGTGACACGGTACTTGGCACCAAAGGGCGAGTTGCTTTTGAGGCGCCCGCAGCCATTACCCTGATAACCACACACCGGGAACTTGAGAAGCTGGTGCTCAGCGCACAACAGGCACGCATAAAGGACAGCGTCGCCGCCATCTATGGCGATCTGGTTCATGAAGGCAAGCAGCTGGATCTCGCCTGCGATGACATCGAGGCGCTGCTGGCGTCGTCGCAGAAACGCGTTTCAGGCTCCGTAAAATTCTCGCTACGACCGGGTCAGCTTTTTGTCGAAGGGGTCGACTCTCCGTATTCCCTGCTTGCGGCCACGAAAGGTGTCTACGGCGAGTCCGCCGGTGAATGGACCGCCAGCGACGCCGTTGGCTACGCACGCATTCTATCGCTGACCGGCTCACTGCAGACGCGCGCCGGACAGGCCGCCACCGGTGAGTCGTCATGAAAAGCGCCGTCGTCGACAAGATAGCCTCGGTCGCACAGCACAACGCGCTCGGCGCCAAGCTGCGACTCTCAGCGGAGATTCCCTGTGAAGAGGGGGTGTTGGTCGCAGCGCGAGTTCTCAACAACAAGTCGCGCTACAACCAGCTTGAGCTGACCTCGGGGCGGATGGCGACGTTGAACCAGGGCGACGTCATCGTGGGCGCACTCGGCCATCGCAAGGCTTTGCGCGGCTACTCCGGTCACCTGCCCGCGGCGCTGAAGCCCGGCGACATTATTCAGATCCTCAATATCGGTGGCGTTCTCGGTATCTGCGATTCTGCAAACCCGGACGTTGGCCCGCCCTTCGACTGCGAAGTACTCGGCACCGTGCTGAGCTTCCCCTATCTCGGTGAGCGTATCGGTGTGCCGGCGCGCGCAGGTTCTGCCTCGCTCACAGACGAAGAAGCGCTGGATACCCGTAATGTGCCGGTAATTGCGATGGCCGGTACCTGCATGGATTCCGGCAAGACGGCGGCCGCCTGTGCGATCGTCGGCCGGCTTCGCCACCTTGGGTTCCGCGTGTCCGCCTGCAAGGCAACAGGCGTCTCTTTGCGCCGCGACGTTCTGGCAATGGAAGATGCTGGCGCCTCCGAGACAATGATTTTTTCCGACTTCGGTATCGTAACGACCACCGCCGAAAACGGCCCTGCGCTGACACGCGCCCTGTTAACGGGACTGGCTGCGAATAGCCCGGACGCAATTGTGCTCGAGTTGGGTGACGGTTTGCTCGGCGCCTACGGCGTGGAGGCCATTCTGTCCGACACGGCCATCCGCAGCGCACTGACTGCCGTCGTTCTGTGCGCCAACGATCCGGTCTCGGCGTGGGGCGGTGCCAGGATCCTGCGGGAACAATTCGCCATTGAGCCGGCCATCGTTACCGGACCGGCGACGGACAACGACGTCGGTATCCAGCAGATCGACGAACGACTCTCTCTCCCGGCGATAAACGCCCTCTCCAATGGCGTTGCTCTGGGCGACCACATCGCAGCGCTGTTAGCGAAGGAGACAAAATGAGCCCTGCTATTCCCGCCGTCGTGCTCGGCGCCAGCGGCTACGTCGGCGGTGAGCTGCTGCGCCTTATTGCGGCACATCCCACATTCGAACTGGCTGCCGCCGTATCGGACAGCCGCGCCGGCTCACTGATCGGCGAGACGTTCGGGCATCTTTCGCAGGCGTATTCCGGCGTGGCGTTTGTCGGACACAGCGACTGGATCGACAACGTCGAATCCGGTAGCTCGCTGGCGCTGTTCTCAGCAGCACCGCACGGCGCTTCTGCTGCGGTCATCGCCAATGCGCTCGTTGCTACAGGCAACAAGAACATCGACACGCATGTCGTCGATTCATCGGCGGATTTTCGCTACGCCCGCAAGGACGACTACGAGGCCGTTTACAGTAGTCCGCACGGCGCGCCGCAGCTTCTGGATAAGTTTGTTTGCGCCGTGCCAGAGCACGCGAAGCGCATTGAGACTGCTCATGTCGGACATCCCGGGTGTTTCGCCACGGCGACATTGCTGGCCACGGTACCACTGATTCACTCGGGGCTTACGGAAGCGGAAGTGTTCGTCAGCGGCGTAACCGGCAGCACCGGATCGGGGCGCAGCCCGCAGCCGGGCACGCATCATCCCGAACGCAACAGCAACCTGTACGCCTACAAACCGCTCGCACACCGCCACGCGCCGGAAATGGCCGGGCTGACAAGCGCCGCTACCGGGCGCGAAACGGACGTGCACTTTGTGCCGCACTCAGGGCCATTTGCCCGCGGCATTCATATAACGCTGCAGGCAAAGGCCAGGAAAACTGTCAGCGAAGCGGCTTTGCGAGAAGTCTTTACCAGCGCCTATGACGATTCGCCGTTTGTGGAAATCGTTAGCGCCACACCGAAGCTGAAGAACGTAGTGACCAGCAATATGTGTCACATAAGTGTCGCGAGCGACGGTGGTTCTGTGGTCGTCATGAGCGCGATTGACAACCTCGTCAAGGGCGCTGCCGGCGGTGCGATGCAGTGGATGAATCGCCTCTGGGATCTGCCCGAAACGACCGGGCTCGGCGCGCCGGCACCAGGCTGGACGTGATGACGACGCCGCACACGCAAGAAGCAATGTCCGACCCTCGCGTGCGCGAGGCGCAGTTCACGATTCCGGTTTACGGGCAGCTGCCGTTCGTCCCGGAACGCGCCAGCGGCTGCGACATCTTCACGAAAGACGGCCGGCGAATTCTCGACCTTTACGGCGGACACGCGGTTGCGGCGCTGGGGTACGGCCATCCGGGCCTCTCGCGCGCGATAGAGGCGCAGAGCAGCAAGCTGCTTTTCCAGAGCAATATGGTCGCTCTCGAAGTGCGCGCAACGGCCGCCGAAAACCTGGTCCGTGTAGCGCCAAAGGGCATCGAGCGCGTGTTCTTTGTGAATTCAGGTGCCGAGGCGAATGAGAATGCGCTGCGCATGGCGTGCGTTGTGACCGGCCGCAGGAAAATCCTGGCAATCACGCAGGGTTTTCACGGACGCACCGCGGCAGCGGCGGCTGTTACCTGGAACTCAGAAAAATGGTACGGCTTCCCCGCGAAACCCTTCGAGGTCGACTTCATACCGCGCGATGACTGCGAAGCGGCTCTGGA
>CAYTTZ010000114.1:0-9670 GCA_964440945.1 uncultured Woeseiaceae bacterium
GTTGAAAAATAGTAAGATTATTAGCTGGTTGGTGTTGGATTATTAAACTTTAGATATGGCAAGAGACCTGGAAGTCGCGATCGTGTTTGCCGACGTTGTTGGCAGCACTCAGCTGTACGAAAAGTTCGGCGACACGCGGGCCAGCGAGACCGTGGCGCTCTGCCTTGACGTCATGAAAGACGCGACGTATCAATTCAACGGTACGGTGATAAAAACGATCGGCGATGAGGTGATGTCGACGTTCGAGACGGTTGACGAGGCCATGGGCGCATCGGTGATGATGCAATCGCGGATCACCGAGGAGTCCAAGAAGCACGACGATATCCCGGTCACGATCCGCATCGGCTGTCACTTCGGCCCGGTCGTGCAGGAGCAGAACGACATCTTCGGAGCTGCCGTGCACACGGCGAATCGGATGACGTCGCAGGCGAAAGCCCGACAGATCGTTGTCTCGGGTTTTACCGTCGAGCAGATGAGTCCGGAACTCCGTAACCAGGCGCGGCAGATCGATATTGCAACCGTGCGTGGGCGCATTGACGAGGTCGCGCTTTTCGAACTCGTCTGGCAGCCCGACGAGGCGACCAACATGCTGCCGATGATCGAATGGGAAAATAGCACGCGCAAGGCGTCAAAATTGCTGCTGAATTTCCGCGACAAGTCAGTTGAGGTGTCGGATCAGCGAAAGGCGATCAACATGGGGCGTGCCGACGACAACGAGCTGGTCATCAAGGGCAACCTGATCTCACGGATTCATGCAAAGATCGAGATGCGACGTGGCAAATTCATGCTGATCGATCAAAGCACCAATGGTACTTTTCTGCAAAACCTGCAGGGCAACGAGAAGTTCGTGCGTCGTGACTCGACCGAGCTCGGCACCGAAGGGACTATCGGCCTCGGCAGGGCTGAGCCGGCAGGTTCCCCGCTGGCAATTTACTACAAGACGATCGAATAGCGGCCCAGCTTAGCCAGAGCGCTACGATGCTTTCGGGAGTTCGTGACTGAGCGCGTCGAGAACCTGTTGCTGCTGCCTTATCAGCTCGCGAGGCGTGCGATCGCTATAGCTTTCAAGGTATTTGCCGAGCGAGATCATCTCGTCGTGGCACTGCTTTGCGTCTACCGACGTCAACGTTTCCATTGCTCCCTGGCTGATATCCAGACCCACGATATCCAGATCGGCAATGTGGGGCAGGTAGCCAATAGCCGTTTCTTTCGCGTCCGCGCGATGCTCGCAGCGATTGATGATCCACTGAAGTACGCGAAGGTTTTCGCCAAAACCAGGCCAAAGGAACTCGCCGTTCTCGTCCTGTCGGAACCAGTTGACGTGGAAGATCTTGGGCAGGTGCTCGACGCGATACTTCATGGACAGCCAGTGCGTAAAGTAGTCAGCAAAGTTGTAGCCGCAGAATGGTTTCATGGCCATCGGGTCGCGCCTGATAACGCCGACCTCGCCGACCATGGCGGCGGTGGTCTCGGAGGCCGTGCCGGCGCCGACCAGAACACCGTGCTCCCAGCTCTTGGCTTCGTAAACCAATGGTGCGACATTCTTGCGTCGGCCACCAAAGACGATAGCCGAAATGGGCACACCTTCGGGATCGTCCGCCAGCACTGAGTAACTTGGATTGTTGGTCGCGGCCACCGTAAAGCGCGAATTCGGATGCGCGGCCGGGCCGTTCGCCGGGTCGTATTTGCGACCTTGCCAGTCCAATGCCGGCTCGCCGTCTTTCTTACCCTCCCACCAGGGCTCGTTGTCGGCGGTGGTGGCAACGTTGGTGAAGATCGTGTCGTGCATGATCATGTCGTAGGCATTTTTGTTGGTCTTCGCATTCGTGCCCGGCACAACGCCGAAGTAACCTGATTCCGGGTTGATCGCGCGGAGTTTGCCGGTATCGTCCGGGTGCAGCCAGGCAATATCATCGCCCAGCGTCCAGACCTTCCAGCCGTGCAGTTCTTCCGGTGGAATCAACATGGCGAGGTTGGTTTTGCCGCAGGCAGAGGGGAAGGCACAGGCAATGTAATGGACCGTACCCTCCGGACTCTCCAGTCCTACGATCAACATATGCTCGGCTAGCCAGCCTTCTTCTCGTGCCTGGTGACTGGCGATGCGCAGTGCATGGCATTTTTTGCCCAGCAGAGCATTGCCGCCATAGCCGGAGCCAAAGCTCATAATCGAGAGATCGTCCGGGAAGTGCATGATAAAACGCCGCTCAGGGTCGAGTTCGCCCGTCGAGTGAAGACCTTTGACAAATGTGCCCTCTTTTTCAATGCGTCGTAGCGCCTGTTCACCCATCCGGGTCATTATCTTCATGTTAATGACAACGTAGGGACTGTCGGTGATCTCGACACCGCAGCGCGAGTAGGGCGAAGCGATCGGGCCCATGCAATAGGGAATGACATACATCGTGCGACCGCGCATGCAGCCTTCGAAGAGGGCATCCATCTTGGCGCGACCCTCGGCAGGACTCATCCAGTTGTTGTTTTGGCCAGCCTCTTCATCGGTCTTTGTGCACACATAGGTCAGGTGTTCGACTCGTGCCACGTCGCTGGGGTCGGATCGGTGCAGGTAGCAATTCGGATACGTCTCTTCATTCAGCTTCGTCAGGGTGCTGTCGGCCAACATTTGCTGGACCAGCTCCTGGTACTCCGCATCGGATCCGGAGCACCATCGGATTTTATCGGGCTGGGTCTGGGATGCGACCTGGTCGACCCAGGACTGCAGTGCAGGTAATTTGCTTGTCATTGAAGAGATCTCTGCTGAATGGACTTGCGTAGGGCGTTGATTTTGCATCGAAAGGGCGAAAGCAAAAAGTTTCTCGTGCAATTATACGGCTACACAGTCACTTTGCAGTATGTGAATACCGGTAGAGATCTAGGTGGTTTGATGGTCCTGGGACTGACTGCCTGCGGATGGGCAGGCCGGTCATTCGGATGGGTTCAGGCTACTGGCAAAGAGTTGGACTACCGGCCGAAACCGTTGCGTCGAAGCTGTGCACGGTCGCGAAGTCGCGAGATACCTCGCCACTGGCTGCCGCGGCGCTGAAGCGCCACTCGACGATATCGACGCGGTCGCAGGCATCCTGTCCCTGGTTGTGGACGAGTGCCAGTACCAGCGTGTGCTCAAATCCGTCGGCGTTGCTGTTGCCATAGCTTGCGATGACTTTCTTGTGGCGGGTATTGAAGAAACGGAACTGCCACAGGTACTCCGTGAATACACGCAGTGCGTCCGCGCCGAGCTGCTCGCTGTTTATGCGGCCCGAATAACCGCTCAGCAAGCTGCGATCGACGCCGTTGCGGTTGGTGTGACTGCATTTGAAGACCCGCGCGTACCCGGGTGATGTGACATCGCCGATATTGCCGACATCCTGTTCGTAGGCGAGCTCTCTGACGAATTCGAAATAGCGCTCGGTCTCATGTGATGTCACGTAGTAGCCATTCACGGCGCGAGAATTATTGTCCGCTGTCTCCAGCGACTGCGCTTCGACCAGGTCGTCGCCGCAGACCTCGAACGAACCGGACTCGTCGAGAATATGGTGAACGGTGTAGCTGTGCGTGGTCTCGGCTCTTTCATCAACAAAGAAACCGTTGGGAACGCTGTAGTTGTTGTCGTAGGCTTTGGAGAGGATGACCGTGTCGCTCGGCAGCGAATAGGCCTGGCCGCCCGTTGCCGGGCTTTGCGGGAGGCTGGTATCCGTTGATCCGGAACCGCCGCAGGCTGCCGCGATGGCCAGGATCGGAATGAGCGATTGCGTCGGGATCTTCATCGTATCTAGCGGTACTCGTCCCACAGGTGCTGGCGACGGGTCGCCATGAGGTGCGCAGCGTCAAGCAGCGGGGCGGCCTCCCGCAATCAGGCCGCGGCGGCTTTCTTGCGCCAGATGCAGAGTTGTTCGGGGGCCTGAACTCCCATCTTCACCCGATTGTTATTCGAGGAAAAAATGGTGATCTCGATGGGCCCACCGCGGAACAAATCCTCAAGCGTCATGCTCGGATCAATATCGTCACCAGGTCGGATCTCGATGGATTCGGCGTCTTTTCGGCTGACTATCAACATAGCTCAGTATCCTTGCTTCACAATGTTAGGTTCAGGCCTCTGCGAGAGAACGCCGGCTGAGATCGCCGGATTCCGCGCCATTACGGCCGTAGGTATCGGATCCGGGAGTCACGCCCCGGAGTAGGGAAATGCTGGTTTCAAACTGCTGTTGACGCAGGCGAATGATCGCGCCATTCGTCAGGTTCAGCGTGTTGCCGTCCGCAGCGATTTGCATGAGCTGCGACCAGCCCTGGTCGACAAGGTTATCCTCGTCGCACCAGTCAATAACTTCGTTCATCTGCTCGGGTCCGGCGGTGAAGCCCCAGGATTCGCAGAGCGCGCTGCGCGCAAGATCCAGCGTCTGCAATTGCTCCGCGCAGTCGTTCTTGCTGACCACGACGTCTTGCAGCGCGTCGGCATCCTGGTTTTCCAGCGCGTTGCGCTCGACTTCGAGTGACTCTTTAAGGGTGCGTGCCTGTGACACGCTCCTGCCGATAATTCCGGCGATTTCCTTGCGAGCCTCAGCGGGCGTCGGGCGAGTCATGATCATTCGCCGAAAGAGCGATCGAGCCGGATCATCGCATCGGCGATGGCGTCGGAATCGATCTGGTAATCACCGTTCTCGATGGCCGTCTTGATCTCGGCCACACGATCGCTGTTCACCGCAGGCAACGAGGCAAGCGTCTTGTCCAGCCGCTCCAGCAGCTTGGCATTGCTCGTCAGATTAACGGTGTCTGTGGCCGACTTCTGTTGGCCAGGTTCAGTTTGCGGCGCGCGCGATTCGGTGGAGACCTTGTCACTGGTCTTCGCCTCGTCGACCTTGCTACCTAACTTGCCTAATGTTCCCGGATCCATTGGACCAATCCTGTTTGTCATAACGTGTATTCCTCAACGATCATTGTTGCTAGACCTGATATCGGCCACCGATGGCGATACTTTAGGCTTTGCGTTAAAAACCTGGCCGCTTCCGGCGACCAGTACCTCTACATGTTCTCGGGAGCGGACGATGCCTTCGACGATGCGCCCTGATTTGGTATTCTCGACCCGTATGCGCTGGTCGAGAGCCCCGTCCATCAAGGCTTTGCCGCTCATCTGAATGTTGATACCGCCACTGGATATGGTCAGCGTCACCATCTGGCCACGCTTGACGGCGATATCTACCTCCAGCATGGACGGAGTCAGCAGGCGGCCGGCAATGAGCTGGGTCTTCAGTCGAGCCCCGAGAAATTGCTTCGGGTTCGCGATATATCCCGTCGGCAGGCGCGACACATCCCGCTCCTCAGCGACGAGGTCTTCTGCCGTCAGCTGGTGTCCGCGTGGCAGCGTGCGGCTGGCGACGTAGGTTGTGTCGGTTACGACGACCTCCACCGGTAAGTAGATTTTCCAGGGCTTCGCGCCAGTGCAACGAATGCCGACGATGGTTCGATAGCTGATCTCGGTGCCGCGACGCAGGAAGGGTTCCAGCGCCTTGCCGCAACGCGCCAGGCGGTGGCGGGAGTCAAACACGCCGGCCTTTACCGCGGTCTTGCTGGCTTTGGGTCCAATCCTGTCGCGAACATAGTCTTCGGCCGCGGCTGCGATGCTCTCGCTCGACTGCCATTGGTCGACAGATGCCACGGCACCAGGGCAGAGCATCAGTAGCGCGACAGCGCAGCTCACCCCAACCCTGCGGGCGTCAGATTCGTGTCGCCTTTGCGGGCGGCCCGTCAAATTTTCGACGATTATTGAGGTGCGTACATTCATTGTTCGCGATCTCTCCTGTCCGTAACACCAATGCTGGCAACGATTTGCCGGCTTCAGCTCCTGTTCGGCGAATGCGTGTGTCTGCGGTGCCGAAATCCTCTACAGATAGCAATGCAAATGCCATGCCAGCGTTGTGTGCCGCGGCTTCTGTGCCCCTGCAGAAGTTTGCCGACAGGCGGCAAGGCCTTGCCGTTACGACGCCAGAACCCGCCGAACATATTTGTATCGGCCGAGCTGTGGCGTCCTTTAGCAAGCGCGGTTTCGAATTGGCACACGGCTTGCATATAGATCTGCAGGAACTTGAATTCCAGGAATCGAGGCAATGGAAATACCTGCGTTAGCACAATACGAAAGAGCCCTGCAATTTCGCGCACAGCGAAACGAGGTGCTGGCGTCGAATATCGCGAACGCCGATACGCCCAACTACAAGGCGCGCGACCTCGATTTTGGTCAGGCCTTAAAGGGTGCCAGGCAGCAATCGATCAACCTGCAGACGACCAGCGATCTGCATAAGCAGGCCTGGGGTATGACGAAACAGGGCGCGCAGACAATGTATCGCGTGCCTACACAGCCTTCGCTGGATGGCAACACGGTCAGCATGGATGTCGAGCAGGCGCAGTTCGCCGAGAACGCGTTGCAGTATCGCGCCAGTCTCGCGTTTCTGGATGGTTCGATTCGCACCTTGCGTATGGCCATTAAGGGAGGTGAATGATGGGTCTTTTTAATGTTTTTGACGTGGCCGGCAGCGCGATGAACGCGCAGTCCGTGCGTATGAATGTGACAGCGAGCAACCTCGCCAATGCCGGCAGTGTCAGCGGTGACCCGGAGAACGTCTACCGCGCCAAACACCCGGTTTTTTCGACGTTTAGCCAGTCGCTCGCCGCCCAGGATGGTGTTGCCGGTGTGCGCATTGACGGTGTCGTCGAGAGCGGCGCCCCGCTGCAGTTGCGCTACCAACCCGATCACCCCGAGGCGGATGCTGACGGCAACGTCTATGCAACCAACGTCAATACGATCGAGGAGATGGTCAACATGATGTCGGCGTCGCGTTCCTACAAGAACAACGTCGAGATGATCAATACGACCAAAGATCTGCTGCTGCAGACACTCTCACTCGGACGCTGATTCTCTATAGAGGCAATAACATGACAACGCTAGGACCGATAGAAACTTTCGAGAACTTCGCGCCGCCGCCCGAACAGAAGGCGCGCGATAGCCTCGGCCAGGAGGATTTCCTGACGCTGATGATTTCGCAATTTCAGAATCAGGATCCTTTCGAACCGATGGACAACGGTGAATTCCTCGGCCAGCTGGCCCAGTTCAGCACCGTCAACGGTATTTCCTCGCTGAACACAGCGTTCGGTGGCCTTGCCGGTTCGATGCAGGACAATCAGGCACTGCAGGCCGCGGGACTGGTCGGCCGCTCTGTTCTGGCGGTGACCGACGTCGGTTCGCTGAGTGAAGATGGACCGCTCAAAGGCGGGCTGGAGCTCGAATCCAGCGCCAGCAACGTGCAGATCGACATCACCAATCGTAACGGCGAACTGGTGCAGCGGCTGAATCTCGGCCAGCAGCCACCGGGCATGGTGCGATTCGCCTGGGACGGCGTTGATGCGTCCGGGCAGCGCGCGGAGAGCGGGCAGTACCTGGTGACGGGACGCGTCATTCGCGGCACCAATGTCGAAAGCGTGCCAACGGTCATCGAAGCTGACATCCAGAGTGTCACGCTGGGACAGTTCGGCGGCGGCCTCACACTCAACCTTGCCGGCGGGCAGCAGATGCCGCTCGGCCAGATCTACCAGATTATCGGATAACACGCACTTTACGCACTGTAGAAAACAGACAAAGCCAGGAGAAAGACATGCCATTTGCAATAGCACTCAGCGGACTGAACGCCGCATCAGCCGACCTCGGCGTCACGGCGAACAACGTCGCGAACGTCAACACGACCGGATTCAAAATGTCGCGCGCCCAGTTCAGCGAAGTATTTGCTGTAGGTACACAGAGCGTGAGCTCGAGCGCCGCGGGCAGCGGCGTGCGGCTCTCAGAGATCGCGCAGCAGTTTACGCAGGGCAATATCGACTTTACGGACAACGCGCTTGATCTCGCAATCGGTGGAGAGGGTTTCTTCGTCATCAGCGATGGCGGTGCCCGTAGTTACACGCGCGCTGGTGCGTTCGGCCTGGACAACCAGGGTTTCGTGACAAATGCGGAAGGCGCGAGGTTGCAGGCATACCCGTACGCCGGCAACGGATTGTTCAACACAGGCACACCGATTGACCTGCAGCTGGAAGTTGGGGCTAGCCCGCCTGCCGCAACCACGCGTGCATCATTCGGCATTAACCTGCCTGCGGACGCGCCGGTTCCGGCAAACCCGGTATTCGATGCGACCGACCCGAGCAGCTTCAATCACACCACGTCCGTGACGGTCTATGACTCGCTCGGTGCGGCGCATACGGCAACGGTCTACTTTATCAAGGATGCCGTACCCAATACATGGAACACCGAGATTCAGATTGACGGCAACCCGGTTGCCGGTGCAGCGCCGGTTGTCTTCAATCCGGACGGTAGTCTGAACTCGCCGGTTGGCGGCTTGATGCCACTCGCTGCCTACACGCCGGCTACCGGTGCCTCGGACATCGTCATGGGTCTGGATTTTGGCACGGCGACGCAGTTCGGCGATGCCTTCGGCGTGAATTCGCTGTCGCAGGATGGCTTTACAACGGGCCGATTGACCGGTGTCAGCGTGGACGCGGAAGGCATCGTATTCGCGCGCTTCACCAACGGCCAGTCGACGTCACTCGGAAAACTGGCGCTGGCGAACTTCGTGAATCCGCAGGGTTTGCAGCAGCTCGGCGATACCGCCTGGGGCGAATCGTTCCAGTCCGGTGATGCTTTGCTTGGCGAGGCCGGTACGGCGTCATTCGGCAATATCCAATCCGGTGCTCTCGAAGCCTCCAACGTCGACCTGACAGCGCAGCTCGTAAATATGATTACGGCACAGCGCAACTTCCAGGCGAACGCTCAGGCCATCGAAACCGCCGACGCCATTACGCAGACGGTCATCAACATCCGTTAAGCGGAATAGCTGACCAGTAAAGGGACTCGATAATGGACGAAATGATTTTCCTCGCGATGACCGGCGCCAAGCAGACGGAGTATGCGCAGTCCATCAACAGCAACAATCTTGCAAACGTCTCGACGAGCGGCTTCCGGGCCGACCTGCATTCGTTCAGCTCGGTACCGATCGATGGTCCCGGCGTCGAGACGCGAGTCAACGCGGTTGTCGAATCCTACGGTACGGATTTCTCCCCGGGGCCGGTCGCCACGACCGGCCGCGATCTCGATGTCGCAATCCAGGGTGAAGGCTTCATCGCCGTGCAGGCACCCGACGGCACCGAGGCCTATACACGTGCGGGCGATTTCCGCGTCGAGGCCGGCGGTTTATTGTCAACCGGAGCCGGACAACTGGTTCTCGGTAACGGCGGCCCGGTCGCAATCCCGCCAAACAGCAGTTTGCTGATTGGCAGGGATGGCACGATTTCTATACAGCCGATCGACCAGGGGCCGGAGACCTATTCCATCGTTGATCGCATAAAGCTCGTCAACCCCGACATTACCTCGTTGCAGAAAGGCTCTGATGGCCTGCTGCGCATGGCCGGTGGAGAGACGGCTGCGCCTGACGCCAATGTATCGATCATGTCGGGCGCCCTGGAACAAAGCAACGTGAACGTCGCCAAGACGCTCGTCAATATGATCGAGCTGGCGCGACAGTATGAAATGCAGGTCAACGTCATCAAAACATCGGAAGAAAATGCCGACTCGGCAGCAACACTAATGCGTCTCGGCTAAGCGGACGTTCTGGACAGGAGTAAGTTATGAATCAGGGTTTATGGATTG
>CAYTTZ010000115.1:0-9578 GCA_964440945.1 uncultured Woeseiaceae bacterium
AAACCAACACTTTTCGCTTCAATATTAGGCAGATACCTGTCTTAGTTAAGATTTTGAGTCAAGAGTCGGCAAGCGCGTCGACCACTAACCCGCCACGCTCGCTCAGCCCAGTCAGCCGGGCTGAGCGCCCGTCACCCTCGTAGGCCAGTGTCAGGCCGACGTCGGCCTGCGCCGCAAGCCCGGGAGCACGCTCAGGCCATTCGACGAGCCGAAACCCGTCGTCGAGCTCGTCCCAGCCCAGGTAGCGAAGCTCTTCCTCGGAAGAAACCCTATACAAATCAACGTGATAAATAGAACCGCGTGAAACTGCGTACGGCTCCACAAGCGTGTACGTAGGGCTGGGCACCGGTCCTGTGTGGCCAGCGGCCCGAATCAGGGCCCGCGCAAATGTGGACTTGCCGGCCCCGAGTTCGCCGCCCAACAGCACCGTCCAGCCGGCCAGGTCCTGAGGCAGTTGCTCCAGGAAGCGCCGGCCGAGGTCGATCGTGGCCGCCTCGTCGGCGAGGAATAGTCTCATGCCGTGGTTCTCATGGATTGATGACGTCGCGCAGTGTCGCAATCAGATCGGAGGCAATGAGGCCCCGCTCGCCACTGCGCGCAGCTACATCACCTGCGCGCGCATGACTCAGAACCCCCGCGAGCGCTGCCTGCTCGGCGGAGAGACCCTGGGCGAGCAGTGCGGCGATAATGCCCGTCAGCACATCGCCCATTCCGGCTGCCGCCATACCGGGGTTTCCGGCGGTACAGATCCAGGGAACGCCGTCACCTGTGGCGACCAGCGAGCCCGCCCCCTTGAGCACGGCGACCCCTCCATAGCGTTGCTGCAGGGCTTCGACCGCCGCGACCCGGTCTGCCTGGATATCCGCGCTGGCCATGCCCAGCAACGAACCTGCCTCACCCGGATGTGGCGTAATCACGCGCACGTCGGCCTCATTCGGGCGCTCCGCGAGCCAGTTCAATCCGTCGGCGTCCCACACTGCCGGGCGTGAGTCGGCCACCGCAACCTCGAACAGCGACCTGGCCCAGTCCGAACGCCCGAGTCCCGGGCCAAAGGCGATTACATCCGTCCTGGACAGCAGCGGCTCGAGATCGGCGGGATTCTCGATCGCATGAGCCATGAGTTCAGGCCGCGTGGCCGTCAGCATCGCGGCATGCGCCGGGTCCGTAGCGATGCTGACGCGCCCGGCACCGGCGCGCAACGCCGCCTCGCCACAGAGCCTAGCTGCACCCGGCATGCCTTTACCACCGCCAATAACCAGCACGTGACCGAAATCGCCCTTATGTGCGGCACGCGGTCGCGGTGGCAGCAAGTTGCGCAACAAATCCGTCTCGATCCTTCGCATCACGGGTACCAGCCCTGTACGGCAGTCCTCGGGAATCTCCAGGCCGTCGTAAACCAGTTCGCCACAGAAATCGGGCGCATCGTCCAGAAACAGACCGCTTTTCAAGCCAACGAATGTCACGGTCAGATCTGCCTTGACGGCACAACCCAACTGCTTTCCCGTGTCGCCGTGAATCCCGGTCGGTATGTCGAGCGCCAGCACTTTGGCTGCATGCGCGTTAATCGCTGTCACCGCTTCGGCAAAACGGTCGCCAACCTCTCTTTCAAGACCACTCCCCAGGATTCCGTCGATCAGTAGCTCGGCATCGCCATCGAGCTCGCCGGCCCAGGGCATGACGGTCCCGCCTTCCGCCTCGAAGTCCTGACAGGCGATTGCTGCGTCACCCGTCAAGCTGGCCGGATCAACCAGCGACAGGACGGAAACAACCAGGCCCTCGTTCGCGGCCAGCCGCGCGACGACATAGCCGTCCCCGGCGTTGTTGCCGGCCCCGCAAACAACCTGCCAGCGTTGCGCGTCCGGAAAATGCTGTCGGGCGACCTGCAGCGAGGCGGCTCCCGCACGCGTCATCAGCGTGTAGCCGGGTATGCCGTGACCCTCGATGGCTGTGCGATCGATCTCGCGAACCGATGCGACGGAATAGACGTTACGGGGTAAGGTCTGCATCTGGCGATTATACTGACAGACGGCCCGGACCTGACATTGACAATATCCACTAAGCAATACGGCAATACCGATATGGCGGCGCTCAAGGCTGAGATCGTCGAGTGGTCGATCGAGCTCGGGTTTCAGCAACTTGGCGTCAGTGATATCAACCTCAGTGAGGCCGAGCGACGCCTTGACGCCTGGCTGGCGTCCGGGCATCACGGCACGATGCAGTACATGCATCGCCACGGCACGAAGCGCAGCCGACCCGATGAACTGATCCCCGGCACCCTGCGCGTAATTTCAGTACGAATGGATTACCTGCCGGAACCCGAGGATGCAGCGCGACAGCTACTGGACCACGAGTCCCGCGCGTATATTTCGCGCTACGCGCTCGGTCGTGATTATCACAAGGTGCTGCGCAAGCGCCTGCAGAAGCTGGCGCGTCGTATCGAAGACAGAATCGGAGAGTTCGGCTACCGGGCGTTCGTCGACAGCGCGCCCGTTCTGGAGAAAGCGCTGGCGGAGAAAGCCGGGTTAGGCTGGATCGGCAAGCACAGCAACGTCATCAATCGCGAACATGGCTCGTGGTTCTTTCTCGGCGAACTCTACACCGACCTGCCTTTGCCCATCGACGTCGCGGAGCAGTCACACTGCGGTAGCTGCACCGCCTGCATCGACGTCTGCCCCACTCGCGCGATTGTGGCTCCCTATGTGCTCGATGCGCGACGCTGCATTTCCTATCTCACCATCGAGCTGCAGGAAGCCATTCCGACCGAATTCAGAAAAGCCATCGGTAACCGTATTTACGGCTGCGACGACTGCCAGCTTTTTTGCCCCTGGAACAAGTTCGCTGAGCCCACCGCCGAGGCAGACTTCGCACCTCGCCACGGCCTTGAGTCGGCCGACCTGGTGGAACTGTTTACCTGGACCGAGGCAACCTTCCTCGAAAAAACCGAGGGCAGCGCGATCCGTCGAATCGGCTATGAACGCTGGTTACGCAATATCGCAGTGGCGCTTGGCAATGCGGCAACGACACCAGAGGTTGTCGACGCACTCGAGACGCGGCAGCATGCAGCATCCGAACTGCTGGCCGAACATATACGCTGGGCACTCGCGCAGCACTGTAGTGACAAGAAACTGGAGAGTTACGATGTTTGAGGCACCCGCTTCGCCCTATCTCGTGCCGTTTGACGGCAGCTTTAAAGTCGCCGATGCCGGCACAACGCCGCAAACCGATGGGCACGGGCACAAGGGTAAGCACCGCGCAAGCCGCACGGAACGCCTGAAGCAACTGCAGCGCGTTCTCGCCGCCGGTGATCGTCACGCGGTACTGCTGGTCTTCCAGGCGATGGATGCGGCCGGCAAAGACAGCACGATTCGCTCCGTCATGCAGGGCGTCGATCCGTCAGGCTGCCAGGTATTCAGCTTCAAGAAACCGTCCAGCCTCGAGCTCGATCACGACTTCCTCTGGCGAACGACCTGCCGATTGCCAGAGCGTGGCCGCATCGGCATTTTCAATCGCAGCCAGTACGAGGAGGTCCTCGTCGTAAGAGTGCATCCGAAGATACTCGGCTATCAGAAACTACCCGGAAAAATCGATCCGCAGACGATCTGGGATGATCGACTCACCTCCATACGCCAGCAGGAGGAACACCTCGCACGCAACGGCACGGTCATTCTCAAGTTCTGGTTGAACGTCTCTCGCGACGAGCAAAAGCGCCGCTTCCTCGCTCGTCTCGACAATAAGGACAAAAACTGGAAATTTGAACCTGGCGATGTAGTCGAGCGTCGCCACTGGGATGACTACATGAACGCCTACGAAGCGGCGCTGAACGCGACATCGCGTCCCTGGGCACCGTGGTACGCGATACCAGCCGACAACAAATCCTACATGCGAGCGCGGGTCGCCGACATCATCATCGGAACACTGCAGGGAATCGGCCTCAGCTATCCCTCACCCTCCGACGATGACCTCGAGGAGTTCAGAGCATCCCGCGCGGAACTCACGGCCGAAGACCCCTAGTTCTCAATTAGACTCAGTTCATCGCCCCACGGCGTCAATAATGTGTCGCAGTCGATAGTTATGCGCAGTCCTTAAACGCGACAATCGCTCTTTTGACGAAGGACTGACGTTTTGCAGGAGTCGCTGGCGACAAGCTCAGACTACAGGCGCTCGCTGCTTGAGGGTCTGGAGCTGTTCAAGGGCGTCTATCCGGATGATATTCATGAGCTTTTGCAGCGATGCGATCGGCGCGATATCGCGGCCGGCGAACTGCTGCTTTCGCCAGGCGCGAAAAACGAGCATGTTTTCATCATACTGTCGGGAAGCCTGAATATTCACGTCGGCTCGCCGGAAACGCCAATACTGGCGACGATGGAAGCTGGCGCCTGCGTCGGCGAGATGTCCATTATCGAGGATCGCGACCCATCCGCCTATGTCATCGGCGCCGAAGACACCCATATGCTGGTCATACACCAGACGGTGTTATGGGAGATGGTCGACGCTTCGCACGAATTCGCCAAGAACCTGCTCGTCGTTCTCTCTGAGCGGGTTCGTAGTCATAACCGGGTCATTGCCGACAGCTATGGCGAGATGCGTAAATTCGAGCGGCATGCAACCACCGATGCGCTGACCGGACTTGCGAATCGGCACGCCATGGAAGATACGTTTCCTGACGAGATAGCAAGCTGTATCCAGAACGGTCAAGCGGTGACCTTCGTCATGATCGATGTCGACGACTTCAAGCGGTTCAACGACATGTTCGGTCATATCGCCGGAGACCGTGTACTGTCGTCAGTCGCCCGAATTTTGCGCACACAGTTTCGACCCAACGACTTGCTGGTGCGATACGGTGGCGACGAGTTTGCGGTACTTTTGCCCGGCGTCGATCTAAATCAGGCCCTCGTCATCGCGGAACGGGTTCGTGTCTCGGTCTGCGGCGAGACCGGCGATGGCTCCGATTCGCTTATTCAGATACCCATAAAGATATCGATGGGCGTAGCAGAGCTACAGCAAGGCGCCACGATCGACAAGCTGATACGGAACGCTGATGCAGCGCTCTACCGCGCCAAGCACGCTGGTCGAAATACCGTTTCCGACTAGCGGCTGCCGGCCGACTTAGACCGTCACAACGATATTGTCGATGAGGCGCGCAGCGCCAAGATCGGCAGCAGCAAGAACCACGAGATCATCACAATCGCGATCAGGAATTTCCAGGTTCAATGCACGGCGAATCGCGAAATAGTCCACCTCGAAACCGGCCTCCTGCAGGTGCGCTTTTGCAACGGACTCAAGCTCGCCAAAATTGCGTCGACCATTTTGCAGCTCCTCGCCAACGGAACTGAGCTGTTCGTAAAGCGTCGCTGCGGTTATCCGCTGTTCCTCTGTGAGGTAGGCGTTTCTTGAACTCAGTGCAAGTCCATCGTCCTCGCGAATCGTCTCGCTCGTGATGACGGACACCGGCAGACTTAGATCGTCAACCATGCGTCGAATAACGAGTTGTTGCTGGTAATCTTTCTGTCCAAAGATAGCGGCGTCGGGCTGCACCAGCCCAAACAGCCGTGCGACAACGGTTGTTACGCCATCAAAATGCCCGGGACGCGACGCGCCACAGAAATTCTCGGTCAATCCCGGCACCGAGACCGTCGTCGCATCCGCAATTCCGAACGGGTACACGGTATCGACCTCCGGGGCGAAAATCATGTCCGCACCGGTGGCCTTCAGTCGTAGCTTGTCGCGCTCCAGCGTGCGCGGGTACTTGTCAAAGTCCTCGCTTTCACCAAACTGTGTTGGGTTCACGAAGATACTGACGACGACTCGCTCGGCATGTTCGCGAGCGAGCTCGACGAGTGCGAGGTGGCCGGCATGGAGACTGCCCATCGTCGGAACCAGCGCAACATGCTCGTCATTGTGACGCCACTCCGTTATGTGTTCCGCAAGCTCCTGCTTGCTATGTACTACTAGCATCGAATGCGACTACCTGTTTCGAGTTAGGAAAAGCAATGTTCCGGAGCGGGGTAGCTCCGGTCTTTGACAGCGTGTACGTAGCTCGACACGGCCTGCAGCGGTGACGAACAATCTGCCTGAAAATTCCTGACGAATCTTGGCGTTCGACCCTGAGTAATATCGAGAATGTCGTAAAGCACCAGTATCTGCCCATCAACATCCGGTCCAGCACCAATGCCAATGACCGGCACTGCCAGCGCCTCGGTAATCAGTTTGCCGACTTCGTTGGGGACGCATTCCAGCAATACGATATCGGCACCCGCGTTTTGCAGTCGTTCTGCAGACTCCAGCATCTCTTTTGCCTGGTCGGGCTCTCTACCCTGCACTTTGAAGCCGCCAATCTTGTGCACTGACTGCGGCTTGAGCCCGAGATGCGCACAGACGGGAATGTCATGTCGCGCGAGATGCTCGACGACTTCGATCTGTCCATCGCCGCCCTCCAGCTTGACCATCATCGCCCCGCCATCCTGCATGAGTCGAACCGCGTTATCGAGGGCCTGACCCGGTTTCGAGTAACTCATGAAGGGCATGTCGGCGACCAGGAACGCGCGCCGCAATCCTCGCCGGACGATTCGCGAGTGATAGACAATATCATCGACCGTGACCGGTACCGTCGTATCGTGCCCCTGGATAACCATACCGAGGGAGTCGCCGACCAGCACGAGATCGGTGCGTGCCGTATCGACCAACGCCGCGTAGCTCGCGTCGTATGCGGTCAGGCAGGCGATTGGCTCGCCCTCAAGTTTCATCTTTCGCAGCGTGGAGATGTTGACCGGTGGCTCCGGCATGCTGCGCTGTTCGAGCTGTGTGTACACCGATTCGGTCCCTTACGCCATGACCGCGGCGACAGGATTGAAGAAATGTCGTCCGCCGGTCGTGCGTTCGATTTGCTGAAATAACTGTTCGTAGTCCGCGTCATTATTCACGGGATCGATCTGCGATGCATTGACGATCAATAGCGGGCCCTCATCATAAGCATGAAAGAACCTGGCGTAGGCATCAGTCAGTTGCTCGACATAATTGCGATCCACATAACGATCGAAACTCGAATTCCGCCGGGCCAGTCGACTCATGATTGCATCGACAGACGCCTGCAGATAAATCACCAGGTCCGGCACGGGCGCTTCCACTCCCAGGTTTTCGGCAATCTGGTCATACAGCTTGAGCTCTTCCGCATCGAGATTGAGCTCCGCAAACAAGCGATCTCGAGTAAACAGGTAATCGGAAATCTGTACATTCGTGAACAGATCCGACTGTCGCAGGTCTTCGATCTGCCGCGCCCTCGCAAACAGGAAAAACATCTGCGCGGGCAAAGCAGCGCCACGCCCGTCTCGATAGAAACGCTCGAGGAACGGATTCTCCTCCACTTCTTCGAGAACCAGGTGCGCGGACAAGCTGTCGGCGAGTCGCCGTGCCAACGCCGTCTTACCGACCCCGATCGGTCCTTCGATGGCAATGTAGCGGGACGAACTGCCTGATTGCTGCAACTGACTTACGGACACGGTTTTCCTCTAGACGATGCGTGAGATTTTCGGTTCATCGAGGTTGACCGGGATTGTGTCGATCCGACCCAGCCCCATTATCACCAGCCCGGGCGCCACCTCTCTGAGCGGCAACAATACAAAATTTCGCTCCGCAATGCCCGGATGCGGAACGGTCAGGTCGGCATCGTCAATTTCCTCGCTGGCATACACCAGCAGGTCGAGGTCCAGAACCCGCGGTCCCCAGCGCACGCTGTCTCGCTCACGGCCGCGCCGACTCTCAATCGTCTGCAACTCGTCCAGCAGCTGACGGGCCGGGAGCCGCGTTAGCAATGCCGCTGCGGCATTCACGAAATCGGGCTGTTCGATGCCACCGAATGGCGCTGAACGATAAAGCGACGAACGCGCAATCAACCGGGTTTCCGGAATCGCCGCCAAAAGGTCGAACGCACAATCGAGCTGACCTGACGGTCCCTGCATATTGCTGCCCAGACCAACATACGCCGGCCGCCAGTGGATCTTCCCGGTATTTGACATGGCTAGCGGCGTGTCTTCATGTGTCCTCTGGCTTTTTGCGCCGCCGCCTGCCTCTTGGCCGACGTTTCTTTTGTGGCGTCGCATTGAGCTGGAAGCTCTCTGTGCGCTCCTCAGCCGACTGAGTTTGTGCCTCGGTCCAGAATTGGGCGATCTCTTTATCAACCTGGCCGGTCTCGGCCCGCAGCAGCATGAAATCGTAGGCCGCACGAAAACGACGATGCTCCAGCAGCTTGATCGCCCGACGTCCCTGCATGTTCAGAAAGCGTGGTTGCAACGCAAGCATTTCGCGCATTGGCGCGGTGAAACGACGGGGAATCGAAATCCGCTTTTGCTGTTGGGCGACGATATCGAAGGAGGCAAGACTGAGCGCCTGCGTCTCCGGGACGTTTTCTTCGGCACGGTGAATCTCGGCGAGCTTCTGAACTGGCTGCCAAAAGAAAACGCCTATCAGGAACATGGGAGTCACCGATTTTCCATCGCGCACCCGGCGATCAGTATTTTGCAGCGCCGCGCGAACGAATCTCAAGAAATCGTCGTCCTGAACAAGCTCCTGCTCTGTCGTCGGAAACATCTCTGCAAACAAGCCGTGCTCGCGCAGAACGTCAAAGGTTCGCTCCGCATGTCCCGATTGGAACAGCTTCAGGAATTCGTCGAATAGCCTGGCAGCCGGTACGTTCGACAGCAGGTGGGCGTGATGATGGATGGCGTCGACAACCGCAGGATCAATTGAAAAATCGAGTTTCGCGGCGAAGCGAGCGGCGCGCAGCATACGCACGGGATCTTCCCGAAGACGCTGTTCCGGGTCGCCGATCAACACCAGCTGTCGGCGCTCGACGTCCTCGACCCCGCCCGAGTAATCCCAGATCGTGAAGTCCGCGATATTGTAGTAAAGCGCGTTGCAGGTGAAATCGCGGCGCCAGATATCCTCGTCAATCGTGCCATACACGTTGTCGCGCAGAATGCGACCTTCCCGATCATGCTCAACGTCATCGTCGACGTGATTTGCCGCCGCCCGGAACGTCGCAACCTCGATGATCTCGCGACCGAAGCGAACATGCGCCAACCGAAACCGCCGACCTATCAGGCGGCAGTTACCAAACAAGGCTCGCACTTCATCCGGCGTCGCATTGGTCGCAACATCGAAATCCTTGGGGTGCAGCTGGAGCATGGCATCTCGAACGCAGCCTCCGACGAGGAATGCCTGGTAGCCCGCCTTGTCGAGCCGGTACAGCACCTTCAAAGCGCTCTTGGAGAAGTCTTTTCGAGAGACGTTATGCGCGGCGCGGGGAATGATCTTGGGCGCTGTGGATTCCGAATTCCCGCTGTTTTTCAAATGTTATTCTGCCTACAGATCTTATGTCCGGGCGTATGATAGCAGCCTCCCGCCACGTCGTGCCCGATCATCCACGAAAAATAGCCGAAAGCGGCTTGAGCATTTGGATTCCGGCCGTATAATAGCGCCCCCGGCAGAACAGGCCGGCTACAACTCCGCTCCCTTCGTCTAGTGGTTTAGGACGCCGCCCTCTCACGGCGGTAACACCGGTTCGAATCCGGTAGGGAGTACCA
>CAYTTZ010000116.1:0-9384 GCA_964440945.1 uncultured Woeseiaceae bacterium
GTCGCGTCAGCAGGCCGAATACCAGGAGACCGACAGTTGCCGCGGCGAGCACCACCGCAATAGCTATATAGAGGCTTATTTTGCCGACATAGGAACTGCCGATATCACGGGACAACGTCTCGTAGGTCTGCCCGCCCAGGACGACATACAGATATCCTTCGAGAGTGCCTTCATTGCTGACCTCGAATGCCGAGAACACCTTGCGCGTGGAGCCGCTGCGCGGGTCGTCACCTCGAATCGGCATCGTGGCGGAGCCATCGATCAGCTCCTTGAGCGGTGCAAGTTCGACACGTTCGAGCATGACAGTTTCTGGCGGCAGCCCATGACCGAGAATGTTCCCCTCGGTATCAAGCAGGTAAATTTCGGCCGTCGGATTAATCACCATCGCGTGGCTGGCAAGCTCTGTCAGGCTATCGAGGTCGGGGACGCCGTTGCTGATGAGGTCCCGCTGGCCCGTTACGTACATTGCGATGGGCGCGTTGAGTCGTTGTGTGAGTTCTTCGTAATACAGTTGTGTATTGATGCGCCCGGCGACGAAAAAGACGGACCCCATAAGGATCACGATAACGAGCAGTGCGGCTGACAGCTTGGCGAAAAGTGTATTCATAAAAATCAAACGGCAACGTCCACCGGGTTCCGGCTCGAGAACTTATAACCGACGCCCCACACGGTTACGATCATTTCAGGCTTCGATGGATTGCTTTCGATCTTGGCGCGCAAGCGGTTGATGTGGGAATTAACTGTGTGTTCGTAACCCTCGTGGCCGTAACCCCACACCTTGTCCAGAAGGTCCGCCCGCCGAAAAACCCGGCCTGGGTTGCGGACAAAATATTCCAGCAGATCAAACTCTCGTGCGGTCAGGTCGATCTGCCGACTGCCGAGCGTCACTTCCCGCCGAGTCGGATCAATGGTCAAGTCGCCGGCACTGACACTCCTGGCCCGGTCAGGCGCTGGCTGTGGCGACTGCTGCAGGCTCTCGATGCGCCTGAATATGGCGCGAACACGGGCGACAAGCTCCAGTACGCTAAATGGTTTTGTCAGGTAATCATCGGCGCCCGTTTCCAGGCCGAGGACGCGATCGAGCTCAGCCGATTTGGACGTCAGCATGAGTATCGGTTGGTAGGAGCCTTCCCGCCGGATCGCGCGACAGATTTCAAGGCCATCGGGGCCGGGCAGGCACAGGTCGAGAATCGCCAGGGACCAGGTCTCGGACGTCGCGAGCCGCAGGCCCTCAAAGCCATCGGAAGCCACCACGAACTCGTCGCACAGATCCCGCAGGTGCAGCGAGACCAGCTCGGCTATGTCCTGCTCGTCCTCAACCAGGAGTATGCGGCGTTGCTTCATCGTGACTATTCCCCCGTGCGCCTCGTTGTTTTGCCCGGTGCCGACCGGGGTTTTCAGGGACGCATTGGAATAGTAGACCGGAAATCTCACAGAAATATCACAGTGGCCGGGAAACTCGTGGCACATCCCTGTACCACGGTCACCGGCCTTATTCTCGATCAGTCTTAGTAGTGCGGACGAACACGCTCGATCTCGATCTTCGTGACCGGATCACTCCAGCCATGCACTTCCGGGAAGAGATCAACGCCGCCGTTGATACCGGCGTGTGGAATGACGATGCCATCTTCCAGGAGCATCGGATTGCTTGCTCCTGTGCCCATGTCGTCGGAGGAAACGCCAATCAGGCCCTGGCACGGTGGCACGATGTCGGCGAAATCCTCGGTATTGACTTCGGTCCTCGCGTCGTAAGCCGCCGAGTAAACGGTTTTCTTGTGGTTCGGCAGGCGAATGCTGTCGATGCCGGTAAACCCGTCATTGGTGCAAATCAGCATACTGGCGAACGACAGGTACCTGGCCCTGCCGTGAGCCGTAATCGTAAACGTCTCCGAACTTCCGATACCGGTGTTACCCGGGTCGCTGGCCGGAATCAATGGCGCCATTCCTGCCACGACCTCATGAACCTGGGAATCGTCGCTGAGCGCCTCGAGCAGCGGTGCGCCGTCGCCATTTTCGGCAATTTGCCGGATGCCGTTGCTGGCCACTTCACCGACCGTGAATACGCCGGTTCTGCTTGTATGAGTTACGAGGATTGGCGGAGTAATTGGCTGACCGGCGGTCAGGTTGGTGATTGTGATCTTGTATGTTCTGCCGCCTTCACTACGTGCCGCTTCCGGTACAAGTAGTGTCAGCGCCAGGCTTATTGCTGCTACAGCTATCAGTTTGGAATTCATCGTTTGGCCCCTTGGTTTAATTCAGTGGAAATCGTTGAAGTAATCAACATGCGGGCCAAACGCTACTTGGCAAAGATCACACAAGTGTCACAGGGGTGTCGTTTTTTGGTAACGAAATGACGATACGGGCAAGAATAGCCAGGTGTTTTTCCGGCGGTGCGAACCTGTCGCTCATTTCAAGCTCGTGGACGCAAAGAGCCTGGCGCCTGTGAAATAAAGTGTCGGGGCTGTTAGCCACGGACTGCCGTCAGACAAGCAAGCGGGCGGGAAAAAGGTTGGGTCAGTTCCCCGTCAGCGGACCGAACCGAACCAGGCCAATTGGGTCAGGCAGTGGACGATACAGCGTGATAAGCAAAGACGTAAGGGTTCACCCTGTGGCCAGCCTATTGTCAACAATTGTTTCAATGCCGCTCGTTGCCACAGGTCGACGATAGACTCATGTCGTTACATATTCTCGAAATCGCCCAAAGCGACCATGCCAGCCACAGGGCGTGGAGACTGGAGTCACGGTCCAATGTCGAACTTATCCGAATCGTCGCGCGCGACAATGCGCCACACATCCTCGCGCCGTTTTTGGCAGCGTACGGCATCGCCCCGGCCCTGGTGGCCCTGGGGGCTGTTACCCGTGCTTGGCCTGGCCGTACTGTTTTTGGTTGGTGCGCTGGTTACAGCGCCGAATATCCAAGCCGAGGTTCGCTCCGAAGTCACGGACCGGATTAATAGTTCCGACGTCGCCGCTACTGTCGTCAGGGGTGATGGTCAGGGCATCAACATACGGGCTGTGGCGCCAATTGAAGAAAGGACCTACTTGCACGCTCTTGCCAAGTCCACGCAGTGTGATACGTGGGCCGGGCAGCTTACCTGTCCGACGACCGTAAGTGTCCTCTTGAGCGAGCCGCAAAGCACCGCAGTCGCAGCCGCACCAGCTACCAGCCCCTTAGTAGTGCCTTCAGGCACGGTGACGCCCGCTGCTGCAGAACGACCGGCACCGGATCAAGGCCCAAGCTGCAACGACCAGTTCAACGAGATTCTGTCGACCAGCAAGGTTCGCTTTGCGACAGGTAGCGCGACGATTGATCGTGGCAATGAAGACTTACTTCAGCGACTGGCACAAACGGCACGTTCATGCTCCGGGAGTCTGATCGTCGTGGGTCACACCGACAGTCGCGGCGCCGCCGGTACGAATCAGGCACTGAGTCTTGCCCGCGCACAGGCCGTTGGCGATGCGCTCGTACAGCTTGGAATCGAGAGTAACCGCGTGTCGGCGAAGGGCGTCGGCGAATCGAATCCCATTGCGGAAAACGAAACTCCGGAGGGGCGCGCAAAAAATCGCCGTATCGCAATCACGGTCGACCAATCAAATTGACAAGGTGCCAACTCACGTTGGCGTCCGTTAGGAGATAAGAAATGATTTACTTACTCGCAAAATACACATTGCTGTTCGCACTGACAGCGCTACTGGGCTTCGTACTCGGCTACTGGTTTTCGCGCAGGAACATCGAAGACGTCACCGAGAGCTTCGAAGATCTTCGCAAAGCCAATGACCGATCGGATGCGACACAGTGGGATCGTCTTTGGACGCATCTGAATTCGATGCCCGCACCTAAGGAAACGGATCTATCGAGTGTCTACGAGCGGATCGATAACGTATCGAGTGCCATTGCCGGTCTACCGAAGCCTATCCCGGTAGACCTCGAAACTGTGGAGACCCGTCTGGATAGTCTGGGCGAGAGGGTGAATGCTATCCCGGTCCCGATTGCACCAGCACCCGTAGATCTCACCCCGGTAACCAAAAACCTCAATGCGCTCGAGCAACGCGTGAACAGCCTGCCGCGCCCGGAAAAAGTTGATCTCGAACCGATTGATCAGCGTCTGACTTCAATTGAGGTAGAGCTTTCAGGCCTCGGCAAACGCCTGGCGGAACAACGCCCGGTGGCACCAGCACCCGTCGATCTCACCCCGGTGACCAAAAACCTCGGTGCGCTTGAGCAGCGCGTGAACAGCCTGTCGCGCCCGGAAAAAGTTGATCTCGAGCCGATCGATCAGCGTCTGACTTCAATTGAGGTAGAGCTCTCAGGCCTCGGCAAACGCCTGGCGGAACAACGCCCGGTGGCACCAGCACCCGTCGATCTCACCCCGGTGACCAAAAACCTCGGTGCGCTTGAGCAGCGCGTGAACAGCCTGTCGCGCCCGGAAAAAGTTGATCTCGAGCCGATCGATCAGCGTCTGACTTCAATTGAGGTAGAGCTCTCAGGCCTCGGCAAACGCCTGGCAGTACGGCCGGTCGAGCCAGCTTCGCGTGATGAACCACGGATTCTGAGTGCTGCAATCTACGGCGCTAAAGACGACTTGAAGTCGATATCGGGTGTTGGCCCCAAACTCGAGAATGTCTTGAACCAAAATGGTGTGTTCTATTTCTGGCAGGTCGCCGAGTGGACCAAGCAGGACATCGACGTCATCGACGAGCGGCTGGACACGTTTAAAGGTCGTATTGAACGAGACAGCTGGGTGAACCAGGCGGGGCAACTGAAGGATCAGCCAGGCGCGGCGCATATGCCGGCCAAGTAAAAACGCGGCACGCCGCTCGCAGCTGAAAATTCGCCGGTCCTGCACGGAATAGCTCCTCCGTGTCGACTGGTTGGGAATCTCTCCAAGGGGGGTCAACCGAGTGCGAAAAATCGGCGTATGCCGATTCTCGCCCTCGCTTTGCTCGAGTCGATTGACTCGACGCATTCAGCGTCTCGCCCTGCGGGCGCACTTCGTGCATCGAATTCGGCATTCCCGCCGAATTGTTGCGCGCCCGATTCGCTTCACCCCAAGGGCATTTCCTCGCTTAGCCTCCAGCTGAGCTCACGACGTGCGAATCCGTTCGCCTCTGGCATCGGCCATGGACGTGTCGCTCGATATTGATGGTAGTGTTGCTATCGGTACCAGCGGTGAGAACAAGTAGTGAGCGACCCTGCGGATCACATCGAGGCGCACGTGCTGATTGAATCGCCGGAGGACAGCTCGGTCGACCTGTTGCAACGGTCAACCGGACTTTCAAAACAGCGCATCAAGCTTGCGATGACCCAAGGGGCCGTCTGGATAACCCGGGGGCGCAACACCCAGCGCCTGCGTCGTGTGAAACGGGCTTTGCGAGCGGGTGATGAACTCCACCTGTATTACGACGCAAGGATTCTGGCAGAAATTCCACCGGAGCCGACGCTGATTGCAGATGTCGGTGCTTATTCGGTGTGGAGCAAACCCTGTGGCTTGCTATCTCAGGGTTCGAAGTGGGGCGATCACTGCACGCTAGTGCGTTGGGCCGAACGACATTTGCAACCGGAGCGTTCGGCATTTACCGTTCATCGTCTCGACCGGGCTGCCAATGGACTAATGCTGGTCGCTCATTCAAAAAGCATAGCGGCGGCTTTATCGGCGCTTTTTCAGAAGCGTGAGGTTGAGAAGCGCTACCAAGCGCTGGTCGCGGGCGATTTCTCCGAGCAGCCTGATCCAATTCGCCTGGAGCGACCCATCGATGAGAGAGAGGCGATCAGTGAGTTCTCACTGTTGCAAGTTATTGACGATGGCAGCCGTTCACTGGTCGATGTGCGGATTGAGACCGGGCGCAAACACCAGGTGCGCCGCCACCTGGCAGAGCTGGGTTACCCGATTATTGGTGACCGCCTGTATGGCACGGGTGAGGAAGACGGCGTGGACCTGCAATTGACAGCGTATCTTCTGGCCTTTCATTGTCCGGTCAATGACGAGCGGGTGCAGTACCGTTTGCAGACTGGGGTTCCCGATCGCGTCGGACAGTAAGCGGGTGAAGGCCTTCCGCCGTGTGCGATCAAGTCACGGCCTTGGGCTTGGCTATCTCATGAGTCAAATTACACGTTTCCAAATTTCTGCCAAAAGGCCCTCGCGTAAACACTGAGTCGCAGACGGAAAACCCGCGTGTCTCGTTGAGAATGCCCTGTGCAGTGTTCAGGCAGCCGCTGTTCCGAAATCCAGTCGAACAATCAAGCGTGAGCTGGCGTATTATGTACCTTATAGGTCTGCGAATTCGATCTCACACTGGGTGAATGTCATGGGTAAAGAACAAAAGAGCAACAAAGAAGCAAAGAAGCAGCCGGGTATGACGCCAAAAGAGAAGAAAGCCGCAAAGAAAGCCAAGAAAAATGAAAAAGGCCGCATAGGCGAGTAAACAGCCTCGCTGCGTAGCCACGCAGCGATACGATTTCTCCATAGCCGCCAGGTATCGGCAGCAGCGTCCATCCCGGTACCCAAACCACAACTACTGACCGCGACCGGCGGGCCGTGATTGGCGCGCAGGGTTTGTGCGTGTCCGTTCCGTACCCCACCAACAATCTGTTCATGCTACGCGATTTCGATGTGTCTCCGCATTTTGAAATCGTCAGGTCGACGGTGGAGCGTTGCCTAAACTACAAGCAACTATCGTGAGGTAGCGATAAGGCTATCGGGTCCACGCGGTCTATGTGACACATAATTGAACCAGGCTGTAACAAAGCGCGGCATTGTATGGTCTTTTTGTATATCTCGGCACATCCGGAGCGGGGAATTGAAGAGATTTGAGCCATGCAATGTTTTCGACATCAAGAGCGCGCGGCAATTGCCGTGTGCTGCCACTGTGGTAAGGCTGCGTGCCCCGATTGTAGTGACGATACGGGGCGGGGAATTGCCTGTAGTACAGGTTGCGCAGCAGAGATTCAGGAGGCGTATCGCCTGACAACAAGGCTTAAGCAGAGTTTCGGTATCGGATTGACGCCGCCGATGCCAGCCTCGGTTTCAATGTACGCGTTCTTTGGCGCGATTCTGTTCGCCGTGGGGGCGTATCTGTCCTTTGATCGCGGTGATTTTGACTACCTTTCGTTCGCGATGGCAGCCGTTTTCTTCGTCATGTCGTGGTTGTCTTACAAGCGATTCAGGGACGCATGTTTGACGTGCTGAAATCAAAATGAAGCAGTACTCCTTGGTTATTATGGGCAGGCCATGAAATCAGTATTTGTCAGTTTGTACATGATTGCAGTCGTATCGATCGCCGTGATCGCAGGACGGTCATTCTGGATAACCCACGACTATTTGACCTGGGGTGGCGTGTTGCTGGTTACCGTGCCGTTCGTAATCATCCTCGGCTGGCTAATGATGTTTCAGAACGTCGCCAGAACGAGCGCCCGTTTCCCAACAGTGATTGTGCTGGGGACAGCAGGCGTCGTGCTGGCGTCCTGGGGCTATATCCGCGGCGGTAGTCCCGAAGCACCGCTTCTGGCAATCGCCGCCTGGATCGGTTTCATGCTGTATGCCTATTGGTACTCCAGCTTTGACCGGCAGCCCAGTAGACAGCTGGAGATTGGCAGCGCCTTACCGAATTTCGATTTGAAAGACATCGCCGGGGAAGCCGTCAGCTCGTCGTCCTTAAGTGACAAACCGACGATCTGGATTTTCTTTCGGGGAAACTGGTGCCCGCTTTGCATGGCACAAATCAAAGAGCTCGTTACCCAGTACAAACAGTTGCAGGCGCAGGGCGTTCGGATCGCACTGGTCTCGCCACAGCCGCACAAGAATACGGTAGCGCTGGCAAAGAGATTTGACGCACCGTTCGACTTCCTGACCGATGAAGGCAATCGGGCCGCCCGCGCCCTGGGGATCTACCATCCCAATGGGTTGCCCATGGGGCTGCAGGTGTTGGGTTACGACAGTGACACAGTGCTGCCGACAGTAGTCATCACCGATAAGGGCGGACGCATTCTATGGGTGCATGAAACCGACAACTACAGGGTTCGCCCGGAGCCCGACGTTTACCTGGCCGTTTTGCGAGAGAACCGAATCGTTGGTGCAGCCGGCGGGTAATGTGCCGAGTTCAAGGGAGATACCTGTAATTTACTCGGACTAACCCCGGTCTGATTAGATACGGTGCTGTCGCGGGAGAGGGTCGAGTGGCTGCGAAGCAGCATCCTTACCAATGTTGCGATTCAACCCTGTCGATCTGCAGCAATCGCCTGGCCCATTACGCTGCATCAGCACCGTCGAAAGATGCGTGTAGCAGCGCCATCATGCGCGCCGGCTATCTCCTCACTACAGCAGGCAAGGTACGATGAAAACGTCCGATTATCTATTGATACAACTTTGGCTAACGGTTTTTCTGTTTTTGATGTCATCCACCGCTAGCGCAGAATCTAAAAACGGGTTCCACCTCGACGATGCGCTGATTCCTGTCAACGACATAAAGATGGGCGGGCCGCCACGCGATGGAATTCCGTCACTGGATGATCCCGAATTCGTCGTTGCTGATGATGCTGCCTACCTGAATGACCGTGACCGTGTCTTGGGGATATCAATAAACGGCGTCGCCCGCGCGTATCCGATACGGATACTCAACTATCACGAAATCGTAAACGATGTTATCGGTGGCACCTCAGTCGTCGTTACCTATTGCCCCCTCTGCGGCAGCGGTACCGCCTTCGAAGCGGCCATAAATGGACGCAGCCATGAATTCGGCGTGTCAGGACTTTTGTACAACAGCGATGTGCTGATGTACGACCTGGAAACCAACTCCCTGTGGTCACAGCTAATGGTCCAGGCCGTTACTGGCCCGATGAAGGGGACGCGCCTGCAACAACTGCCGTTGTCACACACCAGCTGGCAGGAATGGGTCGAACGGTATCCCGAGACGCGCGTGCTCTCGAACAAGACCGGTTACTCGCGAAATTACAGATTGGACCCATACCCCAACTACGGCAGGACCGGCAAACTGTATTTTCCGGTTACCCATTCGAGCGATAGGTATCCACGTAAAGAAATTGTAATGGGACTCGAGGTTGATGGCCGATTCAAGGCGTATCCATTCGAGGAGTTGAAAAAGGGCACGCGCCGGTTTGAAGATGAATTCGCGGGCGCAGACTTTAGCGTTGAATTCGATGCAGAGAATCAGACAGCCCGGATCGTCAACGGCGATGGATCAGAAATTCCGACGACAACGGCGTTCTGGTTTGCGTGGTATGCATTCCATCCCGAGACGGAGGTCTACGAGGCGCAGTGAAATTCAACAGCTCGGGCACCAAGTCGAACGCTGCTATTTCTTACTCCGCCATCTCGCTCAGTACGAGGTCCAGAGACTTCCGTAGTTCGGCCGCCCAGTACGGCGCCA
>CAYTTZ010000117.1:0-9359 GCA_964440945.1 uncultured Woeseiaceae bacterium
ACGCGCAGCGGGAGAAATCCTTTTGCGGAGGCATTATCCGTAATTTCCCTATGCCACCTTTTTCGATCGGTAAGGCCGGACATTGTTCACCTGGTTACGATTAAGCCGGTTCTATACGGCGGCATTGCGGCTCGGATGGTCGGAGTGCCAGGAGTGGTCTCAGCTGTTTCCGGCCTCGGGACGGTCTTTGGCTCGGCCCGTGATTTCAGGGCACGAATGGCACGATTTGCCGCGAAACTCCTTTACAGATTCGCCCTGAGACACAGAAATCAACGCGTGGTATTCCAGAATTCGAACGATCGCGATGTCCTGGTTGGGCTGACTGGCTTGCACCTCGATAAGGCGATCACGATTCGCGGTTCGGGGGTCGATCTTTCCGATTACGCAATGGCCGATGAGGCGGAGACACAGGTCCCTGTCGTCGTCATGGCTGCCCGCCTGCTGCGCGATAAGGGGGTCTGCGAATTCATGGAAGCGGCGCGAATGCTCAAGCAAGCCAACGTGAGAGCCCGCTTCCTCCTGGTTGGTGACCTTGACCGCGCAAATCCGTCGAGCGTGACGGAGTCGCAACTCGAGGCATGGCGGGAAGAGGGCGTTGTCGAGATACTTGGTTATCGATCGAGTATCGCCAGCATTTTTGCGACGTCGCATATCGTTGTGCTGCCGTCGTACAGCGAGGGTCTTCCCAAGGTTCTGATCGAGGCCGCGGCATGTGGGCGCGCGGTGGTAACGACCGACATACCGGGATGTCGGGAAGCAATCGAGCCAGGCCAGTCCGGGCTACTGGTCGCGCCCCGAGATGCGCAGGCGTTAGCCGATGCTGTTCAGCGGCTCGTCGAAAACGAGGATCTGCGTCGACAGATGGGGCGGGCCGGCCGCCAACTCGCCGAGCGGCAGTTCGGTATTGAAGATGTGATCGCGAAGCACCTGTTGACGTACGAGGCGCTGTTGGCCGATAGTTGACCCTCTCTCGTTTGGGAGAATTGATCGAATCTTGCTCGACATGCGCCCGGGCAGCTTGAGTGCGACTGAAGTCAGCGGCAGCCTTCTATTTGACCGCAAAATCGTTGCGGTTTGTGTCAGCAATGGGCGTTACTCGAGCTGGCTGTTCTTGCTCGTCGTATTCTGTTCAATCTCCTGGACCTCGTTCGTAAACCTCGACTGATAAATTGATGACCAAAGTCTTGATTACCGGCGCAAGCGGATTTGTGGGCCAGGCTCTCTGTCCGGTTCTCGAGAAAGAAGGGTTTGAAGTCGTGCCGGCGGTCAGAAGTCCCGGGCCAGAGACGGAAAATGATTTTCCCAATGCCGTCACCGGCAAGACCGTCGATGCGAAGACGGACTGGAGAAGGGAACTTGCTGGCGTCGATATTGTGATTCATCTGGCCGCCCGAGTTCACGTCATGCACAGCAGCAAGTCTGACGATCTCGAGAATTTTCGCGATACCAATGTCGAGGGAACAAGAAACCTGGCAAGACAAGCGGCCGAGCTCGGCGTAAAGCGCTTCGTCTACTTGAGCAGCATTAAAGTCAACGGCGAGCGTACCGACGACAAACCGTTCGTTGCCGATCAGAAGCCCAATCCAGAAGACCCTTATGCAATTTCGAAATGGGAAGCAGAACGGGCATTAGGGAATATCGCAGAAGAAACCGGCCTGGAAGTCGTGATTATTCGGCCGCCGTTGGTCTATGGTCCCGGGGTGAAGGGCAACCTGGCGACGCTGAACCGCGTCATAAAAAAGGGTATTCCGCTGCCGCTCGGCGCCGTGGATAATCGCCGCGACTTCGTGAGTATTTATAATCTGTGTGACCTGATCCGGGTATGTTGTTTGCACCGAAGAGCGGCCGGCAACGTATTCCTGGTGTCCGATAACGAATCGTTGTCGAGTGTTGAACTGATACGGCACTTGGCCAAGGGGTTAGGACGGAGTGCCCGCCTGTTCTCTGTTCCTGTCGGCGCGTTGAAGTTTGTGGCAGGCCTTCTTGGCAAGGCGGGACAGGCGGAGAGACTAACCGGTAATCTGCAGGTTGATATATCGCGAACTCAGGAAGTGTTGGACTGGAAACCACCGTTAACCGTGGCTGAATCTTTTCGAAAAATGTTTGCCAAGGGGTAATCGCGCTTGTTGCCGGAATCGACTTATTCGTTTCTTGTTCTGCCATTGGTTTTCGTGGCGGCGCTTCTGCTTACCGTGGTGCTAACGGGTCTGGTCAGACGCTACGCTCGACGAGTCAGTCTCCTCGATGTGCCGAATCAGCGTAGTTCGCATGACGTCGCTACTCCCACCGGTGGCGGCGCAAGTATTGTCGTGGTGTTGCTTGGCGCGGTTATCGGCGTTTACGTTTTTGGCGACCTGCCGACCAACGTTTTTGCGCCTATGCTGAGCGGCGGCGTCTTGATTGCGGGCATCGGCTTTGCGGATGACCACAATCACTTGTCTGCTATGTGGCGGTTCCTGGTTCAAATCGCGACAGCGTCATTTGCACTTGCGATGCTGGGTGGGTTGCCGGACGTACAGTTTGGAGACAGTCTCATCGACCTTGGCGTCGCCGGCGACGCAATGGCCCTGGTTTTTATCGTGTGGTTCATCAACCTCTACAATTTCATGGACGGGATCGATGGCATTGCTGCTACGGAGGCGGTGTGCATAGCGGGTGGCGCGCTCGTTGTTTCGGCCACTGTCGACAGCGGATTTGTGACGTTCCTGCTGGTCGTATTTACGGCTGCAGCGCTGGGATTTCTGGTCTGGAACTGGCCGCCCGCGAAGATTTTCATGGGTGACACCGGCAGCGGATTTATCGGTTTCGTGCTCGCGGTGCTCGCGATCATCTCCAGCAGCCTGGGCATCATGCCGATTTGGTGCTGGTTGATTCTCGCGGGTGTCTTTATCGTCGACGCCACGATTACCCTGGTCACCCGGGCAATCGGCCGGGAGCAATGGTACTCGGCGCACAACAATCATGCTTACCAAAAAGCATCCCGACGCCTGAAGAGTCATCGACCGGTGACGCTCGCGGTGCTGGGTATCAATCTCTTGTGGTTGCTGCCATTGGCCTGGTTCGCAGCAGCGCGTCCGGGGTTCGGCTGGTGGCTATCAATAGTGGCCTGGATGCCGCTTGCGGCACTTTGTTTCGCCCTAAAAGCAGGTCGCCCACAAATAAACACCTAGGCGGCCTGCCGCCAATTTAACAATATTGGCCGATGTGGCGTTCATTTGTTAAAGTCGCCCCACCTTCGGCCCGATACAGGGCCGACAAACAGGCCCAATCGCAGTGAAACAGCTAAAAAAGCCCGTTCATAATCGGGATCGACAAGAAGAGCATCTGCGGTCATTCCGCCTCCGAATGCTCACCTTGTCCCGACCGAGTAAACAGGCATTGATGATCGCGGCTGACGTCGCCTCTTACGCCACAAGCGCGGCACTCGCATTCTGGATTATCTACGGCACCCTCGGATTCAGCGCACCGGTCCTGGCCGTTTCAGCCGCGGCAATACTCGTCGGGATTCCGGTTCACGCCGGATTCGGTCTGTACGCCTCCATCGTCCGATATATGGGGCTGACCCTGATCGCATTCGGATTGAAATCGACCTTGGTTGTGAGCGCCATCGTGATGACAATTGGCGCTCTTACCGGGATCCTCACTGATCCGATTCGTGTTGGCGTCGTTTTTTGGTCGTTCTCCCTCATTCTGGTCGTTGGCGGAAGGTTCGCTGCCAGGATGCTGCTGAGTCGTCGCAACGCACATCGCGAAGCCGTCATTATTTACGGTGCAGGTCGTGGCGGCGCGCAGCTGTTGACGGCTCTTATCAGTGAAGATGATTACCTGCCGGTTGCGATGGTGGACGATAACATCGCCTTACACGGCAGACGCATTCATGGGCTAAGAGTGCATTCTCCAGAGCAACTCGAACACCTGGTAACAAGAAAAGGCGCGACCGGCGTACTGCTCGCTATGCCGAGCGCATCCCGACGGCGCCGCCGACAGGTGCTGGAGCGCCTGTCCGAGTTTCCAGTGCACGTGCAAACCATGCCGGAAATCCGCGATATCGTGTCTGGCAAGGCGCGCCTTGACGATATCAGGGACGTCGATGTTGAAGATCTGCTTGGCAGGAACCCGGTGCCGCCAGATCTGAAACTTATGGATGCCTGCATCAAGGGCAAAGTCGTCATGGTGACCGGTGCCGGAGGGTCGATTGGCTCCGAGCTTTGTCACCAGATATTGAGCCTGGCGCCGGTCCGACTGGTCCTGTTCGAACTGTCCGAGGCAGCCCTGTATACCGTTGAAAGAAAGATCCGGACGCTGGCACAGGAGAAAGATATTGACTGTGACATCGTTGCGCTCCTCGGTTCCGTACATCACGAGCACCGCATTCGCGAAGTAATGAAAGCGTTCAACGTCAAGACGGTTTATCACGCGGCGGCTTACAAGCATGTGCCGATCGTGGAGCAGAACGTATTTGAAGGTATCCATAACAACGTCTTCGGGACCTTGTACGCGGCACGGGCTGCGATCGACGCCGGTGCCGAGTCGTTCGTACTGATATCGACGGACAAAGCCGTCAACCCGACCAATGTAATGGGTGCAACAAAGCGTTTCGCAGAACTGATTTTGCAGGCGCTGCATACCCGCACCGATGGGACCAAGTTCAGCATGGTCCGTTTCGGCAACGTCCTGGAGTCATCGGGATCGGTTGTCCCATTGTTCAAGGAACAGATCAAGAACGGCGGACCGGTAACCGTTACACATCGGGATATTATCCGCTATTTCATGACAATTCCGGAGGCGGCACAGTTGGTCATCCAGGCCGGGTCCATGACGACGGGCGGTGATGTGTTCGTCCTTGATATGGGCAACCCGGTCAAGATTCTCGATCTGGCGGAGCGAATGATCAACCTGATGGGTTTGACCGTCAGAGATTCTGAGCACCAGGACGGTGATATCGAGATCCAATTCGTCGGACTGCGTCCTGCCGAAAAGCTGTACGAGGAGCTGTTGATCGGCTCGAATGTATCGGGCACAGGGCACCCTCGAATTATGCGGGCTGATGAAGACTGCCTGACGATGGATGAACTTTCCGATCTGCTCGATGAACTGAAACAGGCATCCCAGGACCTGGACTACGACAAGGCCAGGGATATTCTCCTGACTGCGGTCAAAGAGTACGACCCGCAGCGTGGTATTGATGATCTTGTCTGGTTGCGGAAGGCTGCCACTGAAGCGACTATCGGAACCGACCGGGTTGTCGATTTTCCGGGTCGTCCGAAAGTCACATAATTGCAGGACTCATCTGCAGAACCCGGTCCGGAAAATAGCGTTTTGAAGACGGTACAAAAAGGCATCATCCTGGCCGGCGGAGCTGGCTCCCGATTGCATCCCCTGACGCTGTCCGTCAGCAAGCAGCTGATGCCCGTGTACGACAAGCCGATGATCTACTATCCGCTGTCGATCCTTATGCTTGCCGGTATTCGTGACATCCTCGTTATCACAACGCCCGAGGATCAGGACGCGTTTTTCCGCCTTCTGGGCGATGGCAGCCAATGGGGCCTGAAGCTGAGCTACGCTATTCAGCCTGATCCCGGCGGGCTCGCCCAGGCATTTTTGATCGGCGAGGACTTCGTTGCCGGTGGCCCGGTGGCGCTGGTGCTGGGGGACAACATCTTCTACGGCCATGGTCTTCCTGAGCAGCTGCGGGCGGCGGCAAAGCAGGAGTCTGGTGCAACGGTCTTCGCTTACCACGTCGATCATCCGGAACGCTACGGTGTGGTCCAGTTTGATTCGGATAGGAAAGCCATCGGAATCGAAGAGAAGCCGAGCGAGCCGAAGTCCAACTACGCTGTCACTGGCCTGTATTTCTATGACAGCCAGGTCACCGATCTGGCGAAAGGGCTCAAGCCATCAGCGCGTGGGGAACTCGAGATCACTGACCTCAACCGGGCCTACCTTGAAAAAGGTGACCTGCATGTTGAGCTGATGGGCCGCGGCGTCGCCTGGTTGGATACCGGCACGCACGAGTCCCTGATGGAGGCGGCTAACTTCATAGAGGTGATTCAGCGTCGGCAGGGACTCAAGATTTCCTGCCCGGAAGAGATCGCGTACAAGCTCGGCTACATCGACGGCGAGCAGGTCAAGGCGATTGCCACCGGCCTGAAGCAAAACGAATACGGCCAGTACCTGCTGAAGATGCTGGACGCCAAGGTATTCTGATGGAGTTTACCGAGACCGAATTACCCGGTGTGATACTCATCGTGCCCGCGGTGCATAGCGATGATCGCGGTTACTTCATGGAAACCTGGCAGGCGCGACAGTTTCAGGAGGCTGGCATCGACGCCGAGTTTGTGCAGGACAACTTCAGCCTGTCAGAAAAAGGCACGCTGCGCGGACTGCACTACCAGGTCGAGCAGGCTCAGGGAAAGCTCGTTCGCGTAGTCTCCGGCGAGGTATTCGACGTGGCGGTCGATCTCCGGAAATCTTCGGCCACGTTCGGCCAGTGGGCAGGCCATATCCTCTCCGAGGAGAACAAGTGCCAGGCCTGGATTCCGCCCGGGTTCGCGCACGGCTTCCTGGTGCTTAGCGATACAGCCCGGTTCGAATACAAGTGCACGCAGTACTACGCGCCGCAGCATGAACGCACAATCCGTTGGGACGATCCTGATCTTGGTATCGACTGGCCCGTGCCGGCCGGTGAGCAGCCCGTGCTGTCGGCTAAAGACGCGGGCGCGCCGTTCCTTAAAGGTGCCGAAACCTACGTATGAAGACGCTCGTATTGGGCAGCGAGGGCCAACTTGGACAGGCGCTGATTGCGGCCGCGCCGGCCGAGTTCGATTTCGTCGGCATGGATCGCGCAGAGTTGGATATAACAGACGCAGATCGTGTATTGAAAGCGTGCCGAGAGTTTCGGCCGGCTGTCATTATTAACGCAGCAGGTTATACCGCTGTCGATGACGCTGAATCTCACGCCGATCTTGCGCAGGCTGTAAACGTTGACGGGCCGCGCAACATTGCAGTGGCAGCAAAGGAAGTGAACGCCCGGCTCATTCACATTTCAACAGACTTTGTCTTCGACGGTGAAGCGGTGGAGCCCTACAGGACGGATTCGGTCACGAATCCCTTGAGTGTTTACGGGCAGACGAAGCGCGACAGTGAAACTGCCGTGCTGGATGTCCTGCCGGAGACGGCTGCCGTGGTGCGAACCGCCTGGCTTTACAGCTGTACCGGGAGTAATTTGGTCAAGACTATGCTGCGCCTGATGGGTACGCGCGACGAGCTCAGCGTCGTTGCCGATCAGCGCGGCACGCCGACCTGGGCGAATTCGCTGGCAGAGGCTGTCTGGGCGCTGGTCGAAGTGCGGGAATTCCACGGCATCTACCATTGGACCGATGCTGGTGAGTGCACCTGGCACGAGTTCGCGGTTGCCATCCAGGAAGAAGCGCTTTCGCTGGGTATCCTGGACAGGGAAGTGACCATTCACCCGATTACGACAGACGAGTACCCGACCGCGGCACGGCGACCGCAATACGGTGTGCTGGATTGCTCGTCGACCGTTGATTTGCTCGGTTTGCAACCGGAACCCTGGCGCGTCAATCTTCGCCGCATGCTCAAAGGAATGCAGATCTAGATGGCCAGGCTCCTCGTCACCGGCGGCGCCGGCTTTATTGGTGCAAATTTCGTGCACTACTGGGCAAAGCAGAATCCCCAAGACCGCATCGTCGTGCTGGATGCGCTGACCTACGCGGGTAATCTCGCCAGCCTCGAGCCGGTCGCCGGGCACGAGCAGTACCGCTTCGTCAAAGGCGATATTGTTGATGCGGAGGCCATGGAAGCGCTGCTGCGCGAAGAGCAGATCGACACCATTGTGCATTTCGCGGCGGAGTCGCACGTCGACCGGTCCATTGTTGGCCCGGGCGCGTTCATCGACACTAACGTGGTTGGCACCCACAACCTGTTGCAGGCCGCCCGCGCAGTGTGGCTCGACAGCGACGACGCGCCGGCCAGCCACCGTTTCCACCACGTCTCCACCGACGAAGTGTATGGCTCGCTGGGGCCATCCGACCCGGGCTTTAGCGAGACCACGCCGTATGCGCCGAACTCGCCGTATTCGGCCAGCAAAGCCGCTTCGGACCACCTGGTGCGCGCCTACCACCATACGTACGGGCTGCAGGTAACGACCAGCAACTGCTCCAACAATTACGGGCCCTACCAGTTCCCGGAGAAGCTGATCCCCCTGATGATCGTCAACGCGCTGGAGGGCAAGCCGCTGCCGATCTACGGCGACGGCTCGAATATTCGTGACTGGCTGTACGTCGAGGATCATGTGCGTGGCATAGACCTCGTGATGAAGAAGGGCGCCGTCGGCGAGACCTACAACATAGGCGGCAACGAGGAACGCGCGAATATCGATATTGTGACTACGATCTGTGAGCGCCTAGATCAGGCTTTTTCGGCTGATCCCGGTCTTGCGGAGCGATTTCCGAAGGCACCCGCTGCGAGCGGTGGCAAGAGTGACTCACTGATCACCTCCGTCAAGGATCGCCCCGGCCACGACTGGCGTTATGCGATCGACGCGACTCGGGCAAGAACTGAGCTCGGCTTTACGCCCAAGTATGATTTTGCAGGAGGGCTCGCGAGCACCATCAACTGGATGCTGGCCAACGAACCCTGGTGGCGGGCCGTTATGGATGGCAGTTATCGCGACTGGGTGGCGGCGCAGTATTCGAAAGACTGAGTTCGCGGCCTCAACTTATATTTAGTGGTTTGATCAGGCGGATCCACGGCCGGTTTGTAGCCCAACACTGACAGCGCCCTGTATAATCCCCCGCTTCACACGCGTGTCTGGGTTTTCATTGCAATGAAATTGACTATCTTCGGCTCCGGCTATGTCGGCCTTGTTACCGGTGCCTGCATGGCCGAAATGGGCAACCACGTCGTCTGTTATGACATCGACGAGGACAAGATCGCACGCCTGAACAAGGGCGATATTCCGATCTATGAGCCAGGGCTGGAAGCCTACATCGAGCGCAACGAGGAAGCTGGGCGGCTTGAGTTTACGACCGACGTCAAGAAAGCTGTGGATCATGGCCTGTTCCAGTTCATTTCGGTGGGCACACCGCCTGATGAGGATGGTTCGGCGGACCTCAAACACGTGCTCGCCGTCGCCCGTGCCATCGGCGAGAACATGGACGAGTATCGCATCGTCGTCGACAAGTCCACGGTGCCCGTCGGGACGGCGGACAAGGTCAAGGCCGAGATCCTGGCCGAACTAAAGAAACGCGGCAAGGCGATCGAGTTCGACGTGGTATCCAACCCTGAGCAAACAGCGGCGCCATGTCATCGAGCCGGGATTCGAGCGCACCGAGATC
>CAYTTZ010000118.1:0-9100 GCA_964440945.1 uncultured Woeseiaceae bacterium
CTTCTTGCTCATGGCACCCATGGCAAGGGTGGCGAGCAAAGGCAACACCTTCTTGATCATGCTGGCATCGATACCCGTTTCTTTTGCAGCTGCACCAGCGACGTTACGGCTGACATCCTTGCTGCCAAATATATGGCCAAGGATATTGTTGCCGTCGGTACGAGTGTCCTCGGAAGCCAGGAGTTCTGGCTTTTCGAGATAACGCGCGTGTCCGCCGTTCTCCAGGGCGCTACGCAGTCCAGCCAGGCCCGAATCGTCTGCGGTGTTCTTCTGCATGCCGCGCATCAGCGCCGGCGCGAGCGCCTTGACGAGATTTGCCGTATCGCCCGAGCCGAGTCCGACTGTCTTCGCAAGTTGGCCGAGGCTGTCGCCGCCGCCGCTCGCTTTGAGCAGGTCCATTAAGTCCATGTTTCTTTCCTTATAATTAGTCGAGCGGTATACGGATCTTCTGACCGGGATGGATCTTGTTCGGATCCGAAATGATGTCGCGGTTGGCCTCGAAGATCTTCATGTATTTGCCGGCGCTGCCGTAGTATTTCTTGGCAATGCCGCCGAGCGTATCGCCGCTGACGATCTCATAAAATTCGGCTTTCTCTTCCGGCTCTTCAGGCTTTGGTGGCGGTGCTTTCAGGTCATCGGCCACAATTTTCTCGACGCCCTTGATATTGCCCGCTAGCAGGATTGCCTGGTCGCGTACGGCCTGGTTCTTGCAGTCGCCGCAAATGGTTGCAACACCGTCATCAAAATCGACGGTGAGATTGCTCAGGCCACTCGTCTTGATCTCCAGGTGCTGCTTGATGTTATCAGCAGCCTCAGAGTCCGTATTGAAGACCTGTCGGCCAACGTCTTTCACAAAGTCAAACAATCCCATCGGTTTCTCCCTCTCTACGCTGTCGTATTTACAGCACCCGGATTATAACAGGCGTTATAATGGTGGCAGCAAATAAGTTGAGGTTCGGCAATGCGTAACGTTTTGGTTTTAGTTGTAGTTGGCGCAGCTTTTCTTGGCGGGTGCGCCGTCAATCCAGTCACAGGCAAGACTGAGCTTATGACCGTCAGCACTGCCTCGGAGATCCAGATGGGGCAGCAAAACTACGCCCCGATGCAGCAATCGCAGGGCGGGGCCTACGATGTTGACCCGGAACTCACCCGGTACGTGGCGGGTGTAGGTGGTGCCCTGGCCGCGCAAAGCCCTGTCGACCTGCCGTACGAGTTCGTCGTGCTGAATAACTCCGTGCCCAACGCCTGGGCTCTGCCTGGCGGAAAGATCGCCATCAACCGCGGCTTGTTGACCGAGCTGGAGTCTGAGGCCGAGCTGGCCGCTGTGCTGGGCCATGAGGTGGTGCATGCGGCCGCGCGACACACCGCCCGGCAGATGTCGCGAGGCATGCTGCTTCAAGGCCTGGTGTTGGCAACAGCAGTTGCGTCGAGTGACAGTGACTACGGCAACCTTGCGGTGGGTGGGGCAGGCCTCGCGGCGCAGCTCGTCACCATGAAATATGGCCGGGATGCGGAGCTCGAGTCTGATTTGTACGGTATGCGGTACATGTCGAAGGCGGGCTATGACCCGCGGGGCGCGGTTTCTTTGCAGGAGGCTTTCGTGCGCTTAAGCGATGGCCGACGGACGGACTGGCTCAGCGGCCTGTTCGCGAGCCATCCTCCGTCACAGGAGCGCGTCGACACGAACATCGCCACGACTGCCAGCCTGCCGGCCGGCGGCAGAACCGGTGAGCAGGAATTTCAGCGCGCAATGCAAAAGACGCGCGCCGCCAAACCCGCCTATGACGCCTACGACGAAGGCCGCAAAGCGTTAGCTGAGAAGAAGCCCGACGAGGCCCTGACGCTTGCAAACAAGGCGCTTTCGTTATTCCCGGCGGAGGCGCATTTTCACGCGCTGCGCGGTGATATTCGGTTGCTGGCCGACAAGCACGACATGGCGGTAACGAATTACAACCGGGCTATCGAGCGGCGCGATGGGTTCTTCTACTACCATCTTCAGCGCGGCCTCGCCAAACGTGAGCTCGATCAGATCGACGGCGCGGTAGTCGACCTGGAGAGAAGCATCGAGCTGCTGCCTACTGCGCCAGCTCACTACGCGCTGGGCGGCATTGCACAACAGCGCGGCAATGTGCCCGCGGCGATAAATCACTACAAGGTCGTCGCCGGTGCCGGCGGAGACTATGGCAAGGTGGCTACAGCGGCGCTGGTAAGGCTCGAGCTGCCGGCAAACCCGGGTGCCTACGTGTCGCGTCGTTGTGATCCGGATGCCAATGGCAATCTCGTTGTTTCGGTCAGGAACGACACGACGGTGCAGATAAGCGGCGTTCAGATTGTCGTGCAGGTTGCTGATTCTGTCGGGCGGCAACAGCAACGTCAGCAGGAGATTCGGGGCCAGATTCCGCCGGGGAAAATCGCTAGCGTAAACACTGGTCTTGGGCCTTATGTTGCAGGTTCCGACTGTCCTGCAAAGGTCGTCGCGGCGCAAATAGCGGAATAGGCAAGTGTCGAGAGTCGCCGTTGCTGTCGTCGTTATTCTCGTCGTCGGGGTTGGCGCCGGGGCATGGTGGCTGGGAGGCGTCCCGACAGGCGTCACCGAATCGCCGAGTGATCCGGCCTCCGAATACGTGGATCCGTCTCGGCCGCTCGCAGAACGTCTGCAACAACTGGAGCTGGTCATTGCCCGGGAGCAGGACGCGAGGATGGTGCTTGAGGACCAGTTGCGTGCCCTGATCGACGATATTGAAAGAATCGAATCTGGTGGCCAGTTGGTGCTCGCCGAGCGAGTTCGGCAGCAACAGGAATCGCAGCGGGAGGCTCGCCGCAACACGCCGAGATCACGCGACTACGTCACAATGATGCGGGACCTTGAGGAGCGTCGCGTAAACCTGCTTACGCAGGGCGGTTTTTCCGAGGACGAGGCTCGCGAGATCCTGAAGCGGGAATCTGCTGCGCAGTACGAGGCAATGCTGGCCACCCACGAGGCGCAGCGCAATGGCGAGAATCCGGACCTGACAACGTCATTGGGCGGGGCGCAGGACCTGCTGCGCGCGGAGCTGGGCGATGAAGAATATGCGCGGTATCTGCGGGCCCAGGGGCAACCTGCGGCCATCCAGGTTACCCAGGTCATGGATGGCTCGCCCGGCAGCCGTGCTGGTTTGCAGCCTGGCGACGAGATAGTTGGCTACAATGGCGAGCGCGTATTCGCCGTCAGCGATCTGCGGTCGCTGACGCTGCAAGGGACGGCCGGAGAAGACGTTGTTGTGGAAATTGACCGTGACGGCGTGCGCATGCAGCTGAATCTGCAGCGGGGACCGGTCGGCATATCGGGTGCCAGTGCCAACATGCGATTTGGCACCTGGTGGAGCGGTACCTGAGCAGCGCGCAGCGGCTCGCGGTGGATAAAACTGGCCGCGCGATGCAGAATGACCGTCCATAATAATGAGAGGTTGCACAGGCCCTTGAGTATTCTCCGTTACACCATCCCCAACAGCTTTACGGCGCTGAGCTTGCTGCTCGGCGTAGCGTCTATCGTAACGACGCAGCTGGGCGTCCTGGAACTCGCGGCCTGGATTATCGTCTGGTGCGGATTGCTGGACGTGCTGGATGGCGCTTCGGCCAGGCTGTTGAAGGCCACCTCGAATTTTGGCGCCGAGTTCGATTCGATGGCGGACCTCGTTGCTTTCGGAGTTGCGCCGGCTGTGCTGATGCTGAATGCAGGCATGCAACTGGGTGGTATCGAGTACGACAGCGGGCAGTTCTGGGTGCTCATGCTGGCGGTGGCTGTTTTTGTTCTTGCGGGTGCCATGCGCCTGGCGCGTTTCAACCTGGTTTCCGATGAATCCAGCACCGGCTGGTTCACCGGCATACCGATTACTGCCGCAGGCGGTGCCATGGTTTCTTCGGTGGTGCTCGTGCTGATTTACTATCCTGAAATTGCTGCCTCGCTGCCGTTGCACCTGCATATGCCGGTCCTGATGTTTGTCCTGGCACTGCTGATGATCTCGCGGCTGCGTTTTCCAAAAGCCAAACTGCGCAAGAGCAAGTTCTTCAACGCTTTTCAGGTCGTGTCCATCGCCGGTATCTACTACTGCGGCGTTACGCGCTCCTGGCCGGAGTATTTGTTCGGCATGGCCGTTTTCCTTCTTATCGCGGGTATCATCGCCGGGCGCATTACGCGCGACATGTAATTTCGATCCCTCAGGCAGGCAAACGATGTCAACAACCGTATCTGTACTGATTGTCTACCTGGGCATACTGGCCGCGCTGGCCGTATGGAGCCGCCGCGAGACCCATACACTGGCGGGCTTCTACCTCGCCGATAAAAAACTGCCGTTCTGGGTCGTCGCATTCAGTACCAATGCGACCGGAGAGAGCGGCTGGCTGCTGCTCGGCCTGTCCGGGATGGGCTACGCCGTTGGTACGCAGGCGTATTGGGTCGTCGTCGGTGAGATCGTTGGCATTGCGTTGTCATGGGGGTTGATATCGCGGCGCCTGAAGAAACTCGGTGATGAAACGGACGCGATCACGGTTCCGGACGTTCTTGCCGCGAAGTTCGCCGACAAGTGGCACCTGGTGCGCGGTGTTGCGGTACTGATCATCGTGGTCATGGTGACCACTTATGTGACCGCGCAGATGGTCGCCTCCGGTAAAGCTTTCAGCAGTTTTCTCGGCATGCAGTACGAAACCGGCGTGATTGTCGGTGCGATCTTCATCATCGGCTATACATTTGTTGGCGGATACAAAGCGGTCTCATACACCGACGTTGTCCAGGGTGTACTGATGCTGCTCGGCCTCATTGCTGTGCCGATAGCCGCGGTTAGTGCGGCGGGCGGTTGGGACGCAATGACAAGCACGCTGGCCGCCGAGGACCCCGGATTGCTGGACATGTTCTCTTTCGAGAGCGGCCCCGCATGGATAGGTATCGCCAGTTTTGTTGGCATAGGGCTGCCATTCATGGGTGTTCCGCAGCTGCTCGTGCGCTTCATGTCCGCGCGTGATGACGGTGAAATCAAGAAAGCGCGAATCATGTCGTTGATTGTGCTGCTGGTGTTCACGGCGGGTGCGGTGACAGCCGGAGTTGCCGGGCGAGCCCTGTTCCCGGGGCTCGAGGATAGCGAGACAATTTTTCCCACACTCTCAAGTGAGCTTTTTCCGCCAGTAATCGCGGGAATGCTGCTGGTGGTTGTGTTGTCCGCCATCATGTCTACTGTTGATTCGCTGTTGCTGCTTGCCTCATCCGCAGTCGTTCGCGATACCTACCAGAAGATCATGGGTAGCAACAAAAGTGACTCGGTGCTTGCCAATTACGGCAAGATCGTTACCGTGGTTATCGGCGTTATTGCACTTGTGCTTGGCATCCAGGAGCCGCGCGTCATCTTCCATTTCGTGCTCGCCTCCTGGTCAGGGCTCGGCTCCGCCTTCGGGCCGGTCATGATCGGCATCCTCTACTACAAGCGCATCACCTGGCTCGGCGTGCTATCTGGCATGCTCGGTGGATTTCTGACCAGCATTATCTGGCTGAGCTTCTTCAAGGCCGACTATCACGGCCTGTACGAGGCGATTCCCGGCTTCTTCGCCGGAATGGTGCTCACATTCGGCGTGAGCTGGTTGACCAGCCGGGATAAAACTTAGCGCCTCTTTGTAACCAATCCGGCGCAACAGCCCTATAACAGTGTAAGACAACACTTGATTGAGGGTTTTTCGATGCGCAAGCTGATTTTTTTCGCAGTACTGATATTTTTCATCCTGATGCCAGCGGCTCGGGCCGACGTCGACGGGATTCCGTCCTCGGCCACCTGGTATTTTCATGCCGACTTCGACGCCATGCGCGACGGCAAAGCAAGCCGCGGCGTTTATGACTGGCTCAATGCCGAGGTCTTCGAGGAAATTCGCGGTGAGATTGGCATCGACTTTGATAAAGAAGCGCGCAGCCTCACGGCATTTTCCGGCGCCGGAGCAGGGCCGGTGATTATTCTCGACGGCAAGATCAGCCAGGACACCAAGGACAAAGTACTTGCTCTCGCCGCGATCGACGGCGAATTGGAGACTTTCAAATCATCCGGCAAGGCGTACTACTTTTTCGACGGCGAGGGAGACGACGATCACGGCAACGGCAACATCGATATCGACATCGATTCGCTGGAAAAGGAGGCGTACGTCAGCGTTGCGCTGAAGAACAAAATCCTGATCACAAATACCCAGGATCAGATGAAAACGCTGCTCGCAAACAACGGCAAAACAAAGTCGCAGAAGAATGACAAGAATGCGCTATTCGTCTTGCGCGCCGAGCGTAGCCTCATCCAGGCAGGCGTGAAAGCCGACGAGATGGAGGATGACGGGGACTGGGACAGCAAGATCCTGCGCAATACCAAGCAGGTTGCTGTGCTTATGGCCGATCTTGGTGAACGGCTTGGCATCGAGGCGCAGCTTGTCGCCAATGAGCCCGATATGGCGAATTCCCTGGCGAGCGTCGTCCGGGGGCTGATCGGCCTGACAGCCTTTAATGACGAGATGGACGCAGACGTAGCGGCCATCTTGCGAAGCACGTCGGTTGAGGTAGCGGGCAGCGTCTTGAAACTGTCGCTGTCGCTGGACCCGGATACTGTTGTCGCGGCTCTTGAGGACTGAGACGCAACTGGTCGAAGCCGCGCAAGCGGGGTCTGCGGATGCCTTCGCAGACCTCGTGCGTCGTTATCGCGGTGGTTTGTTGCGTTTCCTGCTGACGCGATGCGCCAGCTATGCGGATGCGGAAGATGCGCTGCAGGACACACTGATCAACGCCTATCGTTACATTCGTAGCTACGATCAACGCTGGCGCTTCAGTACCTGGCTGTATCGAATAGCGATACGCAACGCTGCCAACGGTCGCTCGCCGGACATGCCGGTCGTGCATGATCTGAGAGACGAGGAGAGTGATCCGCTGCTGCAGTGCATCGCCGATTCGGAGACCGAAAACCTCTGGCTCAGCGCGAGGCGGTTGCTGAAAGACGAGGTATTTTCCGCGATGTGGCTACGCTACGCCGAAGACATGTCAGTCAACGATATTTCAATCGCGCTCGATCGATCTGCGTCATGGACCAAAGTGAACCTGATGCGCGGACGACGCGCCCTGGATGCCGAACTCAACGGCACGAAAGCAGAGAATGAAGCCTATGGATAAGCTAGCCAAACAACTCCGTCGGGATGCCGAAAGGATCAAGGCACCGGTGTCTGAAGAACTGGATCATCGCATTGCGGCATCGCTGCGAAGCGTTTCGCCGCTCGATGATTCTCCTGTCGCGAGGCCGCCGCAGCGATCTCTGCTGTTCTGGTGGGCGAGTAGCCTGACGGGCATCGCTGCAGCCGCTGCGGTGATCCTTATTGTTAACTCATCGCAACCCGAGCGGCCTGCAACCCCGGGCCCGGCGGCAATAGCAGCGGCGGTTCCGAATATCGACTGGAAGTCAGAGACCGCGGTCTTCACAGGCCAGCTGCAGCAGGAACTGGACGCGCTGCAGTCGGACCTCAAGAAGGCCGAAGAACAGGTGAAAGCGGACGTCGGCCTGTGATGTTGTGGAAAATACCTACTTATTCCACTATCCTGTTCCACGGGGTCAGTTCGCGGGTTCCATCAGAACCAGCGCATCAAGGGGTACCACAGAAATAACGCAAAAGAGGATTGCGCCCGGAACCACAATGCGAACTGAATAAGATAGACCGGGGGCGACCACAGTCGTTGCCGCGCTCAAAATCACAAAGAACACAAAGGATGCGCCAGGTATGCCTTTTGCTGTTGTCTTGATTCTTCTCGTCGTCGGTTCGGTTCTCTTTCACCTGCTCAGTCCATGGACATTCACCGAGTTGGCGTCCAACTGGGGAATGGTGGACTTCACGGTCGACATCACCCTCTACGTCACTGGCTTCGTCTTCGTTGCCGTCAACCTGTTCATGGCGTACTGCGTCATCAAGTTTCGCTACAAGAAAGGTGCGCGTGCCACGTATGAGCCGGAAAACAAGAAGCTCGAAAGCTGGCTGACAGGTCTGACAGCTGTCGGCGTTGCAGCCATGCTGACGCCAGGTCTGTTCGTGTGGGCCGATTTCGTCGATGTACCGGACGACGCGCACGTCGTTGAGGCAGTGGGTCAGCAATGGCACTGGACCTTCCGCATGCCTGGCGAAGACGGCAAACTGGGCGAAGTCGATGCGGAGCGCATCACCAACGACAACCCGTTCGGCATGGACCCGGAAGACCCTAACGGACGTGATGATGTGCTCGTCTATGACGGCGAGATTCATGTGCCGATAGACAGGCCCGTCAAATTCCTGCTGCGATCCAAAGACGTGCTACATGATTTCGCGGTCGCCCAGTTTCGCGTCAAGATGGACCTGGTGCCTGGCACCAATACGTTTCTGTGGCTGACACCCACCAAGATCGGAAGATACGAAATTCTCTGCGAAGAACTCTGCGGTGTCGCGCACTACACGATGCGAGGTGCCGTCATTGTCGAGGATAGTGACGACTACGCAACGTGGCTTTCGAACCAGCCAACCTATGAAGGGCTTGTAAGCCGGCCCGGCGGCAACGCCATGGTTGGCGCCGCACAGTACGCGGTGTGTGGGACCTGCCATGGCCAGCAAGGCGAAGGCAACGCAGCTTTGAATGCGCCGAAAATAGCAGGCCAGAGTGCCTGGTACCTGAAGCGCCAGATTCTGAACTACAAGAAGGGCCTGCGCGGTACGCATGAGGGTGACATTTACGGCGCCCAGATGATCGGCATGGTTGCGACTCTCGCCGACGAGCAGGCCATCGACAACGTCGTTGCACATATTCAGACATTTCCCGATGCAGCCGTGAGTTCGACGATCGACGGCAATATTGCTGACGGGCAGAAACACTACAACGTGTGTGCCTATTGTCACGGCAGTGACGGTATGGGCATTCAGGCTATGAATGCACCGCGTGCCGCCGGGATGTCTGACTGGTATCTGGAAAGACAACTACATAATTTCAAGAATGAAATTCGAGGCGCGCATCTGCAGGACCATAACGGCAAGCAGATGGGTCTGGTGGCCAACATTCTGCATGACGAGCAAGCGGTCAGGGATGTCGTTGCCTACATTA
>CAYTTZ010000119.1:0-9091 GCA_964440945.1 uncultured Woeseiaceae bacterium
TGATGCACCAGTCCTGGATGTTGTACATCCACTCGAAATAGGTCTTCGACCAATTTTCCGGCACGAACTTTATCTTGCCGCTCTCTACCGCCTCGATGGCGGGCTTGGCCAGTGGCTCAACCTTCACGTACCACTGATCGGTAAGGTACGGCTCAACGACTGCGTGTGATCGATCACCTCGCGGTATTTTGACGACATACGCTTCGATCTTGTCGAGCAGTTTCAGCTGCTCGAATTCCGCCACGATCTTTTTGCGCGCTTCGAAACGATCCAGTCCCCGATAGTCTTCAGGCACTGAATCGTTAAGGGCCGCGTTATCGGTCAGGATATTAAGCATGGGCAGGTCGTGACGCCGACCGATCTCGTAGTCGTTGAAGTCGTGCGCCGGTGTGATCTTCACGCAGCCGGTGCCGAACTCCGGATCAACGTAGTTATCCGCGATGATCGGAATGCGGCGACCCACAATCGGCAATACTATTTCGTCGCCAACCAGCGACTTGTAGCGCTCATCGTCCGGGTGTACCGCGACTGCGCTATCGCCCAGCATTGTTTCCGGGCGTGTGGTAGCAACGATAAGATGACCCTTTCCGGAAGCCAATGGGTAGCGGAAGTGCCAGAGGTGCCCATCCTCGTCGGCAGAAAGGACCTCGAGATCGGAGAGCGCGGTGTGCATCACAGGGTCCCAGTTGACCAGGCGCTTACCGCGGTAGATGAGGCCTTCTTCATGCAGCTTGACGAAGACTTCCTTGACCGCGGCTGACAGCCCATCGTCCATTGTGAAGCGTTCGTGCTGCCAGTCGACCGATGCGCCCAGGCGTCGCGTTTGTTGGCTGATCTGGCCGCCCGATTCATCTTTCCATTGCCAGACCCGCTTCACGAATTCATCGCGCCCGAGATCGCGCCGCGAAGTGCCCTCGTTGTTGAGAAGCCGCTCGACTACCATTTGCGTCGCTATGCCGGCATGGTCCATGCCCGGTTGCCATAATGTGCGGCAGCCTCGCATACGATGGTAGCGGACCAGGGCATCCTGAATCGTGTCGCCGAAACCGTGGCCCATGTGCAGGGTGCCGGTTACGTTTGGCGGCGGAATCATGATGCAGTAACGGTCGCCATCGCCTTGTGGTGCGAAGTACCCGTTTTCTTCCCAACGCTCGTAAACGCGTTGTTCGATTTCTTTTGGTTGATACGATTTGTTCATCAGAGTTTGTGTGTCTGGATCGAGTGACCCTTGTCCCGGTATTCGGTAAAACGTTTGCGACTCAGGATGCGGCAGTTCTCGTCGCTCGTCACGACTTCCGCAACGCGAGGAAAAGCATCGGCGAAAGCCGGAATCTCATCACAGAGATTGATCAGCAGGTCACGCGATTCCACACCGTCCGCAGTGCAGCCGATCATGACCGGCGAGGCGGCCGTATCATCGTCGACGCCGGTGAGCGCATGCGGTACGAAGCTGCCGTCGCGAAAAGTCCACAGGAGTTCATTGAGGTGCTCAGCATCCTGGTGGGTCTTGGCATGAATGTAAACGGAGTTGTCGAGCCGATAGGCTTTCTCGGCCAACTTGCAGGCGAGTGTATGTCGCGACCGCTCATCAGCGCGCTGCAGCACGTAAAAGTCGACTCTGGCCATAGGTCTGACTGCTCAGGGCAGGGCGCGGCAACGCGCAAGCAGCATCTCCGAAAGCAGCGGGACAGGCCGGCCGGTTGCACCCTTCTTGGCACCGCTCTTCCATGCCGTGCCGGCAATATCCATGTGCGCCCAATTCAATCCCTCGGTAAACTTCTCAAGAAAACAGGCCGCCGTCACGGCGCCAGCACCTGGTCCGCCGATGTTTGCCATGTCCGCAAAATTGCTCTTCAGCTGCTCGGCGTATTCCTCACCCAGCGGCATAGGCCAGGCAGGATCTCCAGCGCTGTCGCCGGCCGCCAGCAGTTCATTGCGTAAAGCGTCGGTATTGCTCATGACGGCAGTGCGGTGTGCGCCGAGCGCGACAACGCAGGCGCCTGTCAGCGTTGCCACATCGATAATCGCTGCGGGCTTGAATCGGCGGGAGTAAGTCAGCGCGTCGCAGAGAATCAGGCGGCCTTCGGCGTCCGTATTGAGTACCTCAATCGTCTGTCCGGACATGCTCGTGACAATATCGCCGGGCTTAGTGGCTTTGCCGCCTGGCATATTTTCAACTGTAGGCACGACAACGGTTAGGTTAATCGGCAGTGCCAGTTGGGCGACGGTTGCCATGACGCCGATAACGCTCGCGGCACCGCACATGTCGTACTTCATTTCGTCCATTGCAGGACCGGGCTTGAGCGAAATGCCACCGGTGTCGAACGTGACGCCTTTACCAACCAGCACCACGGGTTTGTCGCTGCCTGCGCCTTTGTACTGCATGACAATCAGCTTGGCCGGTTCTATCGTGCCGGCTGTTACCGACAACAGCGATCCCATTCCGAGCCGTTTCATTTCGGTCTCATTGAGAACCTTGGTGCTTAGCTTGCCATTGCCTACCGCGAGTCTCTTGGCTGTTCTCGCGAGATAGCTCGGCGTACAAACATTAGCAGGCAAATTTCCAAGATCCTTCGCGAGCGAAGCGCCTGTCGCAATTGCGTCGCCATGTTCGGCGCCGCGAATGACCTTGGCCGCATCCTCACGATTCTTAATCGAGAAGCCGATTTTTTTCAGCGGGCTCGGCGCTGGCTTGCGGCCGCTCTTCATGCGATCGAACTGGTAGAGCACGTCCCCTGCTGCCTCGGCCGTGTGTCGTGCAAGGTAATACGGGCTGGATTTCTTGACGTTCTCCAGGGTCAGAGTGTTCAGAATCTGCCGTGTCTTTGTCTGCGAGATCTTGCTTAAGGCTGCGGTCACGGCCTTGCGAAATTGCATGGCCGTGAAGTCGCCGGCCTTGCCAAGCCCTACCGCGACCACGCGATCAGCCTTGATGCCGGGCAGGCCTGTCAGAACGGCACACTGCCCGAGCTTGGACGAGATATCGTGACGCTTGATCAGTTTTCGGATTTCGCCGTTGCTGGCCGCGTCAACGTCACTCGCACCCGCGCTGAGCTTGCCGCGCGCGTAGACGCCGATAATGACGCAATCGACGGCGCGTTTTGACGGGTTGCTTGTTGTTGTGAAATATTCCATAAGATTTAGCTGGCGCTCCTCTCGAGCCTGGGACTGTCGCGGCCAAAACAAAAGCGGTAGTCTAACCCTTTCGGCCCCCAGCAGCCACGCTATTCCCGGACACCGATGACCCGTATTCTGGACCGGTACATTTTTCGCGAAATCACCATGACCTGGTTCGGGGTCACGCTGGTGTTGTTGCTTATTCTGTTGACGAACCAGTTCGCCCGCGTGCTTGGGGACGTGGCCAAGGGCAAACTTCCCAAAGACGCCGCATTCGATGTGATCGGCCTTTCCGCGGCGCAGTACCTGACGGTGCTTGTACCCATCGGCCTGTTCCTTGCCATCATGCTGGGACTTGGCCGCCTGTACCGTGACAGCGAGATGCCAGCGATGATGGCCTGTCGCGTAGGGCCTTCGGGCATATACCGACCATTGATCTGGCTGCTTTTGCCGCTCTCAGCCGCCGTGGCCTGGCTGTCTATCGAAGGCGCACCGCGCGCGCTGATTGCCGTTGATCGCATTGGGGCCGAAGCCCGTCGCGAAGCTGATCTGGCCAGCATCGAGCCTGGGCGTTTCACGGTGTTCGGACCAGACCAGGCGGTGGTCTACGGCGAACGGGTCACGGCCGAGGGTGTGATGGAGAAGGTGTTCATGCAGCGCCAGGTCGCCGGCGGGCGGATCGAAGTGGTTATCGCCGATCGGGGCGAGCAGGTCGAAACTGACGATGTCGAAACGCGGCTACTTGTTCTGCATAACGGTCGTCGTTATGAAGGCGTGCCTGGAACGACGGCATTCAGGGTCGTTGAATTTGCCGAACATGGCATTCCTTATCGACTGCCGAGCCTCGATGCGCCGGAACCCAGGCCAAGAGCCATGCCGTTCGCCCAGCTGCTGCACTCCGACGACCTTGCTCACATTGCGGAAATGCAATGGCGTATCGGCATTCCTTTGTCGACAATCATCCTTGCGATGCTTGCCGTGCCGCTAAGCCACACACGTCCTCGTGCGGGGCGTTATGGGCGCCTCGGAATCGGGCTGCTGGTCTTCATCATTTATCTCAATATGCTCAGCGCCGCCAAGGCATGGATCGTGCAGGGGACGATTTCCCCCACACTCGGCCTCTGGTGGGTGCATGGCTGCGTACTGTTGTTCGCGCTGGTGCTGCTGGGCGTGCAGAACCGCTGGCACCGCAGGATATGGCGATGACGGGCCTGCTCAGCCAGTACCTGATGCGTACGATTCTCACCAGTACTGCGCTGGTCCTGGTCGTGCTGCTCGCACTCGCCGGCCTGTTCGAGTTTATCGCCGAACTGGACGATACGCAGGGTGGGTATCAAACGCCGCAGGTCATTCTTTTTGCGGCGCTGCGATTGCCGAACCTTGCATTCGAAATGCTACCGGTCGCGGCGTTGATCGGTTCACTGTTGGGTTTGGGCGCCCTTGCAGGACATAGTGAAATCATCGTCATGCGTTCGGCTGGCCTGTCGGTCATCCGGCTATCGGGGATGGTGGCGATTTCCGGGTTTGTGATGCTTGTCATCACCGGTTTGATAGGAGAATTCATCGGTCCGCCACTGGATCTCTATGCGCGCGATATGCGACAGGAGGCCCGTTACGAAAAAGGCGATGCGCGCCTTGGTAACGAAACCTGGGTTAAGGACGGACCTGTCTACCTGCATCTTGAGCGCGTCAATTCAGAATTCGAGTTCGGCAGTATCTACCTGTTCCGCTTCACCGACGACTACGAGCTCGAGTCGGTAGCCAAGGCGGAAAACTCCGGTATTGATGATAACGACGACTGGATTCTGGAGAATCTTCGCGAGACCCGTTTTCGTGATGATGGCGTGCAGGTCGTGGAATCGTCTGTCGCCGTCGAGACATTCGAAGTGAACGCGGAGCTTCTCGGCAGCTCACTTGCCAAACCACTGAGTCTGTCGGCGCGCGGCTTGCTGGTCTATATCGACTACCTGAAACGCAATAGTCTTGATGCTTCGCAATACGAATCGGAACTCTGGTATCGCGCCTCGCGTACGCTGACGGTCCTCATCATGCCGATTCTCGCGCTCGCGTTTGTATTCGGTTCGCTCCGAACCGGGGGCGCGGGCGGTCGCCTGATGTTGGGGGTGATCATTGGCCTGGCGTACTACCTTGGCAGCGAGACCCTGGCGAATTCGGGGCAGGTTTTCAATTTGAATCCGGCGCTGGTGAACTGGCTGCCAACGTCGCTGCTTGCCCTGGTTACGGGTGTCGCGTTGGCGCGGATTCGTTAGCGTAGTTTCAGTCTGATTTCTTGTCTTTCGGGTAGTAGACGAGGCGGGTATTGCTGATGCGGTCGTGCCAGGTGAGCGCGTCTTTGTCCCATAGTTGCCAAAGGAAGCCCAGTCCAATCGGTAACCATGACAGCAGCGCGGCAAAGAAGCGCAGGCTGGCCACTGCTGCCGATGGCAGCTGACCGTCCGGCGTCTCCAGCTGCAAGCCCCAGGACTGCATACCCAGCGTGCGGCCGGAGCGGCTCCAGAAGCCAACAAAAAACGCGAATACGACGCCAACCAGAACCAGCCGATATAACAGGTTTTCGCTGGTTTCGACCGGCTCACCACCGCGAACGGCGATGAATGGAATCGTCGCAAGGAACAACAACGCGATGACCAGCAACGCGTCATAGAGAATCGCCGCAAGGCGTCGCAGGAGACTTGAGTTTTGTGTCTTTTGTTGAATTTCGTCGGGGGCCATTTATTGGATGCCGCTGTGTTTCAGTTCCCGGGCACGACGACGATAGTCGCGGCCCAGCCAGAGCGTGACGATAGCCCAAATTACAGCGAATGGCAGCATCACTAACGAGATGCCGGCTATTCCCAGCGCGGCCATGATTTTTACGGTCCAGGTGCCGACGACGTCGCCGCCCCGATACACGGCCGTATCGATAAAATTCTTGGTCTTGTATTTTTCTTCAGGAGTGACCACGGAATAGAGCATGTCCGTCGTAGGCTTCATGAACCCGAAGCCCAAAGCACGCCTCGCGACGGTTAGCACGGCAACGACGCCGAGCACCGGATCGAAAGCCAGTATTGCGAAGCCTGCGATCGAGACGATCGGCAGCAGCGACAGGCTCACGCCGATACCAAAGCGGCTGACGACGTGCCTCACGAGAAACATCTGGCCGACGAGGGCGAGCGCATTGGTTGCCACGTTGATATTCGAAAAGAACCGCGTCTGCCGGTTGGGGTCGGGCATCGCCGTTTCGACGAGTTCGGCGGCAAACATGTACAACGCGGTGCCCAGCAAACTTGCCATCACGGAGGAAACCGCAATGGCGATGAAGTACTTCGAGGAAAACATGTGTGTGATGCCGCCAAGGGCCCCACCGCCGAGTGGTTCCTGGCTGTCAACGGTCTCGGTGATCTCGTTTTCATGCTCGAGTACGACCCACTTTCGCAGCTGTCCGATACACAAGACGGCGAGTGATAGCAGCGCTGCTGAGATTGGCAGCAGGTTTTCGAATCCGATTCTCACGACCAGCGCGCTGGTTGCGGCACCGCCCAGCAGGGCGCCGATACTGCCGCCGGCTGCGATGACGCCGAACAGTCTTCGACCTTGTTCCCGCGTATAAATATCAGCCATGAAGCTCCAGAACACTGATACCACGAACAGGTTGAATACACTCAGCCATACAAAAAAAGCGCGCCCGAGCCAGACAAATTCCCGGTCGGCATCGAGCGCCTGCGAGAACACCAGCCAGAAGATGAGGATATTGGAGATGAAAAACAGGTAGACCCAGGGCAGGAACACGCGTCTTGCAAAACGTGACGCTACCCAGCCAAACACCGGCGTGGCAACCAGCATGGCAACAAACGTGCCGATAAACAGGTAGGGTATGTTCTCGGGGCCGCTTCCGACCGCCAGTTGCTCACGAACCGGCCTCAGAATGTAGTATGCAGCCAACACGCAGAAGAAGTAGGCAAATGACCAGCCAATCGCGGCGTATTCGTGTCGCTCGAGGCCGAGGACGTTGTCGAGAAAAAAAGCGCGTAGCTTATCGATAGGTGCGGCGGCCACTTCAGCCTTCATTTGCTTGAAGAGTGGCCAATAGTCACAGAAAAAACGATAAAAGTCTTAACAAAGGGAGAAAGAAGAAATGGAAGCAGTTGCAATCGTTACGGTAGTTGCCCTGGCGCAGTTCGTCTTCTTCTCGATCCAGGTCGGTTCGATGAGAGGCAAACATGGCGTCAACGCGCCGGCGATTACAGGGCACCCTGAGTTTGAGCGCATGTTCCGTATCCAGCAGAACACGATGGAGCAGCTGGTCGCGTTTGTCCCGGCGCTCTGGATCTTCGCGTGGCTGGTCAATCCACTTTGGGGCGCGGGGCTGGGAGTCGTCTATATCATCGGGCGCTTTATCTATTGGTCGTCGTATCTGAAAGATCCGACCAGCAGAGGGGCGGGTTTCACAATAACATTCCTGCCGACTGCCGTGATGCTGGTGTGGTCATTCGTTGATGCGGTGCTATCGTTTTTCTAGCGCATCTGTTCGAAAGCCGGAGAAATACCGCTACCAAACTGATGGCCGCTGACTGAAGCTTTCCCTGTCTACCAAACTAAGGAGAGCAACCATGGCGAAAAGGAACTTTGCCGCGTTATTGTTTGCGAGTATTGCCGCAGTCGCATTCTCAACCGATGTTCGTGCCGATCAGGCCTTTACGGGCGCAGACGGCTGCGCCGTTTTGGCGCAACTGGTGTATTCGGAAGTCACGGCCTCCGCCTGGAGGAGTCCCGCTGAGTCCTCCGCATCTGCGGGCGACACATTTCGTGCCGATATCAGCATCTGCAACCGCACGGCGCGAACGGTTAGTAAGGCATTCGCGCTGGCGATGTCGAGCGTCGGTTCTGTTGTTTACTGGGATTACCCGTCGGGAGACCCTGGCGACTACTGCTGGGGCGGCTTTCTGGACCAGTGCTATCCGCAACGCGCGCCATTGGGCGTCGAGGCCAACACGTGGGCGGCTGTAAGCGGCACGATCCGATACGCGATGCCCGGTGGGCCGGCGAGCGATCAGAGTGTCTTCAGCAGGAGTGCGATAAGGCAGGCGCTGCGGTCGGCCCTGAGTCGCGAGGCTGGTCTGCACTAAGGTGGCCAGGGACTGGCGGTGTCCTTTAGTTTTCGTGACAGCCAGATGCCTGCTACCCCGATGAAGGGGGATGTCACAAGCCCCGGGAAGTAATCACCCGAGGCAATCGCAAGCGCGGGATGCGCGACGCCATTGATGACCCCGGCAATTGCTAGGAACCAGGCCGCGAAGAACGCCCAGGGTTTGGCGGATCGCAGACCTGGAACCGAGGCGGCCCAGACTGTCAGCCAACAGAGATTGAACGTGAGGAAGAAAGACATCGGCATGGCTGGAATTCCAAGTAGCACGCCGAGTCGTCCGGGGAAATCGGTTAACGCCTCTTCGGCGAAGTGAATCCCCTGGATGCTCGCCGCGATGGCGAGTGCAATGGCGGCAGATCTGAGGGTGCCACCGCTTGTCGAGCGGGGGCGATGAGTCAGCGTCTGGTGCACCGCAGCCAGCGCTGCGAGCCCGAGGATTACTATGCTTGGCAGTAAGCTGAGTATCATCGTTGGTCTGTTGCTCCAGGAGGTCGCAGTGTAACCAAACAAAAAAGGACCCGCGATGCGGGCCCTTTGTGTTTGGTACTCCCTGGGGGATGGACCTAAATCGGTTCTGGCCGATTTTCGCCCCTTTCGCGGCGCGCTTCGCGCGTCAAAACGCTGTCGCGTTTTTTCGAACCCGGTGCTTCCTATCCTCCAGAGACAGAACAAAACAAACAAAAAGACCCGCGCAAGGCGGGTCTCTTGATTTATTTGGTACTCCCTACCGGATTGGCTCGAATCGCTTTAGAGCGATTCTCGGGTCTGCGACCCGCCTGCGGCGCCCCAAACGCTGTCGCGGTTTGTCGGACGGGGTTCGATTCCTCC
>CAYTTZ010000120.1:0-9077 GCA_964440945.1 uncultured Woeseiaceae bacterium
CGAACACTACACCGGTCTCCGATCGATCGAGACCGTAGTCATTCACATCGGCGTGACTGACTCCATCAAGCGGAATTGCGCTGTCGACAAAGGCAGTGGCATAGCGAATGACGGCGGCGCCGCGTGTCGGATTGTAACCGCCGTCACGCTGCTGATCGTTCTCCTCATCGATAACGTCCGTGCCATAGAGCGCATCGTACAGACTGCCCCAGCGGGCGTTGGCGGCGTTGATTGCAAAACGCGCGTTGCTGACAGGCACGACCAGCTGTGGGCCAGCGATCTCGGCAATCTCGGCATCGACATTGGCTGTTTCAATTTTGAACGAGCTGCCGGCGTCGGCGAGATAGCCAAGCTCTTTCAGGAACGCGACATAGTCGGCGTGCTCCCACTCCTGTCCCTGCCGCTCGATGTGCCACGCATCGATCTTCTGCTGCAGCTCGTCACGAACTGCAAGCAGAGACCGATTGACGGGAGCGAGCTCCTCGATCAGTGATTCGAGCCCGCCCCAGAACACGTCCGGTTCGAGATCAATTGCTGGCAGCAGCTCCCGCTCGACAAAATCGAAAAAGACGGGCGCTACACTCAGCGCGCCAACCGTGCGCCGATCCTGATTTTCCATGAGTTCAACCGTTGCTGATTCCATACGCATTAGCTCTCGCGGAGCCTGCAACTGTCAACCCGTTTACGCGACGAATTGCTCTTCTTCGGTGCTTCCTGCCAAAGCCGTGGTGGATGACAGGCCATGCATGATCGTATTCTGCACTGCATCGAAGTAGCCGGCGCCAACGAAAGACTGGTGTTTCGCCGCGCGGAAGCCGAACTTCTCGTCTGCGAACTCTTTTTCCTGCAATTTTGAGTACGCGTACATGCCCTCTTGCTTGTAGGCGCGACTCAGGTTGAACATGCTGGAATTCAGCGCATGCCAGCCCGCCAGGGTAATGAACTGGAACTTGTAGCCCATCTTGCCGAGCTCTTCGCGAAATACTTTCATCGTCGCGTCATCGAGATTCGCTTTCCAGTTGAACGACGGCGAACAGTTGTAGGACAGCAGCTGGTCCGGGAATTTGGCGTGAATAGCATCGGCGAAGACCTTTGCCTGCTCGAGATCCGGCTTCGAGGTTTCGCACCAGATCATGTCCGCATAGGGCGCATAAGCCAGCCCGCGCGCGATTGCCTGATCCATACCGGCGTTTGTGCGGTAAAAGCCTTCCGGCGTGCGCTCACCCGTAATGAACGGATGGTCGCGATCATCTGAGTCGGACGTAATCAGGTTTGCCGCATCCGCGTCGGTACGTGCCAACAATACTGTTGGTACACCGCAAACATCGGCGGCAAGCCGGGCGGCGTTGAGCTTCGCCACGGCCTCGTGCGTTGGCACCAGGACCTTGCCACCCATGTGACCGCACTTCTTGGCGGAAGAAAGCTGGTCCTCAAAGTGTACGCCCGCTGCGCCCGCTTTGATCATGCTCTTCATGAGTTCAAAAGCGTTGAGGTTGCCTCCAAAGCCGGCCTCTGCGTCCGCGATGACGGGTGGCAGCCAGTCGATGCTGTCGTCGCCGTTCAGCGCATGAATCTCGTCTGTTCGCAGCAGCGCGTTGTTGATGCGCTCAACCATTTTCGGCACGGAGTCGACCGGGTACAGGCTCTGATCGGGGTACATTTCGCCCGCACTATTGCCGTCGCCGGCAACCTGCCAACCTGAGCAATAGATCGCTTTCAGCCCAGCCTGGACTTCCTGGATGGCCTGGTTACCTGTCAGGGCACCCAGCCCGCAAAGCGGTTCTTCCTGGTTAACGAGACGCCACATCTTCTCGGCGCCGAGGCGAGCGAGTGTGTGTTCAACCTGCACGGTGCCACGCAGTTTCACCACGTCTTCAGCGCTGTAGCTGCGCTCGGTGCCTTTCCAGCGTGGGCTGTCTGCCCATTCCGACTCCAGCTTCTTGATCTGTTCCTGTCGCGTCATGGCTTTGTTCCTTCCTGTCAGAATCGCTGCTATCGCTGCGAATAAATGTCTTGAACGACATTTTAATCCCCATTAGAATGAAATTTAACAGTAAGAATTTCACAATGTTAATTTCACAAATATGAGAGTTGGATTGTACTCAGCAGAGGAATCAACATGAGCAGCCACCAGGGCCTTCGCCGAAAAGCGCATTTTCTTGGCACTAAAATCAAGAGCTTACGCAAGCGCAACAACCTGACGCTTGAGGACCTGTCCGTCCGTTGCGTGCAGATTGACGCGGAGGCCGGGCCTTCGGTGTCGTATCTATCGATGATCGAGAATGGCAAGCGTGTGCCCTCCGAACGACTGCTGGAGATCATCGCCGAGATCTTCCAGAAGGAAACGAGCTGGTTCTTCGATGATTCCCTTGACGACAATGTGATCGACACGGCGCCAACGGCAGCGGTCAGCGGCATGCCGCTGGAGCCGGGATTCCTGTTCTCCGAATCGTTGCTGCAGCTCGCCATCCCCGAATTACTGGCGCAGACGGGAACAACCGGCCGGCAGTTTGCGCACCTGCTGATCCGCGCTCACCAGGAATCCAGCAAGAACCGCTTTCCCGATCTCGAACGAGCCGCTGAGACCGTCGGCAAGAAACAATTTCCGATGCACCTGGACGACGTGTTTGCAATCGCGAAACAGCTGGGCATGGATATTCACTGGTTCGACAAATCTACATTCAAAGACCAGGGAGACGCCGACAAGCCACTTAACACCATGGTTCGTTCCTTCTTCGATGCGCCGAACAAGGTTTACCTGAACCGCGAGCTCGAAAAAGATCCCGCGCGACTAAAATTCGACCTCGCCAATCATGTCGGGCACATGGTGCTGCACGGCGGAGACGGCGCGCGTGCACCGCAGGTATCCGGCGGGCGGGTATCCGGCCGCCGTCATGACGAGGATTCCCTGAACGTTGATGCCAAGGACATTCTCTATGCATGGCGGGATTTCGAGTGCAGTTATTTTGCGGCCGCCCTGCTCGCGCCGAAAACGCCATTTCGCCAGTTTCTTGCGCGCCAGGCCTACGCCATCAATTCCGGCGACAAGATCGGCCTGACGAAGACGCTGGTGATGCGACGCATGCCAAGCGTATCGCCGTATCCCCACTGGCATTATTTCGATGCCTACCCGCCCGGCAACCTCAGGGCCGTGTATCGCGGCAACGGCATCCCGTTGCCGTGGGGCAATATGACCCTGGTATCCGACCCCTGCCAGCACTGGGCAGTATTTCGTATGCTGAATACGCGTTCCACCAGGCCGTCGTCACAAATATCGGTATTGCGCAGTGGCGACGACAAACGCCTCTACTGCTGCCAGTCGATACGCAGCAAGGACGCCGCCGGCAACCCGCACGTACTGTGCGCCGGCGTCGACCTCTCGCCTGCGCTGATTGCCCAGAATATCGATCCGAAACGGACCATCGACATGATCGAGTCGAGTTGCAACAGCGGCGGCGGTACGGCGCCGATTCCGACCGAGGCGCGCAAGCAACTCGAGAGCATTAGCAAGATCCTCAACATCGGCTGGATCGAACACGGCGCTGCGACGGATGCGACCATCATCTGCCAGCGCAGCTCGAACTGCCCCCGCGACAAACATTGCCTTGGCAAAGCACCGCCAAAACTGAGGCCGCAGATCGACAAGATCCGCGAAGCGGTGCTGCAAGGCTAGCCAGGCATAGCCCGTCACGCCACCAGGTACTCCGCCGATCCCGTAACTCGTCCTGCCATGGTGCGACGCTTTCGGATGGGCTTTATAATGACCGAACGTTTTCATCATTGAGGCAAAAATGTCCACACCAGAAGTAAGCGCTTTTTTCGATGAAGCAACGTTTACCGTTACCTACATCGTCAGCGACCCGGCAACATCACAAGCCGTGATAATCGATCCTGTGCTCGACTACGACCCGGCTTCGGGCCGCACCTCGACGTCATCCGCGGACCAGGTTATCAACCATGCAAAGGTCAACAACCTGACGATCGACTGGATCCTCGAGACCCATGTACACGCGGATCACCTGAGCGGCGCGCCTTATCTGCAAGGCAAGCTTGGCGGCAAGACAGCAATCGGCCGCGGTGTCACCGCGGTTCAGTCCGTCTTTAAGGAGACATTCAACCTGGGCGACCTGGTACCCGACGGCGGCCAGTTCGATCACCTTTTCGATGATGGCGAGACTTTTGGCTTCGGTGGTATCCGCGGACGTGTGATGGCAACACCGGGCCACACACCGGCGTGTGTCACCTACGTTATTGGTGACAGCGCCTTCGTCGGCGACACGCTATTCATGCCGGACTTCGGCACGGCCAGGACTGACTTCCCCGGCGGCAGCGCGCCGCAGCTCTACCAATCCATCCGGGCAATATTGTCGCTGCCGGAGAATACTCGCCTCTTCATGTGCCACGATTACAAGGCGCCCGGCCGCGATGTGTATGCCTGGGAAACCTCGGTAGCCGAACAGCGCGCGAACAATATTCATATCAACAACGACGTATCCGAATCGGAGTTCGTTGCCCTGCGGGAGGGTCGCGATAGCGAACTCGGTATGCCGAAGCTCCTGTTGCCATCGATCCAGGTCAACATGCGGGCCGGGAAGCTACCCGAACCCGAGGGCAACGGCATTCGTTATCTGAAGATTCCAGTCGACGCGATCTGAGCCGCCTCAATGACGATCTACAAACTCACGGAGACCTGTTCCGTCGCCGGCCAGATTCAGCCTGCCGACGTTCATGCGCTTCAGGAAAACGGTTTTGTCACGATCGTCTGTAACCGTCCGGATGACGAGGATTTTGGACAGCCCACGGCCGCGGCGGTGAAAACCGAGTGCGATATCCAGGGCGTTGCTTTTCATCACCTGCCGATTTCCAACGCCGGCATCAGCGCGGAGACGGTCAAGCGATTCCAGGAGATCCTTGCCGGCAGTGACGGGCCGGTGCTCGCCTACTGCCGTTCAGGGCAGCGCTCATCGGTGTTGTGGCAATACAGTGGTTCGCCCTAACAGCCCGGCGAGGTCGCCCACGAAGACCGTTAGCCGGACAGCTTTTGACGAAAACGCTGCATCCCCTTGATCCAGCGATTGTGGTCACTGGCTTTGCGCTGCACGTACGTCGTCACCTCGGGATGCGTCAGTATCAGGAAACGCCCGGCCAGCGCCTCATCGATGATGATATCGGCGACGGCTTCCGGCCGCATGATGCCGTCGACGTCATTGCCATGGAAACCGCCCTCCAGCGACTCCGAATCGTCTTCGATGCCGATCATGCGTGTCGCAACCGCCTGCGGGCACACGACTGACACAACAATACCGGCTTCGCCGTAGTCAATTGCCAGCGACTCCGCGAAACCGACCGCAGCGTGCTTGGTCGCCGAATACGCAGAATCACCGATCTGGCTCAACAGCCCTGCCGCCGACGCAGTGTTCACCAGGTGGCCGCCGCCGCGCTGCAGCATGCGCGGCACGACGGCGCGTGCGGCGTAAACATGTGCCATGACGTTGATCCGCCAGCAGGCATCCCAGCGATCGTCGATCGGGTTCATCCCGCCTTCGGCCGAGATCGCGCCAGCATCACCGTCGCCATAGCCGACGCCAGCGTTCGAGATGAACATGTCGATCGGGCCTTCATTCTGCTCAACCTCGTCAACGAGCCGGGCGACGGCCTGCTCGTCACTCACATCCAGCGCGCGAGCGATGCCGCCAATATCGCTGGCGACCGACGATGCCGCCGCTTCGTCGATATCAACAACCACAACCTTCGCGCCATCTCGCGCGAGACGCCGACAAAGCGCCCGGCCAATGCCATGACCACCGCCGGTGACGACGGCAACGTGTATCGTCGAATTGCTCAAGTCCCCTGCTCGACCGATTCGTAGACCACGTTTCCGTCCATCATCGTAATGATGACCCTCGTCTTGTGAATGTCGTAGGCATCGACCTCGAATATGTCCTGGTCGAGTACAACGAGGTCTGCTTTCTTGCCAACCTCAATAGAGCCAATCTTGTCGTCCATGTGCATCTGGTAGGCGGCATCGATCGTGAAGCCGCGCACAAGACTCTCAACATCCAGGCGTTCGGTCTCACGGGGCTGTATCGGCGCATCCCGTTCTCCGGCAAACTGCCGTGTGTGGCCGATTTCGATCTGAACCACCGGCGACAAACCGAGCGTGCCGGCGCCGCTGGCCGGGAAATCGCTACCGAATGACAGCCGCACGCCAAGATCCTTAAGACTCTTGTACCGCCAGAATCGATCGAACTGATCCTCGCTGACAAACTGTTCCCCATAGGTATCGTAGGACGCCCACAATGGCGTGCTTTGAGCGATGACGTCGAGTTCGGCAAATCGCGGCAGGTCCTGATCGGTGATCACCTGGATGTGGCAGATTGCGTAACGGGTCTTGCTGTCCGGCGCCTGTTTGCGCGCCGCCTCGATGGCGTTCAGCGACTCATGAATTGCCCGTTCGCCCAGCGCATGAATGTGTACGTCGATGCCCTGACGGGCCGCGCCCACAACCATCGATGTCATCTGCGCCTCCGTGAACACCGTTTCGCCGCTGTTACCCGGCTCGCCCTGGTAGTCCTCGAACATCGCAGCCGTGCGCCCTTCGACGGTGCCGTCATCCATGATCTTCAGCACATTGTAGTGATAGTGCTCGCCCTTTAACGTGCGGCCCCACTCCAGTGCCTTGTCGACAGCGATATCGACATCTTCCGGACCGCGCGGTCGGTAGGAACCCACCAGGCGGACCGTCATGTCGCCGTTGGCCTCGGTGCGCTCCAATACCGAAGCCGCGATATCCTCGTAGCCGATAAGGCCGGCGTCGTACGCTGCGGTCACGCCGTAAGCGTTCATGATGCCGATTATGATACTTAAGCCATCGGTCACGATTTCCTCTGTTATGACATCCAGGCTATCCATGGCCACACCGGCTGTGCCCTCGAGCAAATAGCCAGTCGCGTCGCCGTTGGCATCTCGCTTGTAATAGCTGAAGCCGGACACCGGGTCGGGCGTATCCTGCGTGATGTTCAGGGCCTTTAGCGCGGCCGTATTGGCCCAGGCCGCATGAAATCCTTCATCCATGATCAGCACCGGCCGGTCGGGAACGAATTCATCAATGAGCTGCCGCGTAGGCCCGACAGGCCCGAACGTGGTCGCAAGAAAGCCGTAGCCGAACAGGACGGGGGCATCGGGGTTCTCGGCAGCGTAATCGGCGATCGCTTTGACCCAGTCATCGACGCTGCCATAGGTATCCAGTGACAGTGCCGTCGCGTAGGCGCCGCCGGCAATCGGATGCACATGAGAGTCGATGAATCCGGGTAGCAGCAGCTGGCCCTGCAGGTCTCTGCGCTGCGTAGCTTCTCCGACCAGCGCTTCGACGCCCGCTGCATCGCCAACGTAGACTATTTCATTGCCTTTGACCGCGACCGCTTCCGCCCAGGGGTTCTCGTCATTTACTGTATAGACGCGAGCATTCATAAAAACCGTGTCCGCCGCGTCGTATTGGCTTGGCTTGTCACTACAGGCACCAAGAACGACGACGCACGCCAGCGCCGCAAGTAGTCTGTTATTCAAGCCCCGAACCATCCTCTGAGTAAATCACCCAAATTTTCGTATAGCCCTCGGTATCCCAGACACCTGTCCATTCCTTGGGAATCGTGACGGCCTCGCCGGCGTTGATCACCTGCACGTCGCCATCGCTGGAGGTTAGCGTCACGCCACCTTCAAGAAAGTACATGAACTCATCGACGCCATAGGGATCGGTAATCTCAAAACGGACAGCGCCGGACTTGTACATGCCGGAGCCGAACTTCTTGTCGCTGGACAACAGCGACGTGACGTCCAGTGTCGTGTTGCCGCCCTCCGTATGTTCCAGCATGTCCGGGCGATCGAATACCTCGCCCGCAATGTCGGCTTTCGACAGCTTCGCCGGACGCACCGGTTCGTCGGCCAGCACGCCGACGACGGTCCCGGCCAGGACCAATAAACCAATATCGAACAGATAGATCTTTCTCATAGGTATCCCCCTGATGCTTGCCCGGCATTCTATTTATTCTGGCCGGCCCTTAAGATTAGCGTCGGCAACGCTGTTAATCCACAATATGGGTGGATTTGCCTACGAGGAGACACGCAATGCGACAGTGGCAGGTACGACAGGTCTTGCTGTTGATAATCGGCTGCATGGTGGCCCCGGCATCAATCGCAGCGGGTGATGTCACCGAGGAACGCGTGCTGGCTGAGGCGGCCAACGGCACCAACTGGTTCGTAAAGGGCGGCAATTTCCGCGGCGAACACTTCAGTCCGCTGCGCGCGATTAACGATAAGACGGTCACGGACCTGGGCCTCGCATGGTCAACCGACTTGCCCGTCCCTGACGGAATTTCCGCAACGCCTGTCGTCGTTGACGGCATTATCTATCTGTCCGGCGCCTGGTCGCTGGTGTTCGCCATCGACGGTAAAACCGGCAAGCTCCTGTGGCAGCATGACCCGGACGTTCGTTCGCGCCTTGCAGAAGATCCAGGTATGTCCTGGGTCGCCCGCGTTAACCGCGGCGTCGCCGTCTGGCAGGGCAAGGTATTTGCGACGACCGCAGACTGCCGATTGCTTGCCCTCGATGCCGCGAGCGGCAAGGAGCTCTGGTCGAAACAGACCTGCGACCGCGAACAGGGCTACAGTATTACCGATTCACCCTACGTCGGCGGCAACAGCATCTTCGTTGGCAATGCCGGGTCCGAGTCGGACAAGAAAAACCGTGGCTATGTTTCCGCCTACGATGCCGACAGCGGCGACCTTCAATGGCGCTTCTACACGGTTCCGAGCGACGACCCTGCGCAAAATACATCGGCTGCCATGAAGATGGCGGCAAAGACCTGGTCGGGCGACGCCCTGAAAAAATTCGGTGGCGGCGGCAGTAACTGGAACGAGATGACCTACGACCCGGACTCCGGACTGCTGTTCTTTGGCACAGCAGGAGCACTGCCATACGACTATGACCTGCGCAGTCCTGAGGGCGGCGACAACCTGTTTCTTTCCTCTGTCATCGCGGTCAACGCCGACACGGGCGAGTACGTCTGGCACTACCAGAC
>CAYTTZ010000121.1:0-9075 GCA_964440945.1 uncultured Woeseiaceae bacterium
CCAAACTCTGCACGATCCCCGAGATATCCAGTCCGGACCCTATTCCTGTCGATACTATGCTGGCCATTTCAGAATTCCATTCAATCCCAAGTCAGTAACTACAAGAAACAACTACAAGAAACGTGCCAAAATTTTCTGATTTTTCCATTGCACCGCTTACGCCAGTGCGTCATACAAACTCAGCTGCAGATCGCCGTTGCCAGACAGGCTGATACGCGCCTTTTCGGGAGGAATCTCTCGTATGATTTCACCCGTATCGCTGTCGAGCACCTGGATGACCGAATGCCCGCTGTTCATATCCACCTTGAAGCGCAAATCACGGCCGATCGATTGGCTCGCGACGTTCAACCGGGCTGCCAGCGCCTCAAGATCAGGCTTTTCCCTGGCTGGAACCGGCGGCTCCTTGCCGGCTTCTGGCTGAACCTTGCCGCCCGAAGGCAGCTGCTCCGCTTTCAGCTTTAGCGCCTGAAAAGTTCCGGTGGAACTTGCTAGCGCTTGTACGTCCTGGTTTGACATTTTCGTTCTCCCCTTAAAACCTTGTGTCAGGCGGCATCCGTGCCGCCTGACCAAGGGGGATTACTTGCCGTACCTTTACTGCAGCAAGCTCAATGCGAGCTGCGGTTGAGCATTGGCCTGTGACAGTACTGCTACACCAGCCTGCTGCAGGATCTGCGCCTTGGTAAGGGCAGCCGTTTCAGCAGCAAAGTCAGCATCCTGAATCCGGCTGCGTGATGCCGACAGATTCTCTGAGACCGCCTGCAGGTTGGCAATGGTTGACTCGAAGCGGTTCTGGATAGCACCGAAGCTGGAGCGAAGATCGCTCACAACGGTGAGGGCAGAGTCGATTCGGTTCATTGCCGTTTCGGAATTTACGACGCTCAGTACGTCAACACTGTCAAGCGTGCCGGCGTCCTTCGCGATCGTTGCCGTCTGTCCTATCTCAGCGAATTCGCCTGTCATGACGATGTTGTCAGCAGCGGACATCGTGATCGTGCCGCGGACAATTCCCTCTTGCGCTAAGGCAATACCCGTACCGCTTGCACCTGCGCCAAGCGTAATGGCCTCAACAACGTTGGTGTTGCGACCATCGACCGAGGCGTACGTCAGGCTTGTGCCGCTAACAGATGCCGATACGCCCGTCTGGGACGAGTAAAGGTTGACCTGCGCTGCCACGTCTGCAGCGGTCAACGACTGACCAATCGCAAGATTGTCAGCGCCGCTGTAGATTGCCGTACCGTTAATGGTCAGTGCGTATGTCGAAGTCGCCGTGCCGCCAACGACCGTGTCAAACACCCCTGTCGAGCTGTTTGCCGCGGTTGCTGACAGTCCTGCAACACCAGCATTGTTGATTACGCGTACCTTCGCGTAAGCGCTATCCGCTTCCTGACCGTTCAGTGAACCAGCCACCGAGCCGCCAACGCTGACTGCTGCGCCAGTGCCAACAGCGATCGTCAGACCGTTGTCGAGAAGCGCATTCGCCGTTACAGCGGTGCCCGTTGCAGAAGCGATCTGACCGATCTGGCTCGACCGCATGCCGGTTGTCAGGTTTACTGCGATCGTCTCACCGACGTTCGCGCCAACCTGGAACTGGGCAGTACCGAAATTACCGTCCAGAACCTTGCGGCCGTTGAACGAGGTCTGGCTGGCGATACGCTCTACTTCTGCGATGCGTTGCTGTACCTCAGCGTTCAGTGCAGAACGATCAGAACCGGAGTTCGTTGCGTTCGCCGACTGCACGGCCAGTTCGCGAATTCGCTGCAGGTTGTTCGTCAGCTCACTGAGTGCACTTTCTGCCGTCTGGGCCAGAGAGATGCCATCTGAAGCATTTCGAACCGCCTGGTTGAGACCGCGGATCTGTGTAGTGAAGCGCTCGGAAATTGCGAGACCTGCCGCATCATCCTTTGCGCTGTTGATTCGCAGGCCTGTAGACAGCCGTTCCAGAGACTGGTTTAGCAAACCTTGCGAACGATTCAAGTTCCGTTGCGCATTTAGCGAAGCAACGTTCGTATTAATCGTCTGTGCCATTGTCTTAACTCCTAGTTTTCAAAAGTCCGGTCTGCTAATGCCGCCGGAAGTGACTTGACGGCCGCGAAATCCATTCAAGACCACCGTACAGAGGGGTTATCGGTCGCGGTACGCAGACCTTTAGCGTTTATTTGCAGATTCGCCAAAGATGGCGATCGGGGCACCGACCGGTGCAGGCAGAACTTTAGGGGGAATTTCGAAAAATGTGACGCAGGTTGGAAAATTTTCGAGTCAGTCTATTCCGCGTTTCTTTAGAGGTAGTTAAAGAGTGACAGTCCCTGCGTTCGTATGAACGATTGCTGCGCGGCCTCGAGTGTTGTTGCTTCAAGACTCAGGCGCGAAATCGCCTCGGCATAGTCAAGATCTTCAATGCTGGCAAGCGTATCGCGAAAATTCAGTTTAAATGCGCCATTGCTGTCGACCTGGCTCTCGATTGCACCAAGCCGGGAACCGACCGCAACACGAACATCGAGAACATTGCCGATCGCCTGGTCGATATTCTGCAGGCCGGCGTTAACTTCATTATGCAGTGCAGCCATGGAAGCCGTATCAGATGAGCCTGTTTCCAGGGCAGTGGCCAGCTGGTCGACCATTGAGAAGACATCCTGGTAAGGACTGGGTGCAACCGTGAACTCGTCGCCAGCCTCGGGCTGACCGTTAAGGGAGAACTCGATGCCGCGGAACGCGAGCGTATCACCGTCCTGGAAGGTAGCTGTTGAAATGACACCGCCACCCGAGTCCAGCACTTCGTAGTTAGCCGGATCGATAAAGCGAATGGTGTATTGATCCTGATCCCAGGCACTCGGATCGACGACACTTCCAGGCCCGAGAATGCCGCTGCCACTATTCGTCGCGGCAGGGCTGGTAACGAATGAACCATTGCCGCCGCGAATCTTGAAGAAGATGGCCGCGCCGGAATCTCCGTCAGCGACCTGCCTTCCCTCGCCTATTTGTATGAAGCGCTGGCCCTGGTCGCCGTTGTAGGTGAATGAACCACCCATGCGCGTCACCGGCGTTGTGGATTCGAGATTACCCGAGAACATGTAATTGCCACTGCCGTCTTTCTGGTTCGCTAGCTGTACCAGCTGATCGAGGCTTTGTCGCATCTCGATCGCGATGAGCTGACGAGTTTCGTTGTTTTGCGTGGCGTTGTTTGCCTGCAATGCCAATTCGCGTACGCGCTGCAGGACGTTGTTTACGGATCCCAGCGACGATTCTTCCTGCGCGAGGCGGTTGGTTGCCATATTGGCGTTGCGATCGAACTGCTCAAGACGACCAATCGATTCGCGTATTTCCACCGATCTCGCAGACGCCAGGGGATCATCGGACGGTGTCAGTATGCGACGACCCGAGGATATCTGACGCTGCGTCTGATTAAGCGCCGCCTGCAGCCGCTGCATCGCGGAGAGGCCATTCGCATAGCTGCCCATTGTTGAAACTCGCATCGTTATCTCCTCGTCGCAGCCAGCAAACTCTCAAACATCGTGCTGACGACCGCAATGACCTGTGCGACGGCCTGGTAGGCCTGCTGATATTTGATGAGATTGGCTGCCTCTTCATCGAGGTTAACGCCCGATGTCGAGGAAACTGCAGCCTCAGCGTTCGTCAGTACGACGCCCTGGGCATCCAGACTGCCCTTTATCTGGTGCGTCATCCCGCCAACGTCTGCGACAAGCCGCCCGTAGCTCTCATTAATACTGATGGTGCCACCGTCGAGCAATCCGACAGACTGTATCTCCGCCATCAATAGCCCGTTGCTGTTGTCACCGGAGGCGCCGTAGTTGGGGTCGAGAGAAAACTTGTCGCCGGTTGCCGGTGTGCCGCTGATGGTCACGCCGTTGCCATTGAGGACGATCAGGCTGCCTTCTGAATAGGTGAAGTTGCCGGCGCCGTTGATACTGTAGGTGGTAGGGCTCGTGAATTCGATCACCGTGCCCGTCAGCAGGTCCGAGTCTTCGGGATCGAGGACGGCCGGAAGGCTGATCGTGCCATTGCCAATGTTGCCCTGTGAGATTGATGTGCGAGTCGGTACCGACATGGCGATGGCTTGCGGGTCAGTGACAACGCTCTCTATCGTACCCGCCGCATCCAGGCCCGTGCGAAGAAGCAGGCGATCGCCGGCCGCGGGCAGGCCGCCGACACTGAAGCTGACTCCGGCGGCACGGAACGGATCACCCGCCGAGCCGCTGCCTTCCAGGGTAATCGCTTCCCCGGTATCGGCGCGGGACAGGCTGTAGGCCGAGCCGTCGTAATCCAGAACGTAGTCGGCGCCTGTCAACTCACCAAGATTGGTGACCGTAACGCTGGCGGTACCGGTGCCAGTGTTGTCACCGGAGTACAGAACCTTGGGCGGGGCCACGCTGAACAGGTCCCCGCCGAGGTTGCCGCGCAAATCCATACCGGCGCTATTTTGTCGGTTCAAGCTGGTCGTGAATGCAATCGCAGTCTGGCCCAGCGATTGTCGCGCAGGATCCAGGATGCGGTCACGAAACTCGAGCAGACCGCCGAGCGTGCCGCCAGTAGATGCTGTGTCCAGCGGCGTATTGCCGGCAGCACCTTGATAAGAAACCGTCGTGCGAGTCAGGTCGAATTCCGACCCGCCGGCAACGAGCAGGCGCGCATTGCCTGCCGTGACCAACGGTTGGCCGGAGCCAATGAAGACGCTCATGTTGCCGTCTGCCTGGATGTTCGTACTCACGTTGACCTGCCCGGAAAGCTCCAGGACCAGGGCATCGCGTGCGTCCAGTAAATCATTCGGCGGTGTCGTGGCATTGTTCGCCAGCGCAATCTGCCCGTTCAGGTTTGCGATCGACGTCGCGATTCGATTGATATCGTCTACCGCAAGGTCAACGCGAGCGTTAACTTCCTTGTCCAGCTCGTCGAGACGCATGTCCATTGACTGGAAGCGGCCGACGATACCACCGGCCTCGCCTATCAATGCCTGTCGCGCCGAGATCGACGACGGATCGGTGGCGACATCCTGCACCGAATTAAAAAAGGACTGCAGCCCGGTATTCAGGCCCGTGTCGGCATCGGCGAGCAGCGTGTCGATGCGGCTCGACAGTGAATTCAGTGTGTCGAAACGTGCAAATCCGGTCATCGACGAGCGCAACTGATCGACCTGCATGCTGTCGTAAATGCGCCGAATCGTAGACACCTGCGTTCCGCCACCCAGGTACGTATTACCCTGACCACCGCCGGCTCGTGCCGAAAAATCGGCGACCTGCCGACTGTATCCGGGCGTGTTGGCGTTCGCGATGTTGTGACTTGTTACCTGCAGCGCACGCTGGAACGCCTGCATACCGGTAAGGCTGATATTTAATGGGTCTGGCATCGTATTCCCCTGTCATCCATCGCTTGCATCTACTCTTCTTGCAGCGACAGTTGATTGGCTATCGGCCGAGCCTCGGAATTCTTGAGGTCTCGCATCACGGACTGCATCGTCGGGCTGTTGAGCACGCGGGTTATCTTGTCGGCGTACTGCGGATCTGTCGCGTAGCCCGCTGACTGCAGCGCGTTAGCGAACCCGGCAACATCGTTGCCGTGACCGCTGACTTCGCTATAGCGCGGGTTGTCGGTCAGGAAATCGGCATAGTCGGCAAACGTCGCGGATACGTCGGTATACGAGCGGAACTGTGCATGTTGCGGCCGCGGCACGCCATTCTCGAATTCCAGCGTACGACGCGACACCTGCTCGCCCTGCCAGCCGCCACTGGCCTTGATGCCGAACAGGTTAAGGCTGCTCTCACCGCGCTGGTCCGGCATGACATGCGCGCCCCAGCCTGTCTCGAGCGCGGCCTGGGCAACGATCGCTTCCGGCGCAACGTCAAGCCGGCGGCCAGCACGCTCGGCGTGTGGCCAGATGTCGCGAGCGAACGTCTCAGGGTCGGACCATACCGGCTTGGCTTTCTGAGGCGCGATAGATTGCAATGGCGTTTCCGGACGGACCTGCGGCGATGCTGAAATCTTCGGGCTGCTGTAAGGCTGAGCAGGCCTGGTCGTGCGTGTGCGAGAGATGTCGGCCAGGGAGAAACTTCCGTCCGGTCGTGTGGGAATTTTGGTATCAGCGCCGCCGAGCTGGCGTACCAGCATGTCCGCGAGGCCGACGCCTTTTCCGCTGGCCATCTCCAGGGACAGCTGCTGATCCATCATGCCCTGGTACATGTCCATCTGGTCACTCTCACCAAAGATCGGATCACCGAGTGACGCTTCGCGCATGCTCTTCAGCATCGACTGCAGGAACAGCGCCTCGAACTGACCCGCTACCTCACGCAACGCAGCCGGATCATTCTTGTCGGCAGCGGCACGGAGGCCGGCAAACTGGTTAAAATCAGTAATCGCTGCGGTCATGGATGACGTCCCGGACGGAGCTAGATCACTATTAGCTCAGCGCGCAGCGCGCCCGCCTGTTTCAGCGCTTCAAGTATCGCCACCAGATCACCCGGCGCCGCACCGACCCGATTTACCGCTCGTACGATTTCGTCGAGGCTGGTTCCCGGTTCGAACAGGAACATGCTTGCCTCTTCCTGCACGATGCTGATATCCGAATCGGACAATGCGACGGTCTCACCGGACTGGCCAAACGGGGCAATAGGCTGACTGACGAATGGCGACTCGCCGATTGTCACGACCAGCGAGCCATGTGCGACGGCAGCCGGCGTAACGCGAACATTGTCACCGATCACGACCGTGCCGGTGCGCGAATTGATAATCACGCGGGCCTGTACCTCGCCGGGCGTCACCTCGAGGCTCTGCAATGCGGATACAAACGCGGTGCGCTGCGAGGCACTCGCCGGTGCACGAATCCGCACGGATACCGCGTCCAGCGATTCCGCCGTTCCGGGGCCCATGGTCTGGTTGATCTGATCAGCAAGCCGTTTGGAGGTAGTGAAGTCGGGTACATGCAGGTTCAAGACGATGGCCTCGCTGGTCAGGAAGTCGCTGGGAACCTCTCGCTCGACTGTCGCGCCATTCGGGATCCTGCCGGCACTCGGGATGTTCACGATGATGCGGGAACCGTCGTCACCAGAGGCACCGAAGCCGCCGACCACGAGATTGCCCTGCGCCACGGCATATACGTTGCCGTCGGCACCGCGCATCGGCGCCATTATCAGCGCGCCACCACGCAGGCTCTTGGCATTGCCTATTGACGATACGGTCACATCGATCGTCTGGCCTGGCTTCGCGAACGGCGGCAGATCCGCATGCACTGTTACGGCTGCGACGTTCTTGAGTTGCAGACTGACACCGGGCGGAATCGTGACACCGAATTGCGTGAGCATGTTAACGATACTCTGCACGGTGAATGGTGTTTGCGTCGTCTGATCACCCGTGCCGCTCAGGCCAACGACCAGGCCGTAACCGGTCAACTGGTTATTACGCACCCCCGCAACACTGGCAAGATCCTTGACCCGGTCTGCCATCGCCTGTTCGGCCAGAAAAGCGACCAGGACAAGGGCAACGAGCATCAGGTGCCTAACGGTCGTACGAGTCTTGTAAGTTAATTGCATCGAGGTTTCCTCAGGCTAGTACGGGTGGAATACGGAGTTAAAGAATCGTGAGATGAGGCCCATACGGTTGGCGGCCGCAAGCACGCCTTTGCTGCTGTAAGTAATCTGCGCATCGGCAATGCGATACGACTGCAGTGAATTATCTGTCTCGATGTCCTCCGGACGGATTATGCCGGACAGCTGAATGAACTCCCGGCCCTGGTTGAGCGTCACCCATTTTTCGCCGCGAATTCGAAGATTGCCGTTCGGCAAGCGCTGCACCACGGTCACCGTGATATCGCCGAGCAGGCTGTTGCTTTGCCTGCTGGAACCGGTGCCATCGAACGACGATTCCCCGCTCAGCGACCCCTCAAACAGCGGCGTTCCGTCCTTGCTCAGGGCGCGCCCGAACACCGTGGGATTGGCAAGCGTTGCTTCGGTGGTCTTTGCTGTCGACGTCTGGGAATTTTTGCTGGCGTTGGTCTGTTCCTTGAGACGTACCGTCAGGATGTCGCCGACACGGCTTGCCTTGCGGTCCTCGAACAACCGCACATCGGTGCCGTTGTTGTAGATCGCCCCACTGGTCGGGGGCTCGTATGCCGGCTCCGCCGGATACGGTGGATCATAACTCTCCTCGAACATATCAACGGAAGCGCAACCGGACCCGACGATGGCCAAGCCGGTAATAAGTATCAATCTATGGCAGTGACGAATCATGAACGTTCCTTAGAGGTTATTGTTGATGTACTGCATCATCTGGTCGTTGGTGGAGATCGCCTTGGAGTTCATTTCATACGCCCGCTGCGTCTCGATCATGTTCACCAGCTCAGAGACCACGTTGACGTTAGAGCCTTCGAGAGCACCCTGGTTAAGCGAGCCCAGTCCATTCTCACCTGGCGTCCCGGCCTGGGCAGTGCCGCTGGATGCGGTCTCGATGTAAAGGTTCTCGCCGACCGGCTGCAGGCCCACAGGATTGATGAAATCGACGGTCTGCAGACTACCGACCTGCGTCGTTGACGTCTGTCCCGCCAGCCTCACCGAGACGGTGCCATCCCTGCCGATCGTAATTGACTGTGCAGCGTCCGGTATCGTGATGCCGGGTTGAATTCGATAGCCACTCGCCGTCACCAGTTCACCCTGATCGTTGAGTTGGAACGCTCCATCGCGGCTGTAGGCAAGCGTGCCGTCGGGTTGGTCCACCTGGAAGAAACCACGCCCGTTGACTGCGACATCCAGCGCGTTATCGGTCTGCAATACACTCCCCTGCGTAAACAGTTTCTCGGTCGCGACAATGCGTACGCCGGTGCCAAGGTGCATGCCGGAAGGCAGCTCCGTATCCTGTGACGTCTGGCCACCCGACTGACGGACGTTCTGGTAGAGAAGGTCTTCGAACACGGCGCGACCCTGTTTGAAGCCCGTGGTGTTGACGTTTGCCAGGTTATTGGAGACAACCGCCATGCGCGTTTGTTGCGCATCATTTCAGCTATCGCGCCTTTGATCGGGTGCTTTTGCACTTGGATCGCTTCTGTCCCATCGTTTTTGCGCCCTTTAGCAAACATAG
>CAYTTZ010000122.1:0-9070 GCA_964440945.1 uncultured Woeseiaceae bacterium
CGTACACTCGCTTTCCAGGCGAGCGCCTTAAACCACTCAGCCATCTCTCCGAATTCTATTTGTCGGTTCCAGCCCGCGGCGGCATTTCTATGCACGGCGATCCCATGGGGCGCGACGGCGCGTCCTCAGGCTCCGGTATCGGCATCTCCATTCGCACATTGAGGGGATCCAGGCCTTCCGGCACAACGATTCTCTTGACCTCCCCAGCACTTTGGTACCGCTGGGGCTCGTCGCAGGCTTTGTCGATAAGACTGTCCCCACCGCAGCCCCAAAGGCCGCCGAGCAGCAGCAGCGCTATTGTCTGTCGAATCGCTGTCATGCGTGTGTCTCCTGACCGGATGCGGCGTTGCGCATGGCCGATCGCATTGTTTCATGATGTTGCTCGGAAAATGGCGTCAGCGGCAGTCGAATGTTGGGTCCCATCAGACCCATCTCGCTCACCGCCCACTTGACCGGTATCGGGTTCGACTCGGCGAAAAGCACCTTGTTCAATGGCTGCAGGCTCTCGTCCAGCGCGACCGCCTCATCATGATCGCCCGACAGCGCCAATTTGCACAGCCTGGAAACCGCTGCCGGTGCAACATTGCCGCTCACGGTCACGACCCCATGTCCGCCCTGCTCGATAAACGGTAACAGCGTAAAATCATCGCCGCTATAGAGCATGAAATCCTTGCCAACCAGTGCCTGAATGTCTTTCAGGCGTTGAATTTCACCTGTCGCCTCTTTAATACCAAAAATGTTGCCGTGCTTCGCCAGTCGCGCAACGGTCTGAGGCAGCATGTCCGCAACCGTACGGCCCGGCACGTTATACATCATGACCGGCCGGTCCACTGCATCGGCAATGGCCCAGAAGTGCTGAAACAGACCTTCCTGGGTCGGCTTGTTGTAGTACGGAACCACGACAAGGTAAGCCGCAATACCGGGGTCAGCCACGGCCAGCGACAACTGAATAGTCTGTGCGGTCGAATTCGAACCGGTGCCGACGATGATGGGCAGGCGTCCACGCACGATCTCAATAGCCCTGCCGACAAGCTCAATGTGCTCGGAACGCGACAGCGTCGCCGACTCGCCCGTCGTACCGGCGATGACCAGCCCGTCGGTGCCCTGCGCAACATGAAAATCGATCAGGCGCTTGAGACTCGCGTAATCGACCCGATTATTGTCGTCGAAAGGCGTTACTAGCGCGACCAGGCTGCCCTTGAACACAAGTTGTCCTCGCCAGAAATGAGGCGGCGATGTTACTGTTCATATCCGGCGCTGGCAAGGACTGTCACGATCTCACGTGAAGCATGGAAGGAGCGGCCCCGGGTGAACGTGCGGCCATACATTCTCATATAAAGTTGATTATAGAAAAATGTCACAACTTATTGTTATTTCAGCAGTTGGAACTGACCGAACTGGCGTCGTACAAGATCTGACGAAGGTCATACTCGCCTGCGGCGGAAATATCGAAGAAAGCCGCATGACCACGCTGGGATCTGAATTCGCCATGCTGTTGCTGGTCTCCGGCAACTGGCACACGCTGAATCGCCTTGAGCAAGGGCTCGACAAACTATGCGAGGACGATCGCCTTTCTATCTCGATACGGAAGACAGACGTGAAACCTGCCGAGCAGGATCGCATGCCCTATGCAATCGACGTCGTCGCGCTTGACGACCAAGGCATCGTTTACAACCTCGCCGATTTCTTCTCCTCCCGGAATATTGAGATTGCCGACGTGGCGACGCGGAGTTACGCCGCCGCACATACGGGCGCCCCGATGTTCGCGGTACAGATGGCGGTGAACGTGCCCGCCTCCCTGAACATCGCGCAGCTGCGTGAAGAATTCCTCGAGTTCTGCGACCGTCTCAACCTGGACGCGATTATCGAACCCGTCAAAATCTGATCTGGCAGCCACACCAATATTGACCAGGAGAACCCTGTGAGCGCACCGAGAATGAACCGCGTTGTTGCGGATTTCACCGCGAATGCAACTCAAGACAAGAAAATTCGGCTTAAGGACCTCCGCGGCCAGAATGTCGTCTTGTACTTCTATCCGAAAGACAGCACACCGGGCTGCACCACGGAGGGGCGGGATTTCGCAGGCCTTCATGCGAAATTTCGGCGACAAAAGACCGTCATCCTCGGCGTCTCAAGAGACAGCATCCCCTCCCACGAGAAGTTCCGCGCCAAACAAGAATTCCCTTTCGACCTGATATCGGATGCGGATGAGACGTTATGTAAAGCTTTTGATGTCATCCACGAGAAATCGCTCTACGGCCAGAAATTCATGGGCATCGTGCGCAGCACTTTCCTGATTGACAAGGATGGCAAACTGCGCGCCGAATGGCGCAAAGTGAAGGTAAGCGGCCACGCCGAGGAGGTCCTGGAGGCCGTGAAGGCCCTATAATCAGGGGAACACCACGGACGGCGCCTAGTCCGAGTCAGACACACACCGTTTTTTTTAGCCTTTACCTATGATTAGAAACACCGCCAAGCGCGCCTCGATAGCGCTATTGTTCGCATCGCTGGTTTTCGTCAGCGGCGCCGGTGCGGACGACATAAACCTGCCGGATATGGGGAGTCCGGCGGATGCCGTACTCTCAACCAACGACGAATCCCGCCTGGGACGCATGATCATGCGCGACATTCGCCGTAGCGGCCAGGTGGTCGAGGACCCGCTGGTTATTGAATACGTCAACGACATCGGCAGCCGCGTTGTGGCCCAGACCAATGACGGCGACCACGATTTCACGTTCTTCGTTATTAACGACACGCGGATTAATGCATTTGCTTTGCCGGGCGGCTACATCGGTGTACATACCGGTCTTCTCGAAGCCACGCGCAGTGAAGACGAACTGGCAGGCGTCCTCGCGCACGAAGTTGCCCACGTCACGCAACGGCATATTGCTCGGGCAATCCATGCGAACTCGCGACAGAGCATCCTGACAACCGCAATGATGCTGGGCGCGATCATTGTCGCCGCCGCCGGGGGCAGTTCGGATGCCGTGCAGGGCGCCGTTGCCGTGGCGCAGGGTACCGCTGTTCAACAGCAAATCAACTTTACGCGCACCAACGAATACGAAGCAGACAGGGTGGGCATCAAGGCACTGGCGGACGCCGGATTTGACCCCTACGGCATGGCTTCCTTCTTTGAAGTATTGTCCCGGCAAACGACAACCAGCCCTGAAATGCGAGCGCCGGAGTTTCTGCGAACACACCCGGTATCCAGCGCACGCGTCGCCGAGGCGCGATCAAGGGCGCGTGAATACCCGGCTATTCGCAGCGACGATTCGGCGGGTTACGGCATCGCTCGAACCCGGATGATCGTCGCCCGCTTCGACACGGGCGAACAGGCCGTCGAGTACTTCGAGAGGCGACCCTATGCCAACCAGAACGATGTCGAGCGTTATGGGCGAGCCGTCGCGTACCAGCGCGCGGGTCGCTACTGGGAAGCGCTGGATATCTTCAAGGCGCTACTCGAGAAGGATAAGTCAGTCACCGCCTATCACATCGGCCTCGGACAGGTACTGGTCGCCCTTGATCAACCACGAGATGCGCTGTCAACGTATGAGCGGGCGCTGGAGTTATTCCCACGCAATGTTCCGCTCGTACTCGACTATGGCGAGCAGCTGTTGAAATTCGGGCAGGCATTCAAAGCACACGCAATGCTGTTGGACCTGATGAACAACGTGCCACCGACGCCAGAGCAGGTGCGCCTGATCGCGAGGGCGGCAAGCGAGGCAGGAGAAGAAGCTGAGGCGTTCTATTACTTGTCGGAATACCGGCTTATGATCGGCGACCTTACTGGTGGTATCGGCTACCTCCAGCAGGCCCTGCGGCTGCCCGAGCTTCAGGAAATTCAGCGCATACGATTCCAGGCTCGTATTGATTTCATTCGTGAATTCATGACAGAAGAGCAACTCAAAATGCTGCAGCGTGAGAAACCGGTAGGCAAGTCAGCGCGCAACGCAAACTAATGATGCCGACACGACGCGCACAAAGATTTACCGCCCTGTTTTCGAAACTGTTGTTACTTGCAGCGCTGAGCGGCTGTGCCAACGTCCCGCCAGAACAAAGGGTGGCGTCCGATCCCTGGGAGCCGCTGAACCGGACCATATTTGGCGTCAATACGGTCGTAGACAACGTCACTCTGAAGCCGCTTGCGAAGGGCTATGAAGCGGTACTGCCCAGCCCGATTCGGGCCGGTATCCGCAATTTCTACAATAATCTGATGACGCCACAATCGGCCGTCAACAACTTCCTGCAGGGCAAGCCCGGTGACGGCTTCACGGAACTCGCGCGCTTCGCATTCAACAGCACAGCAGGCATCGGCGGTCTAATGGACGTAGCTGCATCCGGTGGACTGGAGGCGAAGACAGAGGACATCGACCAGACAGCGGCGGTTTGGGGTGTGCCCGCGGGCCCGTACGTCACGCTTCCTTTCCTCGGCCCGCACACGCTTCGCGGTGCCATACTGCGGCCTTTCGGTGTGTCGTTTCTGCTGTACAACTACGACAACACCTCCGTACGCGACAAGTTACAGGTATTGCGCCTGATCGACCTTCGTTCGCGCATCCTGACGGCAGAAAAGTTCATCGACGATTCGAAAGACCGCTACATCACAGTGCGCGAGTCTTACCTGCAAAATCGCGAGTTCCGGATATACGATGGCAATCCGCCCGAAGATGACGAGTTCTTCGACGAATTCTTTGACGATGAGGAAATGTAGGAGCGGCGAATGTTACCGCCAGGCGATCATTCGGCGGGCTACCCTACTTCGGGCGCTTCGATAAATCCCGCCCAGCGCTCGCCACGCGACAACAGCTTGTCGACCTCTGTCGTTCTCGCGATAGCCAGGACCCGGTCCGGCATTCCCGTGAAGCGAATCTCCCGCACCGTATGGTTTGCCCAGGTTACCCACTCCAAAAGCAAAGCAAGGCCTGCTGAGTCGCTGTCGGTCACACCGGACAGATCAATCTCGAGCTGCGTGTGCGCCTCAAAAGGTTCCCCGCTTTTCTTCAGTATCCGCTCCGCCGTATCGAAGGTCATCTCTCCGCTGAGCGCAAAGCGACCCTCACCCAGGTCTTCGAGCGTATATTCACTCATCCGCGGTGGCAGCAGATTCGGTGCTGATGTCAGCCTCACGCTCGAGGCGTGAAATCACCTCGTCGAGGCTGCTGGCGCGAATCTCTGCGTCGAGCTCCGCGCGAAAGTTGCGCACATAGGAAACGCCTTCGATGACAACATTGAATACCAGCCAGCCGCTGTCCCGCTTCACCAGATCGTAGTCGACGGCGACTTTGCTGCCATCATCAAGCACGACAGAGCTTCTGACCCGGGTACGGGGTTTCGATACGTCACCCCGGTAAGGCAGGACCTTGATTCTTCTGGGGTCAAATTCGAGAACGCCATCGGCATACTTGCGTACCAGGGCCTGGTAATACGCCTCGATGAATCGCGCCCTCTGTGTCGCGTCGGCGGTCCGCCAGTGTTTTGCCAGCACGACTTGCGCGGCGAACTTGCGGTCGAACCGGGGCAACAACATCTCATCGACTAGCTGATACAGCGCCTTTCTGTCGACCGCCAGTTCCGCTTTGCGCCCGTCCAGCATTTCGGTTAGCTGCGTTACCGCGCCATCGATGATCGCATTGGGCGTGTCCGCATCAGCCAGCACCGATCCGGACAGTGTCAGAGCCGCCAGTACGACAAAAAGCGTCTTCAGCATACTCCGTCGCAAGATTCCAACCGCAATACCATTAGTCGTCATTTTTTGAACCCGCATTAATCAGGAACTTTCCGATCAGGTTCTCAAGAACGATCGCGGACTGTGTGAACATCATTTCGCTGCCGTTCTCGAGGTAGGTATCCGAGCCGCCTGCCTGCAGCCCGATGTACTGACTCCCGAGAATACCAGACGTCAGAATGCTGGCGTCTGAATCATCCGGTATCTGGTCAAACTGGCTGTCGATTACGAAACTCACGACCGCCTCCAGCGTCGCCGAATCAAAACGCACGTCGGTAACCCGCCCTATCGTGACACCGGACATGGCGACCGGCGCACGATTGCGCAGGCTGCCAATATTCTCGAAGCGAGCTTCGACGGTAAAGGTTTCCTCCGCCGTGAAGTCGTCACCACCTGTGGTCTGGGTCGTCAGGAAGAACAGTGCGCCCATGCCCAAAAGGACAAAGAGACCGGTACCCGCTTCAACTGAACGTGTTTGTTGCATTTTCCTTACCTCAAAGCATCAGCGCGGTGATCATGAAATCGAACACCAGCACCGCAATTGCCGTTATCACTACAGTCCGGGTCGTTGCCCTGCCGACACCTTCGGCCGTGGGAATCGCATTATAACCTTCCCAAACCGCGATCAGGCTAGCAGCAACCCCGAATACCAAACTCTTGAAAATACCTTCATTGATGTCCTTGCTGTCGACGGTAATCTGCATTTGCTGCCAGAACGCGCCAACATCCACCGCTAACAGCTCAACGGCAACCAGATGAGTTCCAAGTAGCCCGACCATGCTGAAGATCGCGGCCAGGAACGGCATGGCAATGACTCCGCCGAGAAATCGGGGTACCAGGACACGTTGTACCGGGTTGACGGCCATCATCTCCATCGCAGACAGCTGATCAGTCGCCTTCATCAGACCGATCTCGGAGGCCAGCGCAGTCCCGGCGCGACCCGCAAACAGCAATGCTGTGATCACGGGCCCCAGTTCCTTGATCAGGCCGAAGGCGGCGAATACGCCCACCGCGTCTTCGGCATTGAACCGGGAGAGGTTGGAATATCCCTGTAGACCGAGAACACCGCCAACGAAAAACCCGCTGACCACGATGATGACAAGGGACAGCGCACCAGAATTGAAGACCTGCGCGACGATCAGGTCGAAACGACTGAATAACATGCGCGGCGAGTAGCGGAGCAGCCGCAGGAAGAACAGCTGGAATGCACCGAATGTGCGCACAAACTCGACGCAAGTGTCGTAGATGTCCCGCAAGATCTTGCTCACTCGTTATCCCGTCCGAGCAACTGTTCCTCATAGCCTGGCGCGTCGAAATGAAACGCAACCGGTCCGTCGGCCATGCCGTGCATAAACTGGCGAACGAGTTCGGACGGCGCGTCTCGAAGTTCTTCCGGGCTCCCCGATGCTGCGACTTTTCCTTCCGAAATCAGGAAACTGCGGTCCGCAACCGTCGAGACTTCGGCCACGTCGTGACTCACGATGACGCTCGTTATGCCGAGTGCATCGTTCATGCGACGCACGAGTCTTACGATCACGCCCATGGAGATGGGATCCAGGCCCACGAAAGGTTCGTCATAGATCAGGATCTCGGGATCCATGACCATGGCGCGCGCCAGGGCTATCCTGCGCGCCATTCCGCCGGACAGCTGTGCCGGCATCATGTCAGCGGCGCCGCGCAGACCGACGGCATGCAGCTTCGTCAGAACCACGTGCCGAATCAGGCGATTGGTCAGCTTCGTGTGCTCTCTGAGCGGGAAAGCCACGTTTTCAAACACACTCAAATCAGTGAGCAGCGCACCGTTCTGGAACAACATGCCGAAGCGCTGCCGCATCCGATACAGCTCGGCGATGTTCAACGTCGAAATATCCACACCGTCGACGTAGATCGCACCTTGTTGAGGGATCAACTGTCGGGTTATCAGCCGCAGCAGCGTCGTCTTGCCAGTGCCGCTGGGGCCCATTAGCGCGGTTATTTCACCGCGTTTGATCGCGAGATTCATACCTTCGAAAATGACCCGCGGGCCGCGCGAGTACTTCAGGTCGTGAATCTCGATCAGGTTTTCGGATGAATCAGCCAAAACGCCTCATTCTTGCTTGTTATCGCTAACTTATTATTACGGAGACGCCGCGCAGCTCAGGCGCACGGCAAGGCCGTAGCATAACAAGAATCGGGTCCCTGAATGCCTCGAAAACCTGTTTCGCTATGGCTTGGAAAGCGAAATAGGACTAAAATAGTCCGTTATCGAGACACGAGCGGAGCGAATGATGCTCAGAATCAGCAAACTGACCGATTACGGCACCGTCCTGCTGGCGCATTTGGCATCGAATCAGCCGAATGTTTGCAGCGCTGCGGATGTCGCTTCGGCGACCGGCATTGCCCTGCCAACGGTTAGCAAGCTACTGAAATCCATGGCGAAGGCCGGCCTGGTCTCGTCGACGCGTGGGACCAACGGCGGCTATCAACTGGCGCGCAGCCCGAGGGACATCAGCGCCGCGGACGTCATCGATGCGCTGGAGGGCCCCGTATCGATCACAGAATGCAGCTCTTCAGACAGCCTGTGCGAGCACGAGGGTGTCTGCAGCGTGGGCGGCGCCTGGCAGCGTATCAATGTCGCAATTCGACGCGCGCTGGACGACGTCAGCCTGAGCGACCTGCTGCGCACAAACAGCCCGGTGCCCAACCTCCGGTTCGCGGGCATGTCTATCAACGTGGAAAACAAGAACTGAATCAATGGCAACAGAATCCGAAAATCTGGAACACCTGGTCAATCGACGCTACGAGCACGGCTTCGTTACGGATATCGAAACCGACAGCCTGCCGCCGGGCCTCGATGAGGGCGTCGTGCGGGCGATATCGGCACGCAAGAAAGAGCCGCCCTTCATGCTCGAGTGGCGCCTGCAAGCGTATCGGCAATGGCTGGAGATGCGTGAACCCGAATGGGCACATGTGCACTATCCGAAAATCGACTACAACGAAATCTCATACTTCTCCGCGCCGAAGTCCGACGAAGATCGGCCGCAGAGCCTCGACGAGGTCGATCCGAAGCTGCTTGAAACCTACGACAAACTAGGCATCCCGCTGCATGAGCGCGCGCGCCTTGCCGGCGTGGCCGTGGACGCAGTTTTCGACAGTGTTTCAGTTGCTACGACTTTCAAGCATAAGCTGTCGGAGGCCGGCGTCATCTTCTGCTCGTTCTCCGAAGCTGTGCAGGAACATCCTGAATTGGTGCAAAAGTACCTGGGCACAGTGGTTCCAAGGCGCGATAACTTTTTCGCTGCGCTGAATGCGGCGGTATTCAGTGACGGGTCGTTCGTGTACATCCCGAAGGGCGTGCGCTGCCCG
>CAYTTZ010000123.1:0-9023 GCA_964440945.1 uncultured Woeseiaceae bacterium
GCATTGACCCGCACACGCACATGCAGCTGCCATTCATGGGGACTGTTACCACCGAAGATTTCTACTCGGGCACCGCCGCTGGCCTTGCCGGCGGAACGACGATGATCATCGATTTCGCGATACCGAACCCGCAGCAGAACGTCATGGAAACCTACATGCAGTGGCGTGAGTGGGCCGAAAAATCCGTTTCGGACTATTCCTTCCATGTCGCAATCACCTGGTGGGACGACACGGTCTACGAAGATATGGGCACGCTCGTGCGTGATCACGGCGTCAACAGCTTCAAGCACTTCATGGCCTACAAGGGCGCCATCATGGCGGACGACGAAATCCTGGTTAACAGTTTTTCGCGCGCTGTCGAGCTCGGCGCGATTCCAACGGTGCATGCGGAAAACGGCGAGCTGGTGTTTCGCCTGCAAAAGGAGCTATTCGAAAAGGGCATGACCGGCCCGGAAGCTCATCCCCTGTCGCGTCCGCCACAGGTCGAAGGAGAAGCCGCCAACCGCGCTATCCGAATTGCGGAGGTCCTGCGCGCGCCACTGTACGTCGTCCACAACTCCTGCCGCCAGTCGCTCGAAGCCATTACGCGCGCGCGTAATGAAGGCCAGCGTGTCTTCGGCGAAGTGCTCGCTGGTCACCTGCTGGTTGATGACTCGGTGTACCAAAACCCGGACTTCGAGGTTGGCGCGGCGCACGTCATGAGTCCGCCGTTTCGCTCGAAGGAGCACCAGGAAGCGCTCTGGCATGGCCTGCAGTCGGGCAACCTGCAAACGACCGCCACGGATCACTGTTGTTTCTGCGCCGACCAGAAAGCCGCCGGCAAAGACGATTTCCGCCTCATACCGAATGGTACGGCCGGTATCGAAAATCGCATGGAAGCCCTGTGGCACCACGGCGTCGGCACTGGCCGACTGACGATGAACGAGTTCGTGAAAGTCACGTCGACCAATGCCGCACAGATATTCAATATCTACCCGAGGAAAGGCAGTGTTTCGGTAGGTGCGGACGCTGATATTGTCGTCTGGGATCCGGCTGCCACTAAAACAATCTCGGCGAAAACGCATCATCAGAAAGTTGACTACAATATTTTCGAGGGCATGATGGTTACCGGCTGCGCGTCACACACGCTTAGCCGCGGCAAGGTGGTCTATGCCGATGGCGAGCTCAACGTCGAACGCGGTGCTGGTCGCTACGTTGACCGTCCGCCTTTTGCCCCGTTCTACGACGCACTGAAGATCCAGGCGCAGCAAGCCGAGCCGGTAGCTGTACGTCGCTGATCGCGATACTCCGATGAGCAAGAACGCACAACAACCTGATATCCGCAGCAACCGTCTGGACGAAGACGAGCTCAAACGTAACTTCGGCGACCTGCACCCGCCGCTGGGCCGATCCGAAGCGTTGATCGAAGCGGATCGCTGCTATTTCTGCTACGACGCGCCCTGCACGACGGCATGCCCGACCGGCATCGATATTCCAGGTTTTATCCAGAAAATTCGCAGCGATAATATTCGCGGTTCCGCGCACACCATTCTCAGGGAAAACATCATGGGCGGCATGTGCGCGCGCGTTTGTCCTACCGAAGTTCTCTGCGAGGAAGCCTGCGTCAGGAACACGCACGAGGACAAGCCAGTCGAGATCGGCCTGCTGCAGCGGTATGCAACGGATCCGATCTTTCAGCAGCAGACGCCGCTGTTTTCGCGCGCGCCGGACACCGGCAGGAAGGTCGCAGTGGTCGGCGGCGGTCCGGCGGGGCTCTCTTGCGCACACCGCCTCGCAATGCTCGGACACAACGTGGTCGTCTACAATCGCGACGAGAAACCGGGCGGCCTCAACGAATACGGTATTGCTGCGTACAAGTCCATCGATGATTTCGCGCAATCCGAAGTTGCTTACATCCTGTCGATTGGTGGCATCGAGGTTCGCAACGGGCAGGCGCTGGGCAGTGACTTTACGCTGGCCGAGCTGCGAAAATCCTGCGACGCAGTTTTTGTCGGTATCGGTCTTGGTGCCACGAACGAACTCGGCCTGGACCATGAAACACTCCCGGGCGTCGATGCGGCGATCGAGTACATCGCCGAGATCCGGCAGGCGGACGATCTCGCCGAGCTGCCGGTAGGGCGACGGGTCGTTATCATTGGCGGGGGTATGACGGCCATCGACATCGCCGTGCAGAGCCGGAGACTGGGCGCCGAGCGTGTAGATCTCGTTTATCGGCGCGGACCTGAGCAAATGGGGGCCAGCCAGTACGAACAGGATCTCGCGCAGACCAACGGTGTGACCATTCACCATTGGGCCAAACCCGTCGAGCTACTTGGAAATGAACACATCACGACCATCCGCTTTGAAAGAACCGCGCTTGATGCCAACGACCGCCTGACATCGGCAGGCGATCAGTTCGACCTGACCGCCGACACGATTTTCAAGGCGATCGGCCAGACGCTGGATGCAGCGATGCTGGGCGACAATGCAGCGGACCTCGTCATTGAGAACAATCGAATCGCGGTTGATGCTACGGGCAGGACTTCGCTAGCGGACGTCTGGGCTGGCGGTGATTGCATCGCGCCGGGCGATGACCTGACGGTTACTGCCGTGCAGCAGGGCAAAGTCGCCGCGCTCGACATTGACCGTTTTCTGAGGGGAGAGTAGGCATGGCCGATCTCAAGTCCACGTTTCTCGGTATCACCTCGCCTAACCCGTTCTGGCTGGCGTCAGCGCCGCCGACCGACAAGGCCTACAACGTCAATCGCGCATTCGAAGCCGGCTGGGGTGGCGCTGTCTGGAAAACCCTGGGAGAGGATCCTCACATCGTTAATGTCAGCGGCCCGCGCTATGGCGCCCTGCACAGTAACGATCGCCGAGTCATTGGCTTCAACAATATCGAGCTGATCACCGACCGGCCGCTACAGACCAATCTCGACGAGATGCGGCAGATCAAGAAAGACTGGCCGGACCGCGCGCTGATTGCCTCAGTCATGCTGCCAATGAACGAGTCTGCCTGGGCGAAGTACCTGCCGATGATCGAAGACACCGGCGTCGATGGGTTCGAGCTTAACTTCGGCTGCCCACATGGCATGTCGGAGCGCGGCATGGGCGCTGCGGTAGGCCAGGTTCCCGAATACATTCAGATGGCGAGCGAATGGGCCAAGAAAGCGGCGTCCGTTCCGGTCATCGTGAAGCTCACACCGAACGTCACGAACATCCTGCCGCCGGCCAAAGCGGCTCTCGATGGCGGCGCCGACGCAGTATCGTTGATCAACACGATCAACTCCATCATGCGCGTGGACTACGACTCGCTGACGATGTACCCAACGACTGACGGTATGGGCACGCACGGCGGCTACTGCGGCGAGGCGGTGAAACCGATCGCCTTGAATATGGTGGCTGAAATCGCGCGCACCGCGGAAACACGGTCACTACCGATTTCCGGTATTGGCGGTATCACCGACTGGCGAGATGCTGTTGATTTCCTGGCGCTGGGCGCCAGTAATGTCCAGGTGTGCACCGCTGCGATGGTCTACGGCTTCAAGATCATCGATGATCTCGTCGACGGACTTAGCAATTTCCTTGATGATAAACAGCTGACGCTTGACCAGTTGGTCGGTAAAGCCGTGCCCAGCGTCACAGACTGGCAGCACCTGAACCTGAACTATGTCGAGAAAGCCGTTATTGACCAGGAGCTGTGCATCCAATGTGGCCGCTGCCACGTCGTGTGCGAGGACACGTCGCATCAGGCTATTACGCATACCGTCAACGGCAAGCGGCATTTCGAAGTCATCGATGCGGAGTGCGTTGGCTGTAATCTTTGTGTCAGCGTCTGCCCGGTCGACAGCTGTATTACAATGCAACAGCTGACAGAGGGCACGGACCCTCGGACCGGCGAACCGGTATCCAGCATCAAGGCCAACTGGACGACACACCCCAACAATCCGATGCGGAAAACGGACTAGCTATGGCTCTAACGGACGAAGAACTCATAAGCGCCGCCAGGGAGGCTCGCGAGAAGGCCTACTGTCGTTATTCGAATTACAGCGTCGGCGCAGCCATCATGGATGAAGACGGACGGCTGCACGTCGGCTGCAACGTAGAGAATGCCGCCTACAACCTCGGCAACTGTGCCGAAGCCGCGGCGATCGCGGCAATGGTCCAGGCGGGTGGCAAGCGCATCCGTCGAATCGCGGTCGCCGGCGGCTACTCCGATATCGGGCCCTGCACGCCCTGCGGCGGCTGCCGCCAGCGCATCAATGAATTCGCTAACAAAGACACGGTGATTATTGTCATCGACGACAGCAATGAGTGGCAGGAATACGCCATTGATAAGCTTCTGCCCGCCTCGTTTCACCTCGATGAGATCTGAACGAAATAAAGAGAGACCATAAGTATGCTTCGTGATTTCAAATTCTGGATTGCGCTGGCCGTATTCCAGGCGTTTTTTGGCTTCGCAGTTTTCGCCATCACCCGTGATTACTATCAGCCAAAACAGCCCGCCGTCAGGGCGCATCCCGCGACAATCAACCCGTCGGCGTCCACGTGGCAGGGCATCAATGAGAACGACATTTCGCGGCTCGCGCCCGATGTTCTCGGCGACTCGAGCATCCAGAGCCCGTCCAGGATTTCACGCCAGGCGGACGAGTTTTTTAAACAGCGGCAATACGCGCAGGCGGCGAATTCATACAAGCGCCTTCTGGACTTCGACTCGCAAAATTCCGAGGTGTACAACAACCTCGGCCTGACCCTGCACTACCTCGGCCGTTCCGAAGAGGCGCTGAGCTACCTCAATGAAGGTGTGACCGTCGACCCAGCGAATCAGCGCATCTGGCTCACGCTTGGTTACGTGAATAGTCAGCTTGGCAATACCGGGCAAGCACGCAGTGCGCTCGACAAGGCGGCCCGCCTCGGCGACGACGACTCGATTCGCCAATCTGCCCTGAAGATGCTGGACGAATTGCCCTAGCAGGCTGTTGAAAAACCCAATTTTTCAACAGCCTGCGCGCGGTACAGGGATGTACCGCCATTTTCGGTGGCGGCAAGCCATTGAAAATGGTCGACGTCCGAAAATCGCACTTTTCGGATGTCGACGTTGAAAAAGCCTCGGATGGCTTTTTCAACAGCCTGCTAGGAGTCGGCGGACTCCGGCAGCGTCATGCGCAAGACCAGGTAGCCGCACACGCCGGAGACCAAAGAGCCAGCGATTATACCGAGGCGCTCATCGAACAGCAGGTTTACACCAGTCTCCTCAAACGCGAGTGAACCGATGAACAGGCTCATGGTGAAGCCAACGCCGCAAATCAGCGACGTGCCATAAATATGCGCCCATCGCAGACCCTCAGGCAGCCGAGCGATGCCCAGCAATACACCCAGCGCGCAGAACAAGAAGATACCGAACTGCTTTCCGAAGAACAGACCGGACATGATGCCGAGCGGCACAGGGTGCAGGAACGAATCAACGGACAGGCCGGTGAGTGAGATGCCGGCGTTCGCGAACGCGAAAGCGGGCAGAATACCGAACGCCACAGCCGTGTGAAGATCGTGCTCGATATCGTGCAATGGCGATGCCTGCTCATCCGTATTCCGCATCGGAATGAACGCGGCGAGAACAACGCCGGCGAGCGTCGCATGAACCCCGGACTTCAGCACCGCCACCCACATGATGAGGCCAACCAGTATGTAGGGCGTCTTCTCCATCACGCCGCGTCGATTGAGCAGCAATAGCGCTGGCAGACACGCCGCGGCCGTTACAAGTGCCGTGACCGACAGGTCGCTGGTATAAAACAACGCGATAATCACAATGGCACCGACGTCATCAAAAATCGCTACCGAGACGAGAAATATTTTCAGCGAGAGCGGCACACGGCTACCGAGCAGAGCAAGGATGGCCAGTGCAAACGCAATATCCGTCGCCGCCGGGATAGCCCATCCCTGCAGCGCAATGCTGTCTCCCTGGTTAATCCAGATATAGATCGCTGCCGGGACCAACATGCCGCCGAGTGCGCCGAGGGCGGGCAGCACGATCTCCTTCGGGTCGGATAGCTGGCCTTCGAGCACCTCGCGTTTTAGTTCGAGGCCGACCAGGAAAAAGAACACGGCCATCAGTCCGTCGTTAACCCAGAGCAACAACGGCTTCTGGATCTCGAGCGCCCCAATACGTATCCCGACGGGGAGCTCGATCAGCGAGGCATACAGGGGTGCCAGAGGCGAGTTTGCGACGATCATTGCGAGGATCGCGGCAACAACCAGGAGAATGCCACTGGACGACTCGAGCTCCAGGAAATCATTCAGCGAGTCGGCAATCACTTTAGGTACGAGAGGTTTCAATGCAGTTATTCCAGATAAATTCGACGGCGTTCAGGGTGGCACATTCTGCCACGCGGCAACCTTACATAACACCAGATGCGATGCTTATTTCGTTTCGTGATGTAAGCGAACGAAATTCGAACGCAATCCTGTCAGAGTAAGCGGGCGTTTAACAACACCGTTTGAATGATCCATACGGTATGTTAAATGAGGCCGTGACTGAAGGGAGACAGGTCATGCACAGAGTCCGTTGGATGGTGCTTGTTTTCAGTTTACTGATACCTGCGGTAGTGCTTGCTGATGATGCGAGGACGCCTGCGGCGGACACGTATTCATCGAACCAGTTGACGGAATCTTCGCTGGCAGATTGGCTGGATGCCGGAGACGCATCGGCCTGGCAGCTGCCGCCGACTATCGAGGTCCCCCGCTATTCGAGCAAGGCAACGGACCCGATCGCGGACCTGGACTTTCGCGATCCCGGAGCTTTCGCTCGCGTTCGCAAGGTGCGCGAGCTGTCGTTCCTGACTCTCGCCGAGGTTGGCATCGCCCGGCTTTTCTTCGGCGTTAGCGGCGAAGGGCTGTTCGGTCTTCACGTCGGTGCGCGGCCACTGCTGGGCGATGAGCGCTACATGGAGCTCGCTCGCATGCCCTATCTGAATAGCGCTGAGCGCGGCGACTTCGAACACTAGCCGCACGGGCGATTCGCTTTACAGGGTTTGCAGTACCGATCCACGACTCGGAAGCGATGGTTGAGCACCCATTGTCGTGGTTGCAACCGCACCGGCCGCGCAAGCGAATCCAAGAGCCTCTGCAGGCGCCTGCCCCTCCAGCAACGCCAACGTCAGCGCGGCGGTGAACGTATCACCTGCTCCGGTCGTGTCCACGACATTCACGGCCGGTGGGCTGACCTCAGCCAGAATATCGCCACCTCGCTGCAACGTGGCTACGCCTTTACCACGCGTCGTCGCCACCAGCCCCGCGCAGGCATCGAGCGACGCGCCATACCAGTTGGACTCGGTTTCATTAACGACTACGAGATCGGCACGTTGTAATACACGAACGTCGATCTCCGCAGCCGGAGCGAGATTCACGCAGAAGAATCCGTCGAACGTCTCTGCCGCTTTGACGATGACCGCTACCGGCACCTCGAGCTGGCAAATAAGCGCATCCGCCTGCGGAAGTTCAAGGTCATCGGGCGCAAGCGCACGATTGGCGCCTGGCGCGACAACGATGTGGTTCTCCCCCGACGGCGCAACCGCTATCAGTGCAGTGCCCGTTGCCAGATCGTCGACACGCTGACATTGGGCCAGACCCACGCCGCCCTCGCGAAGCAGGGATAGCGCCTCATCGGCCGAAGCATCGTTACCAACCCGCGCGACCAGGATGACATCTGCGCCCAGCCGTTGAGCCGCCAGCGCCTGGTTTGCGCCCTTGCCACCGGGGAAGCGACTTAACTCTGCACCGGTCACCGTTTCGCCGGGCGCTGGCAAGCGGGCAACGCGCGCTACTATGTCGATATTCACAGAGCCCACAACAATGACTGATGGCACAGAGACCTCCTAGAACCGAGCCAGTCGGTCTGTAAGCAGCGCGTAGAAACCGTCAGCGTCGACCGCGTGCGCCCAGCGCACGTTGTGTGGTCGGTCGGTAACGTGCCAGAAATCGACAGCCGTGTGTCCCATCGTCAGTTCCGATTGTGTCTCGACGCTAAGGTTGCACTCACGCAACTGGAACAAGGTTGGATCCAGTAACCAGGCGACCGTGCATGGGTCGTGCAGCGGTGCTCCTTCAGAGCCATACTTCTTCGAGTCATAGCGGTGAAAGAAGCTCAGCATCCCCGCGGTCGCCTGTGCCACCGGGTTCTTGAGCGCGCGTATGCGATCGACACGTTCGCGCGTCGATAGAACTTTGTGCGTCACGTCGAGGCCCATTACAACAATGGGAAGCCCACAGGAAAACACAATCTCCGCGGCATGGGGGTCCACCAGTATGTTGAACTCGGCGGACGGCGAGCGGTTGCCGCCTTCGCGCATCGCTCCGCCCATCACGACGATTTCCTGGATGTGATCGAGTATCGCGGGCTCTTTTTGAATTGCCGCGCCTATATTTGACAGCGGACCGGTGGGTACCAGGGTTACCGACGCATCGTCCGCGGCCAGTAGCGTTTCGATAATGAACTCGACCGCATGCTGCAGCTGTAACGGCGTTTCGGGCTCGAAGACCTCTACCCCGTCAATGCCGGTTGTGCCGTGAATATACTCGGCGGTAATCGCATCGCGAACGAGCGGTTTGTCGCGGCCGGGGAAGACCGGAATATCATGCCGGCCGGCGATGTCGCACATCATTCGTGCGTTACGCTGCGTCAGCGCGAGCGGCACGTTGCCGGCGACCGTCGTAATGCCGAGGATTTCGAGTTCATCGGGTGATGCGATGGCAAGAAACAACGCGACCGCGTCGTCCTGACCCGGATCACAGTCGATGATAATTGGACGTGCGGTCACCGTGCTAGTGTCCTGTTTGCTTAGTTCGCTTACTTTCAGAAAGCCACCAAGACGCTGGTGCAAGGCACAGCCCGCCAGTAATGGCCGGCCCTTGCCAAGGGCTGCAACGCGACAATAGCGTCTTGGTGGCTTTCCCTCCGGGCGATCCCGGGAGCGTGTCCTGCCGTGTTGCACTCGTTTGAAGTAGCCCGCTAATCCTGCACTCCTGCGCCTTACAGGACACTAGAACGT
>CAYTTZ010000124.1:0-9009 GCA_964440945.1 uncultured Woeseiaceae bacterium
GATCGCAGTGATCATTTTCATTACAGATTCCCCTCTTGATTGGAAAAAGGGGCGGCCGGGTGGTCGCCCCCGCAACAATTACTGCAGGTCGAACGACTTGCCGAGCGTGAAAATCAGCGACTCTTCGTCATCACCCGGAGTGCCGTACAGATCGTCGTTGGCAAGAATCAACGCGACGCCGACATCCATGTCTGCAACGGTTGTGCCGTAGCCGAGCTCGAGGTATTCACCTTCGAAATCCTGGGAGAATCCGCCGAACTTGCCGTAGAAGCCGTCTTTTTCCAGGGTCAACGCGTAGTAGGTGTAGTCAGCCGTCCGTCCGGTGAAGTTTTCGTATTCGCCGATCGCGATGTCCACGGAAAGGAGTCCGTAGCTGCCGCCCAGATTGATTTCCTGGTAGGTGTCGTCGAAATCTCCGGTGTAGTAGTAGCCAGTAAAGCCGATGCTGTAGCCGAAGTCCTCGACTTCGCCGCCATAGCCAAAGTAGCCATCAACCTCGAGGCCGTCGCCAACGTCGGCAGCCCAGGTGCCGGCGTAGAAGCCGCCCTGTTCATAGTCGACTCCGCCGCTTGCTGACGAGTTCTTTTGCAGTAGTCCGCGGTAGTGGTATTCACTTGCGTAGCCGACATTGGCCGACCACTGGGCGTTTGCCAGTCCGCTTGAAAGAAGTGCGATAGCCATAAACGCCGTTTTTCTGATGTTCATTTCAAATTGCTCCCGATTTAAAAAGTGAGGCCAGGGTGGTCGGTTTCGCACTGTATAGAGCAGTTTGCGTGCCAGTTCTGATAAGTCTTTGTAGAACAGCGGCTTAACAATTTCGGGCCACCGCGCTTGCACTGTCCTGGTGCAGAAAAAAACAGTCTTGCCCCGAAATGGGGAGCAAGCGCCGTTTCTACCGCGTGATGTCGCAAATGCAGCTGGTGTTTTTGGCCGACGTCAGGTATCAAACCGCTATGAGTGATGAATCAATCGAAAACCTGGCAAAAAAACTCGTGGACTCGGTCCCGGAGGGTTTGCGTTCCGTCCGCGACGATCTCGAAAACAACTTCCGATCCGTGCTGCGGTCTTCTTTGAGCAAGCTCGACCTGGTAACCCGGGAGGAGTTCGAGGTGCAGGAGGCAGTGCTGCTGCGCACACGGGAAAAGCTCGAGGCGCTTGAGGCGACGCTTGCGGCCGCCGAAAAGAACACGACCTGAGGTAAGACAGCGCGCGATCCGGGCCATGGAGGGCCGCCACAATGAGTCTCGCCATCCTGCATTGCCGCGGTCAACGTGGCATCGAGGCGCCGCCCGTGACTATCGAGGTCTTTCTGTCGGGCGGATTGCCGGCGTTCACGATCGTTGGCATGGCGGAAACAGCGGTGCGCGAAAGCAAGGACCGCGTGCGTGGCGCATTGATCAGTTCCGGCTTCGACTTTCCTCAACAACGCATAACGATCAGCCTCGGCCCTGCCGATATGCCCAAAGCGGGTGGCCGTTACGACCTTGCCATAGCGCTGGGCATTCTCGCCGCACGCAAACAGTTTTCAGTCGATGCCCTGGGGACACTGGAGTTCTATGGCGAACTCGCGCTGAGCGGCGAATTACGCCCGGTCCCGGGGATACTGCCAGCGGCGCTAAGTGCGCGCGAGTCGCGGCGAGCTATCGTTGTGCCGGTCGAAAACCGGATCGAAGCGGCCGTTGCGGGCACCGACGTCTATCCGGCCGGGTCCTTACTCGAAGTTACCGCGCACCTTGCGGGACGCAAGGCCATAGAACCTTTTGCACAACTACCTGACAGCCATTCCCCGGCGCCTTCAAACGACCTTGCTGACGTCAAAGGCCAGTCTCGTGCCAAACGGGCACTGGAGATTGCGGCGGCGGGTGGACACAACCTGCTGTTCATAGGTCCTCCCGGGACGGGCAAGAGCATGCTGGCACGTCGCCTTCCCGGCCTGCTGCCGTCATTGAGCCAGGCCGAAGCAATAGAGACAGCGGCAATCGACTCGGTGCTCGGTAGACCACTGGTCGCTGCACGCTGGCGCCGCCGCCCATTTCGTGCCCCTCATCACACAGCAACGGCACCGGCGCTCGTTGGTGGCGGCAAAGGACCGCGGCCTGGCGAGGTGTCGCGGGCACATAACGGCGTGCTATTCCTTGACGAGTTACCGGAATTCAAACGCAACGTGCTGGAAGTACTGCGTGAGCCCATGGAAACAGGCGTCATCACCATTTCCCGGGCCGGCGGTCAGGCTGATTTCCCTGCCAGGTTTCAGCTGGTGGCAGCGATGAATCCTTGTCCCTGTGGCTACCTTGGCGACGAGCGGGCAGACTGCCGTTGCAGCGCTGATCGAGTGGCTGGCTACCGTGGCAAGATCTCCGGGCCACTGCTTGACCGAATCGACCTGCATGTCGAGTTGGCGCGTCCCCCTGCACGTGCGCTGCGTCCGAATAACGCCCCCGGTGAGACAAGTGTCGACGTTGCGGTGCGAGTCACGAACGCCTGGCAATTGCAGATGCAGCGCGCCGCCGTTAGCAACGCGCGCCTCGAGGGCCGCGCACTTTATGAGCACTGCGTAATGGACGAACAGTGCTGGACGCTTCTGGAAGGTGCGGCTGAGCAATTCAACCTGTCGGCGCGCGCTCACCAGAGAATACTGCGTGTAGCGCGAACGATCGCCGATCTCGCGGGCGCAGAATGCATAACGCCCCCGCACGTTGCGGAGGCGTTATCGTTGCGTTGCCTGGACCGACGGCTTTAGAGACTTGCGTATCGGTTCGTCTTACTGCGATTCGGCGGCCATGTACTCCACGGCTGCCGCTACTTCGTCGTCGGAAAGGTCCACGCGGCCGCCTTTCGCGGGCATATAGCCGGCAGACCCGCTGTAGCCCTCGATCGCATGTTTCGTCAGCGTATCGATGCCCTGCGCGATGCGCGGAACCCAGGCTTCCGCGCTACCGACGATGGGCGCGCCGCCGACCCCACCCGCGTGGCAAGCAAGGCAGGCCGAGTTGTAAACCTGCGGGCCCGATAATGCAGCGGCGACCGGCTCTGGCTCAGGCGCAGCGGTAACCGAGCGCGCCGGCTCCGCGTGTGACTCGCCTGGCCGGTAAACCTGCCCAACCGGTCGAATACGTTCCACAACCGCCTGACGATATTCTTCCGTATCGCGCGTATAGACACCCTGCGTCAGGTCCGCCCACTTCATGGCCAGTACGAGGATCGCAAGCGCCACGGCGGCAAGTATGCCGATGACGAGGGAGTACATGTCAAAAAATTTCTGGTCCCGACTCAAGTCACTGCTCCGGAGTTTCTAAGTTTGGTTTGGCCGTGCGAAGAGCCCGGCGGAGGCCGGCGATTATAGCCCATCAGCGCGCTGGCGCGAGTGTTTCCAGCATGAGCTTCATAAGTTCTTCAGCAAATACGACGGCCGCGCGACTCGCCGACGTCTTGTCGGTTTCGTCTCCTACCTCGTAGGTAGCGGACGGAATCCCGTAGCGTCGATACATATAGTTCTTGCTGACGCTGGCACGCTCTCCCGGCCCGGCGTCGTTGGTGAACGCGTAACCGGTGAGCCTTGGCCCCGCCTTCGCAAACCATGCGTCGAAGAATTCTGGCGGCTCAGTGGGTACCGATGCGTCCTGTGTATAGAACACATTGCGGTCCGTTGAATGAAAGTCGAGGAACACGCGAATACGATTGCCGTCGGCGTCGAGCTTGTCGAGTAAGCGGCCAACCAGGAGCGTCTCGGGCTGTTCGAAAATGCCCCAGTCGCGATTCAGGTCGGTACCGCCCAGGTTGTGGCGCCAGTTGCCACCGACAACACCGTCCGGATTCATCAGCGGGACGGCGATGATCTGAAACCGTTCGCGAAAACGCGCCGCAAGCTCGGTGTCGGCGAGCAACGTCTCGACAAATGAAAACATGGCGAATGAGCCAGACACTTCCGGTGGGTGCTGGCGACCGACCAGCAGCAGCACGTCCTGCGCGTCCGGATTACTGACGAGGTAGTGAATGGCCTGTTCGCCGCGCGAGTAGCCCAGCAGGCGCAAATCCGCATCCGTTCGTACTGCCGTTTTGGCATTCCAGGCATCGTAGATCGTTGGCGTCACCAGTTCCTGCGCCGCTATCCAGGTTATTTCCTCGTCCAGCGGTACTTCGAAAGTCGCCCGCGTACCCTTCCTGGAGACTGCGACGCGGCTGGCGTCGACCGGCTGCCAGTTGAGCCCGTCAGTGCTGACTTTGGGGACGTACCGATGCTGGCCGCCGAAATACTGCAGTGACACGACCGCTGTCGCATCCGCAGGAGCCACGATCTTGAACGCAAACCAGGGGCTGGGATTGATGTAGCCATCGTCCTCGGGGCGGATCGATAGCTCGACGTGGTTGTCAGAAAGCACTCGACAGCGGCCACGCCGCGCTGCGGCGAAGCTGTCGACAACCGTGAAGTCTGCCGCCTCGCAGGGTTCACCGCTCTCGTACGAGGCGATCGGCGTCGCGCAAGCGCCGAGTAAGAGAACAACAATAAAACTCAAAGCGTATCGGTACATTAGTTTCCTCTGCTATCGGAGCGACCAGGCGACCGCCTGCGCGACGTCGTGGCTGCTGGCGCAGGCGAGCGTCCAGCCAAGCATGCCATGGCCGGTATTCAGAAACAGCCGGTCAATTTTCGAAGGTCCGACCAGCGGGCGACCGTTGGGCGTCATTGGCCGAAAGCCGCCCCAGCGTTGCTGTCCATCAGCGCCGTAGTCTGCGGCGAGCGGAGCGATTTCACGCGCCACGTTAAGTAACTCGTCCGTACGGCGGGCGTCGGCAGTATCGTTGAAGCCGAGGAAATCGGCAAAGCCGGAGACCCGCAGATTGCCGTTGATGCGACTGAACACGGCCTTCTTGTGCAATACAGTAATGCTCATCGCCGGCGCCGCACTGCCAGCCGGGAGCGTTACGCTGTAGCCGCGCACCGGGCAAATGTGCGGATCAATATTGACGGACTTCAAAAGCTGGCCGCTCCATGCGCCCGTGCAAACTACAACCGCGTCGGCGGCGAGCTCGCCCTCATCGGTTTCTACGCATTTCAGCCGCCGCCCCTCCTCAACAAGACCCCTTACATTCACACCCAAACGGAATTCAACGTTGCCGGACGTCTCGAGCATGCGTCGCATCTTGATCGTGAATTTGCGCGAGTCGGCGACGCTGTCCTGGCGAGAATAGGCGGCAGCAAGGAAATCGACCGGCATCTCCGCAACCGCCGGCTCCAATTCAATGGTGGCTTCCGGACTCAGAATTTCGGTTTCGCATCCGTAAGTTTGCTTCAATGCAACGCCAACCTGTGCTTTCCGTAAGGCCCCCTCTGAAGCGAGCAGCACCAGCTTGCCTGCTGCGCGATGCGAAAAATCGAAAGGCAGTCGCTGCCGCAAATCCGTCAACAGCTGTTCGGAACGCATCGCTACTTTCAATACGGCGACGGTGTTTTCCTTCGCCTTGTGCCGGGTGCATTCGGACAGGAAACGCAGGCCCCAGGGAATCAGTCCGGAATGAGCGCGAATGCGACAGGCGAGATCCCGGCCGCCGATGATGCCCGGAATTTTTGCAAGAAAAGCCGGGTTCGCGAGCGCATCCGTGTAGCTGTAGGCGAGTTGCCCCGCGTTGCCAAAGCTCGCACCATCCGCTACGTCTGCTTCGCGATCGACCACAGTAACCCGGAAGCCGAGCTCAGAGAGGTAGTAGGCGGTTGTTACTCCGATGACACCAGCACCTATGACGACAACGCGCATACACCTTCCTCTGCAACTCTTCTCCGGAAGATGTTACCGAGCGTTGCACAAGCCTTGCCAATGACCCTTGATGCAACGCCTATAGCCACCGGCTATGAGTTGATCAGCGCTGGAGAAAATCCCTGATAGCAACGCCTACGTGCTGAACAAAACGCTGCGTTGTGAGCGACAACGGGGCCGCGGCAAGGCTGAGGGCCTTGATGTCGAAGTTCAGAGGCGGGCTCAAGGGCAGGGTCCGGACGCGGCTATTGTCACCCGACCGCGCGGTCACCTCGTCGATAACGGTCACACCGGCTCCGCAGGCGACCAGCGTCTTGACGACGTGATAGGTCTCCGACCAGATAACGATATCCAGTTTCGATTCGACCGGTTCGAGGTACTGCGAGAGCGCGCGTCCGAGCGGGCCGCGACCATTGAGGCCGATAAACGGGTGACCACAAAGGTCCTTGGCCTTCAGGGTTTTCTTGCTGCCAAAATCGATGCCGGGCGGTGCCAGCACGACGAAGCGGCTTGTCGCCAGCGTCTCACTGACGATTCCGGGCATCTCCCCTCCATCGAACGCGATGCCGATGTCAATACGGGATTCGAGCAAGGCCTCAGCCATCTGATCGACGTGCAGCGTTTCGATCTCGAACACCGTGTCGTTGTGTTCGTCACGAAAGGATTTGATCGCATTCGGCAGCACCTCCAGGCCGAAGGCCGGTGTGCAGGCCACGCGAATGCGACCCGAGTTGCCTTCCTTCAGGTTTTCGGCGACGTGTCGCAACCGATCGACATCGCGATAAACGGCGGAGACATGCGCGAACAGGCGGTGAGCTTCAGGGGTGGCAACGAGCTTGCCTTTTACCCGGTCAAACAGCAGATAACCGAGTTGTTGCTCCGCATGCGCAAGGACCTTGGAGACGGACGGCTGCGAGACGTTCAGCATGGCCGCCGCGCTGGTCATCGACCCGGTCGAGTACACCGCGTGAAATACCTCGATCTGTCGCAAACGCATGGCTGCTCTCTCCCGCTTCACAGCTAGTATAACCACAGGTTATGCTGCTCGTATGAATCCAGCCAGACTGAGATTGCCGACGATTGTCGTTGCCTTGCTGCTTGTTGCCGCAAACTCGGCCGCCGAGTACCTGAGTGTCAGCGGTCGTGTGCTCGGCGATGCTGATGTGGTGCTCGCCGAGGCGATTGTGTCGATACCGGGCCTTGAAACCGCCGTCGACGCGGACGGCGACTTTTCGTTCCGGCTCGAGACACCGACGACAGTCAGCCTGCGGGTGCAGGCGCCCGGCTATTACCCTTTCATTCACACTTTGCACCGCTCCGACTTTGTCAGCGGTCGCGATGCGCGCCTGCCGGATATTCGCCTGGTGAAGAAAGCGCCCGGCCGGACGCTCTTCATGTTTGCGGGCGATGCCATGCTGAGCCGCCGCTATTTCGAACCGCGTGACGGTGAGCCTGTACTGGTTCGTCAGGACAGCGTGCTGGAAGACGGCAAGAAGTTACTCACGCCGATACGGCCCTACATAGAGCTTGCCGACTTCGCATCCGTGAACATGGAAACGCAGCTGTCGAGCGCCGGGTTGACCGACCCTGTACCGAAGTCCGTGACCTTTTATTCGCCGGATGAGCTCGCGACGCTGCTGCAGTGGGCAGGCTTCGACTATGTCGCGCTTGGCAACAACCACATGTATGACTATCGAGAGGCAGGCCTTGTTTCCACGTTCGCGGCGCTGGACGAGACGGACCTCGTTTATTCCGGTGCAGGGGCGAACGAAGCGGCGGCACGCAAGCCTGCCAGCGCTGATATCGGAGGACGCAACTACCATTTGCTGAGCTACGTCGGCTGGGCGGGTACGTTTCGTCCCAGCCAGGTCGCGGAAGCCGATAAAGGTGGCGCGGCGCTCGGCAACACGAAGGTCATCGCCGAAGACCTGGCGGAGCTCCCGGACGAGGCGATCTCGGTCCTGCAGCTGCACGCCGGGCTCGAATACGCGGCAACGCCCGCGCTCAGCGAACAGACAACGCTGCGACAGGCGATCAGGGACGGTGCAGATGTTGCCATCGGCCACCATCCGCATGTGTTGCAGGGGTTCGAGATTGTCGACGATCGCCTGATCGCCTATTCGATGGGCAACTTCCTGTTCGACCAGTATCACTACACGACCCAGCTCGGCATGTTGCTGTATGTCTGGATGGACGGCGACATGCTGCATCGCGCCGAGGCCGTACCGCTGCACGTCAACGGCTATCTACCGACGCCGGCGACGGGACTCATGCGCCACGCGGTGCTGACCCGCCTGGCACGCCTGTCGGGCCCGCGCGTCTGCATGATGCCGAGCGGCCTTCATGCCGTCATTGAGGCGTGCAGTGGCGAGAGCAAGGCGAGCAATACGGTTGTGATTCCGAAAACTGTCGGAAGGGCACCGATACACGTGCGAAATCTCGGCGCCTCGCCACTGCTCCCGGTGACAATTAATGCGGTTGACCGGCCGTACCGTCTTGGCATCGACCTGCTGCGCCGCGGTGATTTTGAATATGCACGCCTGTTCGGGGCGCACGATCGAACGTGGATCGAGGGACGTAACGCGTCGCTGAAAACCGGGGACAATAATCGTCTCGAAGTACGCGTGCCGGCCGGCGGGATGCCGGTTCGCACGGGCCTGAAGATGTTTGAACGCGTTTTTTCGCTATCCAGTCCGGCGACCGTCAGCGGACGCCTCCGCGTCGAGGGAAAAGCGAGGGTTCGCTTCCTGCTGCAGCGCCGCCGGGCAAACGACACGCTTGAAGACGCGTTGACGAATGGCCCGATCACCGAGATCGCCGTCTGGGACGGATCGACAGATGGTTGGACAACGTTCTCTTTCGACTACAACCAGCCGCGGGTCGCGACCCGGTCGGTGCGATTGCTCATGGAGTTCACCGATCTCAGCGACGATAAGTCGGGCGTCACGGCATCGCTGGATGACCTCGCCTGGGTTGAATGGCAGACGCCATGGATAAGCCCTGGCGACGTCAACGACGTGCCGATATTCGCGACGCACATTATGTTGCAAGCGCAACCAAAACCTTGATTCGGAAGCGCATGTTTCTGCTAGACTAAAATCAAACTACTGGCCGCCATTTCAACAAGAAGCACAAAAAACACTAAATATCCTTATGAAACGAGGCTACTTATCAGATGAAAAGCCAGAACTTAACAAGTAGCTCAACCTGACTATTTGATACGCCGTTTCGCTTTGCTATACGGCTTATAAAATGG
>CAYTTZ010000125.1:0-8998 GCA_964440945.1 uncultured Woeseiaceae bacterium
TGCCAACCGCAGTAATTATTCCGTCCTGGCAAAGCACGTCCGCCCGAAAAGATTGTTCCGCGTTGACGACTGTGCCGCCTTTGATGAGTACCGTCATGATGAACTCCCGATTTCGCCGCGAGCGACGAAGTAATAAATAAAACCGCCGAGAATGGAACCCGTAAACCAGCCGTAGTCATAGAACCAGCCCAGTTTACCCGTTATAACGGCGACTAGCGTCAATGCGACGGGTATCAGGAACGCAATGAAGCCCGACCTGTTCCAGGCCGGGTATTCCGCGTTGTCCTGATACAGGGCCAGCAGATTGTAGGCCTGCTTCTTGATGAGAAAATAGTCGACGATCATGATGCCTGCGATCGGCCCGAGCAGGCTGGAGTAGCCCAGCAGCCAGTTTGAGTACAGGCTTTCCACGCTAACGTCGGTGTCCAGCCAGCCCATCTTCTTCAGGAGCTCCCAGCTCATAAGCAACAGGCCCACGAAGCCGGTGATCAACACGCCACGATCTTCATCGATGATCTTTGGGGCCACGTTCTGAAACACGTTGGTGGGCGACACAATATTTGCGGCGGTGTTGGTCGAGATCGTCGCGAGGATAATCATGAGCATCGCGATTATGACCAGGAAGTCATTGTCGATGCGGCCAATCAGGTTGATGGGGTCGGAAATGGCTTCGCCCGTTAACTCGACGGACGCGGCGGTGAGTATCACACCGAGACCGGCGAACAGCAGCATCGTCAGCGGCAGGCCGATGATCTGTCCCATTACCTGGCTGCGCTGGGTTCTTGCGTAGCGGCTGAAGTCGGGGATGTTTAGCGACAGCGTGGCCCAGAAACCGACCATCGCAGTAAGGCCTGCCATGAAATAGCCGAACAACGGCTCGTCCGCCGGCCGCGAAGCTGGCGTCGCCAGCACTTCACTCAGCGAGATCTTCGGTATCGCCCAGAAGACCAGGCCGATTGCGACGATGAGAAGCAGCGGGGCAGCAAGGGCTTCGAGCCGCTTGATCGATTCTGCACCACGAATTACGACCGCCAGGTTGGCAACCCAGAATATGAAGAAGCCGATTACTTCGCCGACGCCGCCCAACGCTGCCCAACTGTCAAACATCGCTGATAGCATCAGGTGAATGGCGATTCCGCCGAACAGGGTCTGAATGCCAAACCAGCCGCAGGCGACTATCGCACGGATCAGCGAGGGTACGTTCGAGCCGATGATGCCGAACGAGGCGCGCATGACGACCGGGCAGGGGATGCCATAGCGGGTTCCCGGATACGCATTAAGCGTGAGCGGAATCAGCACGATGATATTCGCGATCAGGATGGTCCAGAGCGCTTCGGACACGGACAGGCCGAAGTAGGCAGTGAGCACGCCGCCGAGCGTGTAGGTCGGCACGCAGATGGCCATGCCCACCCAAAGTGACGCAACGTTCCAGCGCGTCCAGGTTCGCTGTGCCGCCTTCGTTGGTGCAATGTCGTCGTTGTAGCGCGGGCTGTTGGCAATGTCATCGCCAACATCGAGTTCGATGTGCTCGCCAACAGTACGGAGCCTACTGACCGATAAACGCTCAGACATCGATTTCCTCCAATAAGGAAGTGCCGCTCAAAGAGCTGCTAGCTGTCCGTCAGCGGACCGTAGGTTTCGGGTCTGCGGTCGCGGAAGAACTGCCAGGTATCTCGGACCTCGCGGATCATGTCGAGGTCGATTTCGTGTACCAGCAGTTCGTCATCGCCGTAGCTCGCCTGGGCCTCGATCGCGCCGCGCGGGTTGACGATGTAGCTGGAGCCGTAAAACTCACCCATTTTCTCCGCCCACGGCTCTTCCTTGCCGATTCTGTTAATGGCGCCGATAAAGACACCGTTGGCGGCAGCTGATGCCGGTTGCTCAAGTTCCCACAGGTATTTGCTCAGGCCCGCGACCGTGGCGGACGGATTGACGATGTACTCGGCACCGTTCAACGCCAGCGCTCGCCAACCCTCCGGGAAATGGCGGTCGTAACAAATATAGACGCCAAGCTTCAAGAATGCGGTCTCGAAGACCGGGTAGCCGGTGTCGCCAGGTTTGAAAAAGAACTTCTCGTAGAAGCCGGGATCGACCTGCGGAATATGCGTCTTGCGATACTTGCCGAGGTAGGTGCCGTCGGCATCGATGACGGCGGCCGTGTTGTAATAAACGCCGGTCATGTGCTCTTCGTAGATTGGCACGACGATAACCATGCCGTGCTTCTTCGCATACTCCTGCATGAGCTTCGTTGTATAGCCGTCAGGAATCGTCTCGGCAGCCGCGTACCATTTCCTGTCCTGGCTAGGACAAAAATAGGGCTGTGTGAAGACTTCCTGAAAACACAGTACCTGGACACCCTGTTTTGCCGCGTCTTCGATATACGGGATATGCGCTTCGATCATCCGATCACGAATTGCCTCGGGTGTCATGGAGCCGTCACCCTTCAGCGCCATCTGAATCAAGCCGCACTTAACTTTCGCCATTAGATTCCCCTTTCAAGACTACCGCTTGAGTGTAGCGAGTTATCCTCGATTTGGCATCACCTGAAGGATGTCCATGATCCGTGCATCGGCCCTGGCAGGATATACCAGCCATTGCCCCAATAATCGGTGTACTCCTCAACCAACTGTGACCGGCTGGCCTTGGTCGCCGGTTTAGTGCATGGCCCGTATAGCTTCGTGCGCACGCAGGGCACGAAATCGCCGAGATCGTCGCCGAATAGCATGATTACCCGATGCGTCCTGCCGACATATTGTCTTCGTCGGATTTTTGCTCGATCCCAGTCATTTTCATCAGCCAACATCACATGCGCCTCGTCAGTGCTGATACCGATCGATTCGAGTTCTTCTATGACGCCAGCCTTTTGTGGACAAGGGCTCGGATCGTCGTCTATCAATTCGCACGGCCGATTGGTGACGAAGAAGACTGTGACACCGGCATTCCGCGCGGCCGCAATGAACTCTACGACGCCGGGCACAGGTATCGCGGGGTGCTTTCGATAAAAATCGTACAACTTGCGATTCGTAAAAGGGCGCTCAAACGCGAGCTGAAAATCGACATTGCTGACCACAGTTTCATCGACATCGAGAATGACCGCGGGCGGAAGGTTCTCGGCATCGGCTTGCCCGGGCATTGCGCTCCAGGATGTGTCAGCAAGGAAGCCAGGCATCGCGGCTTCCGCACTGCGGTAGGCCTGTTTCGTAATTGCCCCATATTCAGCGGCATGTTTGACCCAAAGGAGTCCCAGATCCTGCTGCGGATCGTGGGAGACAGTCTCCGGGGTGGGCGCCGTCGGCGGCTGCGGTGCGGAGGCACAGGCCGCTAGCGACAATAGAAAAATCAATAGCACGGCGATGGGTATGCGGGGCATGGTTTCTCCTGATGCGAAGCGCTGTCAAATCGGGTTAGCATGCTCGCATGAAGAGACAAATACTGCTAGTTCTGGGCCTTGCCCTGGCACTCTCCGCCTGTGCAATCGCGCCACCGTCCGAATCAACCGGACTGACTTTCGTACACCTTAACGATACGTATCGAGTGGGTGCCGTCGAGGACGGCAACGCCGGAGGTTTCAGTCGTGTTGTTACCGTCGTTCGCGAATTGCAGGCCAAAGGCCGGGACGTGCGTATTTTGCACGGCGGCGACTTCCTGTATCCCTCGCTCGAAAGCCAATTGTGGAACGGTCTGCAAATGGTCGATGCTTTCAACTTCATGGACGCGGTCGCACCGTTGTACGCGGTGTCCGGCAATCACGAATTCGATCGCCGCGGGCCGGAGCAATTAATAGCGGCCGTGGAAGCGTCGCAGTTTGACTGGCTGGGCGACAACTATGTCTTCAAGACCGGCAACGCCGAGGTCGACGGGGCGCTGCGGACGGCATTCACGTTTGAATCCGGCGACAAGACCGTCGGCATATTCTCGCTAACGTTGAATCCGGTCGATGGTGGCAATGAACGCAGCTACCTCGAGAACGACGGTGACTATCGGGCTGTTGCAGAGAGGACTATCGAGGCGCTGCAGCAAAAGGGCGTTGACGTGATTATCGGCGTCACCCACCTGCACATGTGGCAGGACGTCGAACTGGCCGGCCTGAAAGCGAAGTACCCAAAGCTGGCGTTCATCGTCGGCGGGCACGAGCATGAGCCGGAGCACAGCCCGGGTAGTGAGACGAGTGCCGTTGTCATGAAAGGTGCATCCAACGCGCGCGTGGTCTGGGCAATCGACGTAGATTTCGCACCTGACGGCAGTGCAACGGTCAGCGAGCGTCAGGTCACGCTGGATCAGACTGTCGCACTGGATCCGGATTACGAAGTTCTCGCCACCAAATGGCGCGGCCGGCTGCTGGAAAAGTTTCCTTTTCTCGAAGCGCGTGTCGGCACGGCGGCCCTGCCGCTGGATGGGCGCGAGGTCACCGTTCGTAACGTGGAGAGCAACTGGGGTAATTTTATCGTCGACCAAATGCGCGGTGCGTTCGGTGAGCCTTCCGATCTCGCGTTTATCAATGGCGGAACCCTGCGCATCGACGACTTTATCGAAGATGACATCCTGTTCGAAGATATTGGCCGCACGTTTGGATTCAGTTCGTTCCTGCGCAAGACGACTATGACGGGCGCTGAGTTCCGGCGTGTCATGGAGGCGGGCTATCGTGGTTTCGGTCCGAGCAAGGGATATTTCCCGCAGGTATCCGGTTTTCGTGTCTGTATCGATCGCAGCCGCAACGAGGGCGATCGTATCGTCAGCCTGCAGGTTCCAACGGACAATGGATGGGCAGAGATCACGATTGATAAAGACTACAGCGTCGTGGTGCCGGACTACCTCTACGGTGGCGGTGATGGCTACCAAGTGCCGAAGGACCGCCCGGCGACACCGCCGGGTTCGGAGTTGAAGTACCTGGTCCTCGACGGTGTTCTAAGAGCGCAGGCGCAGGGAAATAAAGTGGGTGCACCGGTCGATTCCGAAAATCGACGTTTTCACCAGCTCAAGGAAGGCAAGCAGCCCTGCTTCCGCTAGGAGCGGTTCCCCGCCCTGAAATCCTAGGAGTTAAGGCGTGCTTCGACCTGCTTGACGGCAGTATCGTCAGGATCATTCCTTACCTGGAAATTCAGCGACTTTACGAGCTCGAGCATCTTTGAGTTATCGCTTAGTACCTGGCCCTGCATAGTTTCGAGATCGCGGTCCCGCGCGATTTCCATCAGGTTCTGCATCAGGTGATGGGCGATACCACGGCTCTGCCAACGATCTGACACTACCAGCGCGAACTCGCAGGTTTTCTTATCGAGATTGGTGGTGTACCGAGCTACGCCGATTTGCTCCTCACCGGCGTCGTTCGACCTTACGGCAATCAACGCCATGTCGTTGTGATAGTCGATCTGTGTAAAGCGGACCAGCATTTCCTGGCTGAGCTCCTGCACCGCGTTCATGAAACGAAAGTACCTGGCTTGATCGGAGAGCTCACGCACGAATTTTGCTTCTATCTCGGCGTCCTCGGGTCGAATTGGCCGCACCACGATATCGGTACCGTCATTAAGCTGGATTTTCTTCACCAGGTGCGCCGGGTAGGGATGAATTGCGAGATGGTGATAGGGATCCGTCGAAGGTTTCGGATAGTCGACGACGATGCGCGCATCCACCGCGACAATACCCTTGTCGTCAACAATCAACGGGTTGATGTCCATCTCCTGTATCCACGGCAACTCACAGGCCATGCTGGATACGCCCAGCAGCGCATTGATGAGCTGTTCCATATCGACCGCAGGCATATGACGAAACTCGCCGAGCAGGCGGGAAACCTTGGTGCGATTGATGAGATCGACAGTCAGGCGGCGGTTCAGTGGCGGCAGGGATATCGCCGAATCGCCCATAACCTCGACGCTGGTACCGCCGCTGCCAAAGCTGATGACCGGACCAAACACCGGATCGCGGATGATGCCTATCATCAATTCACGGCCATTTGAGCTGCGGTACATTTTTTCAACCGTAACCCCGGCTATCGTGGCATCCGGGACATTCTGCATTACCTGATCAACCAGCTGCCGGTAAGCTCCTCGTACTTCCTGTGCAGAGTTGATGTTGAGCCTGACACCACCCGCGTCCGATTTGTGCGAGATGTCTGTCGAGAGGACTTTCATCGCGATCGGAAAACCGATCGACTCGGCGACGATCAGTGCCTCGTTGGCCGAGTGTGCCACGGCGTTGCGCACGGTTGGTATGCGGAATGCACTTAGCACGGCCATTGATTCAGGCTCGGTCAGTATCTTGCGCTGTTCGGTAAGAACGGCCTCTATTATCAGGCGTGCGCCCTCGGTATCCGGCGCTTGCTGGCCCGTAGTCAGCCGTGCTGGAGTCTGCAACAGCAGCCGCTGGTTACGGTTGTATCGTGCGAGATAGGAAAACGCGTCGACTGCATTTTCCAGCGTGCCAAAATCGGGAACGTGCGCGTTATTGAACAACTCGCGGGCAGGATCAACCTGGGCGCCGCCCATCCAGCTCGTCATGATCGGCTTCTTGCTTTTGCTCGCCGATTCGATGATGGCTTCCGCCACCTCGGTCGGTCTCGTCATCGCCTGCGGCGTCAATATGACGATAGCGCCGTCCACACCGGGATCCGCGAGGCAAATATCGACAGCCTGCTGGTAGCGCTCCGGAGGAGCGTCGCCGATGATGTCGACCGGGTTGCTGTGCGACCAGACGTCCGGCAGTACCTTGTTCAGAGCCGCCATCGTCTCGGCGCTCAGGCTACTGAGTTCGATGCCCTGGTCAGTCGCCCTGTCCGCGGCCATGACGCCAGGACCGCCGCCGTTGGTAATGATAACCAGGCGCTCGGACGGCCCGCGATAGTGTGTCGATGAAAGCGCCTTGGCTGCTGCGAACAGCTGGCCGATGGTCTCCACCCTCAATACGCCAGAGCGGGACAATGCAGCGGAGAATGTCTCGTCGCTGCCCACCAGCGCGCCGGTGTGCGACATCGAAGCTTCCGCGCCCGCGGCATGACGCCCAACTTTCAGCGCAATGACCGGCTTGATTCGGGCTGCGGCCCGCAACGCGCTCATGAAACGACGCGAGTCCTTGATACCTTCGATGTAAAGGAGGATGGCCTTTGTCGCCGGATCCGAAACCAGGTAGTCGAGGAAGTCCCCGAAATCGAGGTCAGCGGCAATGCCCGTCGAAACAACAGCGGAGAAACCAATGTCGTGTTTCTCGGCCCAGTCGAGAATCGCCGTGCAGATTGCACCCGATTGCGAGACGAAGGCCAGGCTTCCTAGCTTCGCGTTGTTATTGCCAAAAGTGATGTTCAGCCCTTTTTCCGGACGGATGATACCGAGGCAATTGGGTCCCATCAGGCGAATGCCGTAATGTCGAGCCAGTTCCGTCACGCGGTCCTCCAGCTTGCGACCCTCTGCGCCTATCTCGCGAAAGCCGGCGGACAGAATCAACATCATCTTGACGCCGCGCTCACCACAGGCCTCAACAATGGCTGGAATGCTCTGGGCCGGCGTTGCCACCACGGCAAGATCTACCGTTTCTTCGATGTCATCGAGTGATGAACAGGCTTTCTGCCCCTGCACCTCGTCACGTTTCGGGTTAATGGCGTAGATTCGACCCTTGAAGCCGGAATTCAGCAGGTTCTTGAAGACAACTCCGCCGACTGAGTCCACCCTGTCGCTGGCGCCAAAGAGGGCAATGCTCTCAGGCGTGAAAAGAGAGGTCAGGTAGTGTGTATTCATTGGCGGAAAATTCCTCAATTTAGGTTGCTGCGGCGGACTTATAGACTGGATAATGATGCCATCACAATAAGGGAAAACAACCTTGGCCATTGCCTATATAAGTCATCCTGAGTGTCATCGGCACGATACCGGCGAAGGCCATCCCGAGAATGCCCGGCGCATCTCCGCTATCGAGGATCAGTTCGTTGCAACGGGTCTGCTCGACGTTCTCCGCTGTGTCGACGCACCAGAGGTGACGGAAGAACAGCTCCTGCGGGTGCATACCCAGGCTCATCTCGCGGCCCTGGAGAGAGTGGCGCCCACAAGCGGTTACGCCCGAGTTGACGCCGATACGGTCATTAGTTCGGGCTCGTTGCAGGCCGCCCGATGGGCAGCCGGTGCTGTCGTTGCAGCGGTTGATCTTGTAGCGAGCGGGGATGTGGAATCAGCGTTCTGCTGTGTTCGACCACCCGGTCATCATGCCGAAAGCAATCAAGCCATGGGGTTTTGCCTCTATAACAACATCGCCGTAGGGGTCGCGCATGCGCTGGCGACCTGCGGGCTGAATAAAGTGGCCATTGTTGATTTCGATGTGCACCACGGCAACGGCACAGAAGAAATATTCAAGGATGAAGAGCGCGTACTTTTCTGTTCAACATTTCAACATCCGTTTTATCCTTTCACGCCTGTGTTGGAAAACTCGGCGAACCGGGTCGGCGTGCCGTTGCCCGCGGGGGCGGGCAGTTCGGAGTTCCGGGCCGCTGTGAGCGAGCATTGGCTTCCGGCACTGAAGGAATTCAAGCCAGAGATGGTTTTTGTCTCAGCGGGTTTTGATGCGCACCGCGATGATGATATGTCGCAGGTCAGCCTGACCGATGCCGATTATCGCTGGGTTACAGAACAGATCGTCGATGTCGCCGGGACTTCCGCTTCGGGGCGCATAGTGTCTGCGCTGGAAGGTGGGTATGAGCTCCGTAGCCTGGCGAGAAGCGTCGAGCTACACGCGCGCGTGCTGGCAGGGCTCATCTAGGCGTCGAATCGGCAGCAGGCAGCTCCTGCGATCAATATAGCCGGTTTCGAATCGACATAAAAAAAGCGGCCCTTCCCGATCCGGAAAGGGCCGCCCTTGTTGACAGCTAACTGTCGTTGCTTCTTAGAAGTTGTAGCGAATGCCAAGCTGGATACGATAGACCGAATCATCAACGTCGCGATTCGTTCCTTCGAAGAAAACGTCTTCGACGACGAAGACTCCAGGAGTGGCGGGATCCTCAATCTGGAGAACCCGAACACCCTCTTCA
>CAYTTZ010000126.1:0-8995 GCA_964440945.1 uncultured Woeseiaceae bacterium
TTCTCGATGCGCTCTTTAATCAGCGTGCTGATTTCAGAAGCTTTGAGTGCCATTTCGTTTTCCTCTTTATTTGGTCAGTGCGGTCGCGAGGCCTTCGAGCCTGGCACGCAGTGACCCATCAATGACAACATCACCGGCGCGTATGACTGCACCGCCGATGAGCGTCTCGTCTATTTCTGTCGTAATTCGTACTTCACGGCCGAGTCGCTTCCTGAGCGAATCAGCCACCTGGCCGAGCTGCGTGTCACTCAGTGCTGCCGCGGAGGTAACCACGGCGTCTACGGTGTTCTCGACTTTCGCCTTCAATGCGTCGAAGTGCTCTGCTATTTCGGGCAATACCGCAATGCGACCGTTCTCGATCAGCAGCTTCAGGAAGTTGGTGCCTTTCTTATCACCGCCGGCAAGCTTCGCGCTGCCCGCTTTCTCAAACAGACCGCCCAGGAACTCGAGCCGCTGCTCGTCGCTGAACGCAGGGTCGCCGAGATAATCGACAAGCTCGCGGTCGCCGAGCAACTGCCCGGCAACGCCGAGAGACTCCGACCACCCCGAAAGCGCGCCCGCGGCATCAGCAATCTCGAAGATCGCCTGTGCGTAAGGTCTCGCTACTGTGTTGTTGTCGGCCACTTTTTCCTCCGCGTCCTGTTCTTGTTCCAGCGCTTATTAAAGTTCTTGGGCAAGCCGGCCCAGGATGTCTTCGTGTGCCTTGCCGTCGATCTCGCGACTCAGGATCTTCTCGGCGCTTGCAATCGCAATAGCCGAAACCTGGCCACGCAGCTCTTCACGCGCACGGTTTGCTTCCTGCTCGATCTCCGCCTTGGCGGCGGTAAGCTGACGCTCGCGCTCTTTAGTGCCGTCAGTTTTGCCGTCGGCAACAATCTCGTTGGCGCGAGCATGCGCCTGGTCGAGAATCCCCGTTGCCTGCTTGCGCGCTTCCGCAATGATGTCGTCGGCTTCGGCAGCGGCACGTACCAGGGACTCCTGCCCCTTGTCAGCGGCGGCAAGACCTTCTTCGATCTGCGCCTGACGCTCTTCCAGCGCCGCCATCAGCGGTGGCCAAATGAACTTCATGCAGAACCAGACAAATACGATCATCGCGATCGACTGGCCCAACAAGGTCATATTAATATCCACATCTGCTCCAGTTAGATAAAGCTACTGCGCTTGCTCAGACTTCGTTAAACCCATCGTCGAAATGCTCATTTACTGGTGTGTAAACTGCGCTTCCGGCGTTGGCTTCGTCCTGGCTTCGCTCGTGACGCTTTCTCTCTCAGTCGTAAGACTTAGCCGCCAGTTGCTGTCTGCAGCTGACCAATGAACGGATTTGCGAAGGCGAAGAACAGCGCGATACCAACACCAATCATCGCAACGGCGTCGAGCAGTGCGACGACGATAAACATCTTCGTCTGCAGCATCGGCGCGAGTTCAGGCTGACGTGCAGCACCTTCGAGAAAACGGCCACCCAGAAGGCCCATTCCAATACCAACGCCGAGGGCGCCGAGGCCAATCAAAAGTGCGACAGCAATAGCCGTCATGCCAATAACAGTTTCCATCAGTTTCTCCTAAGGAGGTTCCAGTTAAATTAATGCTTTTCCGATGCGAGACTTAAGTAAACGATGGTCAGCATCATGAAAATAAAGGCCTGCAGCGTCACGATCAGGATATGAAAAACAGCCCACCCAAAGTGCAGTGGCAGCTGGTAGACACCGAGCAACGCGATCAGGATAAAAATGAGTTCGCCGGCAAACATGTTGCCGAACAGTCGCAGCGACAACGATATTGGCTTGGCCAGCAGCGCTACGCTTTCCAGAATGAAGTTGAACGCAATGATCACCGGGGCGGCGATCAGGCCGAGACCTTTTGTTGGCGGCGCGATCGGGTGCAGCGTCAGCTCAGCAATGAAGCCCGTAACGCCCTTGGTCTTGATCGTGTAGAAGATAATCAGGAAGAAAACGGCGATCGACATACCGAAAGTGACGTTGACGTCTGTCGTTGGCACGACCTTCATATACGGTATGCCGACGGATTCGGCGGCTAAAGGAATCCAGTCAACGGGAACCAGGTCCATGAGGTTCATCAGGAACACCCACACGAAGATCGTGAGACCCAGGGGCGCGATCAGACGACTCGTGCCATGGAAAGTATCTTTGACGCTGCCGTCAACAAACTCGACGATAATCTCCACGAAGGCCTGGAACTTGCTGGGTTTGCCGGCCGATGATTTCTTTGCGACGCTGCGGAACAGCACGATGAAGACGAGGCCGAGCAGCACCGACCAGAACATCGAGTCGACGTTGATGGCCATGGGGTTACCGGCGCACTGGTTCCACACCCAATCCCCGCTGTCAGTCTTGCAGACCTGCAGGTTCTGGAGATGATGGGAAATATACTCGCTCGACGTTTTTTCGCCGTGTCCGCCTTCGCCTGCCATTGCTGTTCTCGCTACCCTATTCCTGTTTGCGACCCATCAGGAGACCCGTCAAGGTCACCATCTGCGTCGCAATAAATGCTGCAAACAACGCTGCCGCCGAGAGCGGCTTAACCAGCGTAAAGACCAGTACAAACAAAAGCACGGTCAACGCCAGCTTTCCAAATTCGCCGATGTAGGCCGCCCGGACCAGGGCCGTTGCCCCCGGATCCCGGCGCGGTAGTGCCAGCCGTAGTGCCAGAAAAGCATTCGGGATGACGCAAACCAGGGCTCCCAGCACCGCAGAGTATCCAGCTACGTCCCCAAAAAAGCCCCAGAGGACCACGGCCAGGACCGCCCCAACGCCAACCTGTACCACCAGCACCTTCAGCATCACGGATTTGATGTCGTATGCCTCCGGCACTAAAAACGCCACGTCCATCGGGCTGACCGGCGGCTGGTGGCGCTTGAGGTTTTGGTCTTTCCAGGCGGGCCTGTAAATCGCGTGCGCATTATAGTTTGACCCCCTCGGCATGGCAACACGAAACCCCGCTAAAGACGCGGTTTTTCAGGGGCCTGGGGGCATTCAGATTTATTGAACCGGCGGAACCTCAAAACTACGGGGCAATTGCGCGATAAGCCCGCTGTTCCTAGCGGATGTGCTTCAAAATTCCATCCAGTTCGTCGAGGCTGTTGTAGCTGATTACCAGCTTGCCAGCGCCCTTTTTTGTGTGGTCCACATGGACCTTTGCGCCGAGCTTTTCCGATACTTCGAGCTCGAGGCGACGGATGTCCCCATCGACGGGAGCGGCCCTGGCTGGGGTCACGGCCTTGGGACCAGCCAGCATATGTTTGACCAGTTTCTCGGTTTCCCTGACGGAAAGCCCCTTTCTGACGACCTGGCGCGCGGCGTCGTACTGCTGCCGGGCATCGGCAATCGATAACAGCGCCCGGGCGTGCCCCATTTCGAGCTGGCGCTCCTCCAACAGCGGTTTCACCTTGTCAGAAAGGTCCTGCAGCCGGAGCAGGTTACTGACGGACGCCCGCGACCGGCCGACGGCAGACGCTGCCTCGGCGTGCGTCAGGTCAAACTCTCGGATGAGCCGATCCAGTGCCCGCGCTTCCTCGAGCGGGTTCAGGTTCTCTCGCTGGATGTTCTCGATAAGCGCTATGGCGATGGCCGACTCATCGGGCACGTCGCGAATAACGGCGGGAATTTCGGCAAGCCCGGCAAGCTGCGCCGCGCGCCAGCGGCGCTCGCCCGCGACGATTTCGTAGCGCTGCGTGCCACCGGTCTTCGCGATAGGCCTGGCGACAATTGGCTGCACGACGCCCTGCGCCTTGATCGAGTTCGCCAGCTCCTCCAGCGAGTCCTGCCGCATGTCGACGCGCGGTTGGTACTGGCCGCGCTGCAGGAGCTCGACCGGGATCTGTTTCAGCATGTCCTTGCCGCCGTCCCCGGAGTCAGGGCGTGCTGCCGGCTTGCTGAGCAATGCATCGAGCCCGCGGCCCAGGTGTTTCTTCTTTGCGTTCATTCGATGTTCCTAAACGGCTTCAGCCACACGCGCGTCTTCGCGACGCAGCACCTCGCCAGCCAATGCGAGATAGGCGATAGCGCCGCGCGACGAACGGTCGTGCAGTAACACGGGTCGACCGAAGCTGGGGGCCTCGGCGAGGCGGATGTTGCGCGGCACGATAGTCCGGAAGACCTTACGATCAAAGTGCTCAATAAGCTGCATCGACACCTCGTTTGACAGGTTCACCCGCGGGTCGAACATGGTTCTCAGGATGCCGTACATCTCGAGATCCGGGTTGACCGACTCACGCACCTGTTCAATCGTGTTGAGCAGGGAACTCAAGCCCTCCAGTGCGTAGTACTCGCATTGCATCGGGATCAGCACGCCGTCCGCGGCCGTCAATGCATTGATCGTCAGCATGTTAATGGACGGCGGGCAGTCGATCAGGATGAAGTCATACAGTCCGGCCACCGGCACCAGCGCCTTTTTGAGCTTCATCTCGCGACCGATTTCCTGCAGCAGGGTGACTTCCGCCAGCGTCAGGCTCTCATTACCGGGCAGCACGGCAAAGCCGCCTTCTGGCGCCGAAACGATGGTATCCGCAGCGGTTGCGTCACCGAGCAGCACGTCGCAGGTGGAGTTCTCGATTTCCATCTTGTTGATGCCACAGCCCATCGTGGCGTTACCCTGCGGATCAATATCAACGAGCAGTACCCGCCGCTGCGTGGCGGCAAGCGACGCAGCCAGGTTGACGCAGGTGGTGGTCTTGCCCACCCCGCCCTTCTGGTTTGCCACTGCAATAATTCGCGTCATGTATTCAGCCTGGTCGGTTCCTGAGGATCACTTGCGCCGCAACAGCACCGCGTGCCGTGAGCCCTGCTGCAGCCCCGGCACCTCGAGTTCCGTTACGACGTGACACCACGGTGTACTGCTCATTTGTTCGAGTTCTTCTGCCGGGCAGCGCCCTTTCAGCGCTACAAACACCCCGCCCTCTCCAACGTGATGCCCTGCGATTTCGACGAGACGCGGCAAAGCGGCCAGCGCCCGTGCAATCACCGTATCAAAGCGCCGGCCGGGTGCATAGTCCTCGCCCCTGCCTTTGACCGCTACGACGTTGTCCAGGCCGAGCAGTCCGGCCGCATGCTGCACGAACATAATCTTCTTGTTATTGCTGTCGAGCAGCGTGAACTCCCGCGCCGGCTCGGCAATAGCTAACGGCAGCCCCGGGAACCCGGCGCCTGTTCCGACGTCCAGCACCGTGTCGCCCTGTAATAGTGGTCGCGCCACAAGGCTGTCCAGCAGGTGTGCGGAAATCATTTCTCGCGGCTTGCGGATGGCGGTCAGGTTGACGCGGCTGTTCCAACGTTCGAGCTCGGCGAGCAGCGCCGCCAGCTTATCGGCCGCGCCTTCGGGAAACGCCTGCTCCAGGCCCGCCAGCGCGGTTTCAATGTCTGCTGCGCGCACGCTCATTCGCGCCCCTTCGCGCTGGTTCGGATCAAAGCGCCGCGGTGATCCGGCCGCCTCGTAAGTGCCCGGCCGATTCTAACCCGACCTTACGCAACAAGCAGCGCCATGAAATCGTCAACCGGGGTTGCCTCGAGTTTTTCGCGCTCACTGCACAACACGTTGAGCTCGGCCCACTGTTTGGCCGCGAGCTTCGGTGAGACGCTGTCTACGAACTTTTGTTTCAACACCGGGATACCCTCTTCGCGGCGCTCGCGATGACCGATCGGGAAGTGGACCTCGATACGATCTGTGCTGCTGCCGTCCTTGAAGAAAACCTGTACCGCATTGCCGATGTATCGCAGCTCGGGGTCGAAATAGTCCTTGGTGTACTGCGGGTTTTCGGTCACGGTCATCTTGCCGCGCAGCTCATCGATGCGCGGATCCGTGGCGATGGCGTCTTCGTAATCGGCGGCCGTCAGGCGCCCAAAGATCAGCGGCACCGCCACCATGTACTGGATGCAATGGTCGCGATCGGCCGGATTGTCGAGCGGGCCCGTCTTGTCGATGATGCGAACGCCCGCTTCCTGCGTCTCGATGACAATCTTTTCGACCTCGTCGATACGATCCTTGACGAGAGCATGCAACGTCATGCCGGCTTCAACCGCGGTCTGCGAATGGAACTCGGCCGGGTAGGAGATCTTGAACAGGATGTTCTCCATGACGTAGCTGCCGTAGGGCCGCTGGAACTTGAACTCGTCGCCCTTGAAGAGCACGTCATAGTAGCCCCAGGTCTTGGCAGACAGCGCCGACGGATAGCCCATCTCGCCGGTCATCGCAATGAGCGCCAGGCGCACGGCACGACTGGTCGCATCGCCGGCGGCCCAGCTCTTGCGAGAACCGGTATTTGGCGCATGCCGGTACGTCCGTAATGAGCAGCCGTCGACCCAGGCATTGGACACGGCGTTCAGGACGGTATCCCGATCCCCGCCAAGCATGCGCGCTACGACAGCGGTCGAAGCAACACGAACCAGTAGCACGTGGTCCAGTCCGACGCGGTTGAAACTGTTCTCGAGCGCCAGCACGCCCTGAATTTCGTGGGCCTTGATGGCTGCAGCCAGCACGTCTTTCATCGTCAGCGGCTCTTTGCCCGCGGCGCGCGCCTGGCGACTCAGGTAATCGGCTACAGCGAGAATGCCACCCAGGTTATCGGACGGATGGCCCCACTCGGCGGCCAGCCAGGTGTCGTTGAAGTCCAGCCAGCGATTCATCGCGCCGATATTGAACGCGGCCAGAACCGGGTCGAGTTCATACGAAGTGCCGGGCACTCGCGCGCCACCAGCCAGCGTTGCGCCGGGCACAACAGGCCCCAGGAGCTTCGTGCAGGCCGGATAGTCGAGTGCCTGAAAGCCGCAGGCCAGCGTGTCCATCAGGCAGTAATGCGCGGTTTCGAATGCCAGGTCACTATCGACTTCGTAATCACAGACATAGTCGGCGATATCGACGAGCGCCTGATCCCAGTCGGCGCGCTTGGCCGAGCGAATATCAATGTTTGACATGAGCGTTTCCTATCGGTTCTCGATCGAGACCCATTCCTGTAAGCCGGGGCCTACGTAGTCCGCGGCCGGCCGGATAAGTTTGTTGTTCGCTCGCTGCTCCATGACGTGAGCCGCCCATCCAGTGATTCGCGAACAAACGAAGATCGGCGTAAACAGATACGTCGGTATACCCATGAAGTGGTACACGCTGGCGGCGAAGAAGTCGGCATTTGCGAACAGCTTCTTCTCATCCCACATGACTTTTTCGACAGCCTCGGAGACCGGGTACAGCGTCGTATTACCAACGTCGTCGGCGAGCGCTTTGGACATCTTCTTATTGACCGAGTTGCGCGGGTCCGAGGTCGTGTAAACGCGGTGCCCGAAGCCCATGATGAGGTCTTTGCGCACGAGCATTTCATGCACGCCCTTGACGGCGTCTTCCGCCGAGTCGAATTTCGAGATCAGCGCCATGGCCGCTTCGTTGGCGCCGCCGTGTAGCGTCCCACGCAACGCGCCGATGGCGCCACTAACCGCGGAGTGCATATCCGAAAGCGTGCCGGTAATGACGCGTGCCGCGAACGTGGAGGCGTTGAACTCATGCTCGGCATAGAGAATCAGCGTCGTGTCCAGGCTCTTCCTGTGCAGCTCTTTCGGCGCCTTGCCATGCAGCATGTGCAGGAAGTGGCCGGAGATGCTGTCGTCGTCGGTCATCGTGTCGATACGCACGCCGTCGGTGTGGAAGCGATGCCAGTACAACAGCATCGACGGCAGGCAGGCGAGCAGACGATCGGCAACATTCTGCTGATTCGAAAAATCGCCCTCCGGCTCGATGTTGCCAAGAAACGAAACGCCGGTCCGCAGGACATCCATCGGGTGCGCGTCCTTCGGTACCATTTCGAGCACGGTTTTCAGCGCTTCCGGCAGCCCGCGGTTTGCCTTGATCTTGTCGATATACGCGTCAAGCTCCGCGCGCGTCGGCAGCGCACCATAAAACAGCAGGTACGCAACCTCTTCGAAGGTCGCGTTTTCAGCCAGGTCGTAAATGTCATAGCCGCGGTAGGTGAGCCCGGCGCCTTCTTTGCCGACTGTACAAATGTGAGTCTCGCCCGCGGTAACGCCCGCAAGACCGCCTGTCTTCTTGTTAGCTGCCATCGTCTTCTCCCGTCTTCAGGCCCTGTTCCTGAAACAGGGCGTCGAGCTTGTCTTCGTACGCCTGGTATCCGAGCACGTCGTAAAGCTCCATTCGTGTCTGCATGCTGTCGACAACGTCTTTCTGAGTGCCGTCTTTCCGAATGGTCTCGTAGACACTGATTGCGGCTGCGGACATCGCCCGAAACGCGCTCAGTGGATACAGCGTCATTGCCACACCGACCTCGGCGAGCTCCGTCGTCGTGAACAGCGGCGTTTTGCCGAACTCGGTCAGGTTTGCAAGTACCGGTACTTTAATGACGTCGGTGAACTGTTGGTATTCATCAATTGTGGTAAGTGCTTCGGCGAAGATCATGTCTGCACCGGCCTCGACGTAAGCGGCGGCACGATCGATGGCGGCCTGCTGGCCGTCCACCGCGTGTGCGTCGGTGCGCGCCATGATGACGAGCTGCTCATCGATCCGGCCGTCCACCGCTGCCTTCAGGCGGTCGCACATTTCTGCCGGCTCGACCAGCGCCTTACCGGGCCGGTGACCGCAGCGCTTGACCGCAACCTGGTCCTCCATGTGCACAGCTGCCGCGCCGGCCCAGGTCATTTCCCGAATCGTCCGGCCAATCATGAAGGCACTGCCCCAGCCCGTATCGATGTCGACCAGCAACGGCACATCGGTCGCCGAACAGATGCGTCGAACGTCTTCGCAGACGTCGTTCAGCGTCGTCACCGCGAGGTCGGGCAGGCCGAACGAGGCATTCGCGACGCCCGCACCGGATAGATAGATCGCCTTGAAGCCGGCCTTTTCGGCCAGCATTGCCGTGTAGGCGTTTATGGTGCCGACGATCTGAAGCGGGCTCTCAGCTTCAAGCGCGGCGCGGAATCGGGCTCCTGCACTCATCGCGAATCCTCTCTGATTTGGCCTGTGGCGCCGGTTTCGCACTTTTTTAATC
>CAYTTZ010000127.1:0-8976 GCA_964440945.1 uncultured Woeseiaceae bacterium
GATGTTCGAGACCCCCTCCTGGCAGGCCCTTGCGAGTCGCAAGGGTCTCGATATCACCGATGTGCGGCGCGTTGGCGCCGACACGCGCATAACCGCCAGGGTTCAATACTGATGTTTACGGGAATTATCAAAGCCAGGGGAACGATCGCCGCCATCCAGCGACGCGGCGGAGACGTTCGCCTCACGGTCCGCTCGAGCGGTCTGCCGTGGTCCGACTACGAGCTCGGTGAGAGCATCGCCGTAAACGGCGTGTGCCTGACTGCCGTCGCGTTTCACGACGATGGCTTCGATACCGACGTGTCCGTCGAGACCCTGAACGTGACGGGGCTCGGCAAGCTTGAAGTTGGCTCCGCCGTGAACCTCGAACCCTCGATCAGCCTCGGTGAGCGCCTCGGCGGCCACCTCGTCAGCGGGCATGTCGACTGCACGGGTACCGTGGCGGCCAGGGCGGCCGATGCCCGATCGATAAGGCTTGTCATCGAGATTCCGACAGAATACGCGCGCTACGTCGCCAAGAAGGGCTCTGTGTGCATGGACGGCGTCAGCCTTACCATCAACGAAGTATCCGCTAATAGCTTCGAGGTGAATATCATTCCCCATACGGCCGAGGTCACGATTATCGAGCACTACAAGGTCGGCACCGTCGTCAATGTCGAGGTAGATCTGCTGGCCCGCTACACCGAGCGCCTGCTGAACCCGGATGGCAGCGGCATTTCACTGGACTTACTGAAGGCGCATGGTTATGCCTGACAACACCACGGTGCACCCCAGCGTGCACGCTTCAATCTTCAGCGACATCGAAGACATCATCGCCGACATATCAGCCGGCAAGATGGTCATCATGGTCGACGACGAGAACCGCGAGAACGAAGGCGATCTCATCATGGCGGCCGAAAAAGTGCGTGCCGAGGACGTCAACTACATGGCGACGCACGGGCGCGGTCTTATTTGCCTGACGCTCGGTCGCGAGCGCTGCAAGCAGTTGCGCCTGCCGCTGATGGTCAGCGATACCGATGAGCATCACGCGACCAATTTCACGATATCGATCGAGGCGGCCGAGGGCATTACCACCGGTATCTCGGCATCCGATCGCGCCAAGACGATCCAGGCGGCCGTCGCGTCCGGCGCCAAGCCGGAGCACCTGAGGCAGCCGGGACACATTTTCCCCGTGATGGCACAGCCCGGCGGCGTACTCACTCGCGCCGGTCATACGGAGGCAGGCTGCGACCTTGCCCGCCTCGCCGGTCTCGAGCCGGCGGCGGCGATCGTCGAGATCCTCAACGAGGATGGATCGATGGCGCGGCGTCCCGATCTCGAAAAATTCGCGAAGAAGCGCGGTATCCGCATTGGCACGATCGCCGACCTGATTCGCTACCGCCTCGAGAAAGAGCGCAACGTCGAACGCATCGCCGAACAGCTCGTCGAGACCGAGTACGGTGACTTCAGGATGTATTGCTACGACGACCACATCAATCGCTCGGTGCATGTCGCGTTGGTAAAGGGTGACCTCGAGGCCGTCGACACGCCGCTGGTTCGCGTCCATCTTCAGGACACGCTCGGCGATGTTATCGGCGTCAAGAGCCCCTCGCTGGGCTGGCCGCTGGATAGTGCGATTGAACGAATTTCCAGGGAAGAGGCGGGCGTCATAGTGCTGCTGCGTGACCAGGAATCATCGCGCGAATTCATGGATTCCGTCGAGACCCTCGGTGAGGAAAGGAGCGATCTCGACAAGCACCGCAGCGGCGACATGGTGCTTCGTACCTACGGCGTCGGCGCACAGATTCTCCGCGACCTCGGTCTCAGCAGAATCCGTGTATTATCGGCGCCTAAACACATGTACGCGATTTCAGGTTTCGACCTGGAAATCACTGAGTACGTCTGAGAACAGCGCCAGGCCATGGATAAAATCAAGACCACAGAGGGTGACCTAATCGTCCGCGACGGGCGTTTCGCTATTGTCGCTGCCCGCTTTAACGACTTCATTGTCGAATCGCTGATCAAGGGCGCGTTGCATTGCCTGCGACAGCACGGGGCAGCCGACGCGGATATCGAGATCATCCGTGTACCGGGTGCTTACGAAATGCCGATCGCGCTGGACAGGCTCGCGGCTACCCGGCGCGTCGACGGAATCATCGCGCTCGGCGCCGTCATTCGGGGCGGCACGCCGCATTTTGACTACGTTGCCGGTGAGTGCGTCAAAGGTATAACGGCCGCCGTGCAAAAACACGGCATCCCGATTGGCAACGGCGTGCTGACCGTGGATTCCATCGAGCAGGCTATCGAGCGTGCCGGAACGAAGGCGGGCAACAAAGGTGAGGAAGCCGCGCTTGCCGTTATCGAGATGGTCAACCTGCTGCGGAGGATCGACTAAGTCATGTACGCGAGCGGGCCAGAAAAACACACTCGTCGCATCGACTGACAGCCACCCTGATGAGTAAAGCCAGTTCAAAAGGAACGGGCGCACGGACGCGCGCTCGCGAGCTATTGCTCCAGGCGTTGTACCAGAAGCAGCTCGCCGGGCACTCTCGATCCGAGCTGCTGTCGCAGTTTCATGATCAGGTCGCTTACGAGCGCGTCGACCAGGAGTACTTCGACGAGCAGCTGAACGCGATCTGCAAAGAGCAGGCCGAACTCGAGGAGACGATTGATGAGCTCATCGACCGGCCGCTCGATCAGCTCGATCCGGTCGAGTTCGGGATACTGCTGATCGGTACTTATGAACTCAAGTGCAGGATCGAAATCCCGTATAAAGTCGTGATTAACGAAAGCGTCAACCTGGCCCGCCGCTTTGGCGCGCAGGACGGACACAAGTACATCAATGCCTGCCTGGACGCGGCGGCGAAAATGCTGCGGGAAGTGGAGGTTCAGGCGAACGCCGGTGGATGAATTCGAACTGATACGTCGGTTCTTCAGTCGACCCGCAGGCGCGCCGGGCATAGTGACCGGTGTCGGCGACGACGGAGCGGTACTCCGCCCCGAGCCCGGTCGTGACCAGGTGCAGGTTATCGATACCCTGGTCGAGGGCGTGCATTTTCCCGCCGACATCAGTGCGGCGGACGTCGGTTACCGCGTGGTTGCCGTCAACCTTTCTGACGTCGCGGCAATGGGAGCCGTACCTCGATGCATGACGTTGGCGCTGACGCTGCCGAAAAAAGACCAACAGTGGATTTCCGACTTTGCGGACGGCCTGTATACGGCAGCCGGCGAGTTCGATGTTGCGCTGATTGGTGGTGACACGACGAGCGGTGCGCAACTGGTAGCCACCGTGCATGTCACGGCCGACGTTGAGACGGGCCAGGCGCTGCTACGTAGTGGCGCGCGAGTCGGCGACACTATTTTCGTAACAGGTACGCTCGGCGACGCGGCGGCAGGGCTGCTGTTGCTCGGTCGTGGCGAACACGATGATTACCTGGTGGGACGATTCCTGCGCCCAAGTGCGCGCATTGAGACAGGTCGTCGTTTGCTTGGCCGCGCGAGCGCCGCGATCGATGTGTCGGATGGGCTGGCCGGTGACCTGGGCAAGCTGCTGGATGCGAGCCGTGTCGGCGGCACCATCGACATCGAACGGTTACCGCTCTCCGCTGCGCTCGAGGCGCGCCTCGATGAGCCGGAGAGGGTTCGCCTTGCCGTGACGGGCGGTGACGACTACGAGCTTTGTTTCACGGCGCGGCCTGCCGACGTCGAAGGCATCGAAGGTGTAACAGCGATCGGCACGGTGGTAGATGGCCGCGGCCTGCAATGCCGAAACCGGGGTGTCATTGTGGAATACGATGACAGCGGGTACCGTCACTCCCTGTGAACAAACGGACAGAAAAATCGCAGAAGGTCGCTGCTCGCACGGTATTGACCGATCCGGTCAACTTCCTGGCATTCGGCTTCGGCACAGGCCTCGCGCCTTTTGCGCCGGGCACGTTTGGATCGCTCCCGGGGGTGCTGCTGTTCTGGCTGACGCTGGATTTCGGACTTTATGTTCAATTGGGCGTGGCTTTGGCGCTGGTGGTGTCGGGCGTCTGGATTTGTGGCGAAAGCGCACGTCGTATAGGTGTTCACGATCACGGCGGCATTGTCTGGGACGAGATCGCAGGCATGTACCTGACGCTGCTGGCGGCGCCGCTGACACCGGTCGGCTGGCTGCTTGCTTTTGGCCTTTTTCGGCTGACTGATATTGTCAAACCCTGGCCGATTCGGGACCTGGATCACAGACTGGGCGGCGGTGTGGGAATTATGCTGGACGACCTCGTAGCCGCGCTGTATGCCGCAGTAGTACTGGGTTTATACAGGTGGCTAATGATCTAACCAGTTGAGACAACATGGCGACCACGGTAAGCGACATCGCACGCCCTGACGGCGTTCCCGATAAAATCGGTAAGTACGTCATCATCAATAAAATTGGTCGCGGTAGCACGGGTATCGTCTACCTGTCTCACGATCCTTACTATCGGCGCGACGTCGCGATCAAGGTTTACAACATCGAAGAAGACCAGGACGCCGAGCGCGCGAAGGTCTCTCGCAAGATGTTCTTCAATGAAGCGCACATGGTCGGGATGCTGCAGCACCCGAACATCATGCCGATCTACGATGCCGGTGAGGAAGACGGCAGCTACTACGTCGTTACGGAACATATTCAGGGCGCAAGAACGCTCGCAACCTATTGTCGCCCCGACAACCTGCTGCGCGTCGATGACGTCGTGGAAATTATTTACAAGTGCGCCAAGGCGCTGCACTACGCACACGGCCGCGGTGTCATCCATCGCGACATTAAACCCAGTAACCTCATGCTCACGATCGACAACGACGTGCGCATTATCGACTTCGGTATCGCAATCGTCAGCGACTCGGATGTATCGCGCATCGAGGGCATTGCAGGAAGCCCAAGCTATATGTCACCCGAGCAGGTGCAGTCCGAAGAACTTACACCGCGCTCCGACCTGTATTCCCTGGGTGCGGTGATGTACGAGTTATTGACTGGCTTTCGACCGTTCCGTGCCGACAACCTGTCGAAACTGCTGCACCAGATTGTCTACGCGACACCGCCGCCAATTCACACTTATCGCGCCGATTTGCCCGAGGAACTCGAGCACGTTGTGATGACGACGATGCAGAAGGACCAGAACAAACGCTTGATGACCGGCACTGCGATGGCGGCGGAACTGACGCGCGTTTACAAGGACCTTCGGCAGAAATACGACAGCCTCGACAATCAGGAACATTTCGATCTGCTGCGCACACTTACCTTCTTTCACGAGTTTTCGCACGCTGAGATCTGGGAAGTACTCAGGGCTTCGGATTGGCATGAGTACAAGGATGACGAGGACATCGTGCGTGAAGGCGAGGTCGATGATCGTTTCTATATCATCGTTGCAGGCAATGTAACGGTGCAGGCGAACGGCAACAACCTCGGCACGCTGTCGAATGGCGACTGCTTCGGCGAGACCAGCTACGTTAGTGGTGCGCGACGACAGGCGTCCATCAAGGCGCAAGGCCAGGTCACGATTCTGCGTGTCAGCTCGTCCCTGATGGAGCAGGTCTCATCTGCCTGCCAGCTGCGCTTCAACAAGGTATTCCTGCGTGCGCTGATCAATCGACTGCAGGGCAGCGGCGCCGCCAATACCTGAGCTAGCGCTCCGCCATTTCGCTCGGCAATGGCATTGTTAGTTTTCTTGGATTCCGGCGGTAGCTCCAGAAAGCGTGCAGCCCCAGTCCGAGGCGGACAACCCAGCCAAGAACTATGCCGTAAAAAAGAAAAACGACGGGCGCCATTGCAACATAGACCAGTACGCTCTTCAGCGTGAACGGTCGAACGCCGAACGCGGCCAGACCAACGAAGATTACAATGGATCCGATGGATAGAACGAGCGCGCCGAGCATGAACCCGGTCGCGACCGTTCGAACGATGTTCTTTCGCGAGTAAGTCAATTCGAACATTCAACTCTCCTCTTCGTGCGGTAAAACCTAAACCATGGTCGTGCTGAACTCAAGAATCTTCATTGCTGCCGCCGTAATTCGCCTGTTCTGGATAGAAACTGTCGCAGATGAGGTTGATGGCCACGAACTCAGCCCCGCCTGGGGGTAGTGTCATTGCCGGCAGACACGGCCAGCTTGATCGGCGATTTCCTGGATCGCTGCGGTTCCGGCGTTAGGGCGGCCATGGATTTGCCAACCAAAGCCTAGCAGTATGGAGCTACATACCGATAAATTGTAAGAGTTGAGGGGATACCAAACATGAAGCGCCTTGCTTGCCTTGCGGCGATATGTCTTACCTCGCCGGCCATCGCGGCCGATCTGAACGACGCTGTGCGTAGTGACTACGATGCGTATCTTGCCGACCTGTTCGATCATTTTCATCGCAATCCAGAGCTATCGACGGTTGAATTCGAGACGGCGAAACGCATGGCCGGAGAGCTCAGGGCAGCCGGGTTCAAAGTCACCGAAAACGTCGGTGGCACCGGCGTCGTGGCCATGCTCGAGAATGGCGCCGGCCCACTGGTGATGATGCGTGCCGACATGGATGGTCTACCTGTGGAGGAAAAGTCCGGCCTCGACAACGCGTCGCGCGCAACGCAAACCGACCCGATCACCGGTAACGAGGTATTTACCATGCATGCCTGCGGGCATGACGTGCACATTACGAGCCTCGTGGGTACCGCGCGGCAGATGGTAGCGAGAAAAGACCAGTGGAACGGCACGCTGATGTTGATCGTGCAACCGGCGGAGGAGCGCGTTCTTGGCGCCCGGGCAATGAAAGACGACGGCCTTTGGGAGAGGTTCGGGAAGCCCGACTACGCGCTCGCATTTCACGTCTCGTCCAGTGGTGTTGCCGGCACCATCAATGTCTCCGAAGGCAGCCCGTATGCCGGCGCGGATACGGTGGACATCATTATCCACGGTGTCGGCGCACATGGCGCGAGCCCGCACCGCGGCAAAGACCCGATTGTACTGGGCAGCCAGATTGTACTGGCGTTACAGACCCTGGTTTCCCGCGAGCTGTCGCCTCGTGATCCGGGCGTTGTTACGGTGGGTTCGTTTCATTCGGGTACCAAGCACAACATTATTTCCGATGAAGCCCACCTGCAGCTAACGGTCAGGAATACCAGTGAACAGACGCGTGCAATCTTGCTGAATGGCATTAAGCGCATCGCGGAAAACATGGGGCGTGTTGCGGGCCTGCCCGACGACATGCTGCCCGAGGTGATCATCTCCGAGGAAAGCGTCCCCCCAACAACAAATAGCCCTGAGCTGACGCGCCGACTTAAAGTCGCCTGGACAGACGCCATGGGCGATGAGGCTGTCGTTGATATCCCGACGAAGGGCATGGGCGCGGAAGATTTCCCGTTCTTTACCGCTGACCCGGACATACAGAGTGTCTATTGGGCAATCGGCGGAACGCCGCAAGCGGACTTCGAGACGGAGTTGGCTGGTGGACCACCGGTTCCGAGCCACCATTCGCCATTGTTCAAGATTTCGCCTGCGCCTTCTGTCCGCTCGGGTGTGGAATCGACGGTGGTTGCGCTAATGGCGTTGCTTCAGGATTGATTCCGTAGGAGCGCGCCTCCCCATTCGGGGACAATGCCAACTCGCACGTGCCCTCGGGGTGCCACGTGCCCTCGGGGTGCTACGTGCCCTCGGGGTGCTACGTGCCCTCGGGGTGCTACGTTAGGGTTGCGCTCTAATCTTCGTCGTCGCCGAGGAAGTCATCGAGATTTTCGCTACCCGCACTCTGCAGCAGAATCTCGACTTTTTGTTCGGCTTCTTTCAGCGCGTTCTGGCAGCCGCGCGTCAGCTTGATGCCTTCTTCGAATTTCTTCATGGCTTTTTCGAGCGGCAGGTCACCGGATTCGAGTTCTTCGACCAGCGCTTCAAGGTCGGACAGGGATTTTTCGAGATTGAATTTCTTTGCCGAACTCATGACGTTCTTCCGCAAACCAACAGCGCCGATACGCTACAGACCGGTGTGCACAGCGTCAATCTCCGTGAGGGCCAGAGCCCTGTCTACCCCGAGGTTTCCACAGTTGACAGAAAATGGTCGGAGGCATACAGTCATTCGCTATTAGACTTAGTCTAATCAACATTCATTATCATCTGAGAGGGGACTTAACCGTGTCACTAAAAGGCAGCAAGACAGAAAACAACCTCAAAGACGCATTTGCCGGTGAATCGCAGGCGAACCGTCGTTACCTTTACTTTGCAGCGAAAGCGGATGTTGAAGGCTACAACGACGTCGCTGCTGTATTCCGTTCCACGGCGGAAGGTGAAACCGGCCACGCGCACGGTCACCTCGAGTATCTCGAAGAAGTTGGTGATCCGGCGACCGGACTGCCGATCGGCGCAACCTCACTGAACCTGGCCGCCGCTATTGCTGGCGAGACTCACGAGTACACCGACATGTACCCGGGCATGGCGAAGACCGCTCGCGACGAAGACTTCGACGAAATTGCTGACTGGTTCGAGACCCTGGCGAAGGCGGAACGCTCACACGCCAACCGCTTCCAGAAAGCGCTCGACTCGCTCGACGACTAAGCATTGACAGGATCGCCGGGCCAACTGGCCCGGCGTCTTTTGTCGCCGCTATTTCAATGAGCAGCTCTGAAGGCAGACGCGAAGGCAGCCTTGAGGCACCGACGCGACACCCGCTCGACTGGAAGTCGGACGCATTCTACGACGAGGAGCCTCTGTTTGAGGAACTCGAGCGCGTGTTCGACATATGTCACGGTTGCCGCCGCTGTTTCAATCTCTGTAATTCCTTTCCCACGTTGTTCGATGCCATCGATGAATCGGAAACGATGGAGGTCGATGGCGTACCCAAGCCTGTTTACTGGGATGTCGTCGATCACTGCTACCTGTGCGACATGTGCTATATGAGCAAGTGTCCGTATGTGCCGCCGCATGAATGGAACATCGACTTCCCGCACCTGATGCTGCGGGCCAAAGCGGCCCGCTTCAAGAAGCAGGGTGCGTCGTTTCGCGACACGGTATTAA
>CAYTTZ010000128.1:0-8835 GCA_964440945.1 uncultured Woeseiaceae bacterium
CCGCCACCGAGCCGATCGTACGGTGCATCAGGTTCGCCTGGTCGGCGGAATAGCCGGGATGCTCTTCATCAGAAGCGACATCAGTACCCGGCGCAAAATCCTCATCCACACCGGCAGCGAGCAACGCGTTTCGCACGGTGGCCGCAACCTGTGCGCTCGACTGGCCAAGCAATCGCTCACTGACCGTTGATGTGGAGGTGCGCACGTTGATTCTGCTCGCGGCGAGGTCGAGCTCGATTTCAAAGTCGGTGGTGCCGTAGATCACCCCGGTCGTGAGCCCATAGAGCGACGGACGAAGGCTTGCGTGCCACCAGTGCTTGCGCTTCATTCTCGTCGCTTTACACCAGGCGCCCGTTACTCGGGAATAGGAATGTACTGCCCCTCGCGTTGTATGTAGCGCCACCTGGTCCAGGGGCGGAAACCTGGTATCAGCCATCTCTAAACCCCGAAGTTGCTATACACGACACTGGTGGGCCGGCACGTATCCGCCACAAAGGTGTGCGCAGGCTCACAATCTTCGAGATCGTTTGGTAAGAAAATCAGCAATGCTTTCATCGATTACAGCTCCGGGTCAGCTTTGTTCATTGGCCCCTCTCTGAGCGGCATGTCGGATACCGCCTTGCCTTCTTCGCATTCGCCCATGCGTTCTGCCAGCCGACCGTATAATTTCGCCAACGGCGCAGCGGAAATGCCGTGCAGGATCACGCTGAAGGCCACGGTAATTACGGTGATTGAAAGGATCTCGTCCCGATGCGGTATCTCCGTCTCTTCCAGGATCAACAAAACGAAAAGAATGGACGCTAGGCCTCGCGGGCCGAACCAGCCAAGAAAGAGATACGTCGGCAGGCGTATGCCCGATCCCAGCAGCGACAGTGCGATTGGGATCATGCGAATCGCCGTCAGGCTGAGCAAAGCATAAACAACGACTGTCACATCGACATGCGCGAGACCCTCTGGCAATAGCGCTGCACCGAACACGAGAAACGTAATCAGCATCAACAGCTGGCCCTCGCTCTCCATGAACTCGAACAGGAACGTGCACGGGTGCCGAATGCTGTTGCCAAACACAATGCCGGCGACGAACGCTGAGATGAAGCCGTTACCGCCAATCATCTCGGCAAGAACATAGGCCAGCACGGATAACGACAGAATACCGATGCCCTGTGAGGCCGTCGTCGTCCATCCCCGCTCTGCCGCCGTATCGATCAGGCGGGCGCCGGCGTAGCCTATGATGGCGCCTGCGAGCGGCCCAAGCGTGACCTGCATCAGCCCAAACCGCAGCCAGTTGCCGGCATCATTAGCACCGTGGGCGGCGCCAGCTAGCGCGGCAAACAACAACACCGCCGGCAGTGCGATGCCATCGTTCAGTCCGCTTTCAATGTTGATCGACTGGCGAATCCTGAGTGGTACCGCTTGCGCGGACACGACAGACTGCCCGAGCGCGGCGTCAGTGGGCGCGAGCAGTGCGGCGAGCAAGGCAGCTTCCCAGATCGAGAATGTCGGGAACAGAAACGCCGCGGCGAAAGTGCCCGCCACGATCGCGAGCGGCAGCCCGAGGAGCAACATACGCATCGGCAGGTTGTGGTCCTCGCGCACCCGGTTGATATCGATACGCGCGGCATCGGTAAACAGCACGAGTATTAGCGTCAGCTCGGCGATCACGTGAATCGCCGAGTGTTCCACGTCAACGTTCGCAAAACCAAAGCCGCCCGAGCCGGCCAGGAAGCCGAACGCAACGAATAGCAGGGGCGCCGTCAGTATCGTGCCCTCAAGCCGGCCCGAGACCAGCGCGAAGGCAAGAAACAACCCGCCTATGATGGCAACGGTTGAAAGGTCTATCGGTCGATCCTCTTTATTATTGACTATCGTAGTGCGACCGCAGCTCGAGTATGGCATGCGGAAGCGGCGATTACAGGGTTGCGGTCAGGCACGCTACGACCTGGTACAACGCACTTCAGACGCGCGCTAGTAATTCAGTCCGCGCAGAACGGGCACTGGCAGAACCAAAGCCCCTAATCCGTAGGCGACCACTTTTAGTGCTTTCGAATAAGCTGGCCGCTGAATTTTCTTGTTCCGGGATGGGCTGGACAGTCGGTAGCCTTGTTTGCTCGCAGTTTCGATGGCCCGAGGCGCCACAAGATTTGCACGAAGGAGCTTACGCAAATCGGACACCGCACGCGTAAGTGACTGTTCCCTCACGACCGCATCCGGCCACACCGCGTCAACCAGATCACGACGCGAAACGAATGATCCGGAGTGATTCATTACGCGATCCTGGTGCTCAGCGTGATCGTCATCGGTGCAGCTATCAGCCACCTGGTACGCGATCCTCTTATCCAGCTGCTTAGACCGCTTGTTTTTGCGATCTTCCTCGCAGCCGCCTGGTTATTGCTGGAAAAGTCTAAGGCACGAGCAATTGATTAGGACAGACGTCCACGGGAACGAAGGCCGACTCCCTAACTGATAGTTGTCGCTGAACCGACGCGCTTACCCCTGCCGCCGGAGGAAGACGCTCATTGCCGCCTGAGTAATTCGCTTCATGGCAGTGTTCGAAGCACATCCCAGCACGCACCGATCGTGTGATAGTCACATTTACCGCCCGCCGTCGACTTTTGGTCTGACAACTTGTTGTTCTCGCGGTCCAGAACACGAAACCATGCGCCATATTTATGGTCGATCATGTGCCCTTCAGCGTAACCCCATAGGCGTTCGTACCAGTCCCAGTATTTCTGCTCTCCGGTCACGCCGGCCAGGCGCGCCGCTGCGGCGAACGATTCCGCCTGAACCCAGAAGTACTTGTCGTCGTCGCAGATTGAGCCTTGTGGATTGAACCCGTATTGAATTCCCCCGTACTCACGATCCCACGCTTTGTCCAAAGCTCGATCGAAAAGCTCGACTGCGCGATCGATCATCCATTGTTCAGGACGATGTTGGTGCAAATTTAGCAGCAACTTGGTCCACTCGGTCTGGTGGCCCGGCTGAAATCCCCACGGACGATACAGGTTTTTCGGATCGTCCTTGTTGTATGTCCAGTCGATTTCCAGCTGTTCCGTAAAGTGCTCCCAGATCAGGCCATCGGATTTACCGGCCAATTCGACGGCAAATTTTCGCGCCAACGAAAACGCCCTGTCCAGGTAGCGATCATCGGCCGTCGCCTCATACGCAGCGAGCATGGCCTCACAAGTGTGCATGTTGGCATTCTGGCCGCGATACGCGGACAGGCGTGACCAGTCGGCACTTGCCTCGTCGGCGTAAATTTCACTGTCCTCCAGCCAAAAGCGCAGCTCGAGCAGATCGAATATATCCTCGATAAATGCGGCCGAATCAATGACTTTCGCGTCGAACGCCGCAGCGTACATCAGCAGTACGAAGGCCAGACCGTAGCAATGATTAGTCTGATTGACAGGCTGGTTGGCGCTCAACGTCCAGTTGTACGCCCGCCGGTTTTCATCCCAGTGGCGCTCTGCAACAAACTTCAAACCATGCAATGCCCTGCGCCTGAATTCATCCTCGCCGAATAGCCCATAAGCCCGGCAGTAGTTGATTACCATCCTGGTGCTGCTTACGAGATGCCGGCTATCACCGTCAAAGACAGATCCATCGTCCTTGAAGTTCTGGAAGAAACCACCTGACGGATCAACAATAGTCGGTTCGTAGAAATCGAGGATGCTCTTTATGTGTGCGGTTAAAAAATCGCTCGTCCGATACTTCATGGCATATCGTTCCAGTATTGGGCAACTTCCTCGAACACCGGCAATGACGGAAATGCACCTGCGCGTGTTGTCGTCAGCGAGCCGCAATGAACCGCAAAGCTGACGAGCAACTCTACGCTTTGCAGGTCGTCCGCAAGAGCATCCAGATCGCTTGCGGCGCAAAGACCCCGGAGGACACCAGCGGTAAACGCATCGCCGGCTGCCGTCGTGTCCACAACAGCGACTCCCGGCGTCTCAATAGTGCCCCGACCTTGTCTCACGAAATACTCGACGGGCCCTCCGCCGTCGGTGACTACGACCAGGCGCGTCGATCCTTCAAGGAGCTCATCAACGTATCGTTCGATTTCTCCGTTCGCCAAAAACTCGATCTCTTCTCTTGCGAACTTTACGAAGCCGGCCAAGCGGGCGACCGTATCGCAACTCGCTCGATCAACTATCCCGCCGGGCCAAAGACCAGGTCGCAGGTTCGCGTCGAAACTAATGACGCATCCTGCCTGGCTGGCTCGCTCCAGCGCTTGCCCGGTAACCGCCGCAATATCCGCGTTCGTCAGCGTGTTACTGCATACGTGAAAGATCGGGCCATTGACGAACCAGTTGTCAGCAATCTGATCGGCGGAGAAAAGCACATCGGCTGTTCTGTCTCGATAGAATGAGAAACTGCGGTCGCCGTCATCGTCGAGGGTTACGAACGCCAGCGCTGTGTTCGCGGACGGGTGTTTGTGCAGGAACCGGTTGTCGACACCGTAGTGCGCCAGCGACTGTTCCAGGAACCTCCCGAACACATCGTCGCCCACCTGTCCCGCAAACAGCGCCTGACCACCAAGCCGTGAAAAAGCGACCGCCACATTGGCTGGTGCACCACCCGGAAACTGACGAAAATCGGCGAGATTCAGACCATCGATTTGCGTCGATCCAGTATGCAAAAAATCGATCAGTGCTTCGCCAAAACAGAGCAGAGGTTTCAAACCTGGTCACCCACCTCGCGGGATCACCGTATATCCGGTTTATCCCATAAATTCAGTTATTTAGCTTACTGACTTTGCCACATTGGAATGGTCATTGCACCTGTTTCAGGGTACTATTTTGGGTTCATAAATACTCCATTTTCAGACCAGGAAGACAGGCTCATGGGGCGCTCCAGAGACGCCAAAACCGCAATCGATTTCAAACGGGCTGCAGACATTCTCAAGGGGAATGATCGGGGCGGCTACTCCGTGCCTACAGATGGCCTCTACCCTTTTCAATGGAGCTGGGACTCTGCAATCACGGCCCTGGGCTGGATGACAATTGATGAGCACCGTGCCTGGCAGGAAGCCGAGACAATGTTTAGCGGCCAGTGGGACAACGGCATGGTCCCGCACATACTGTTTCATAAAGACGCTGAATCCTACTTCCCGGGACCGGATGTCTGGGGCTCTGAGAAGACGATCCCATCAAGCGCCATATCGCAACCGCCGGTATGGGCGACAGCAATTCGCATCATGTACGAGCAAACAAGCGACCGGTCTCTTGCGGACCGAAAACTTCGGGAGCTTCTGCCCAAACTAATCGCCTACCACGAATGGTGGTATCGCGAGCGTGATCCTGGCAACTCGGGCCTGGTGTGTAGCTACCACCCCTGGGAGTCAGGCATGGACAACAGTCCTGCCTGGGATAAGCCGCTCAGCGTTGTGCCGGAGGTCGAATGGACTTATCAACGTCGGGACCTTGGTCATGTGGACGCCGAACAACGGCCGCACAAACCGGAATACGATCGCTATCTTTACCTGGTCGACTTCTACAAACGCCACAGTTTTAACAGCCAGTACATCTATGAGCACTGCCCATACAAAGTTGTCGACATCGGTATTGTCTCGATCCTGCAGCGCGCAGGCGACGATTTGCTCGCACTTTGTCGCATTGCGGGCCACGACGAAGGCGTTCGTGGCCTGGAGGAAGCGTTGGCACACACCAAAGCTGCGGTCGGTTACTTATGGTCGAGTGAACGGCGCTGTTTTCTTAACCATGATCTGATTTCAGGGCATGCAATCGACGAAGTTACGACGGCCACAGTGCTGCCATTATTTGGCGGGCTTGCGGACACGGAACAGGCCAGCACCATGGTGGACCTGATCGACAGCTGGCTAAACGCAACAAAGGTCGGGCTATCATCAACACACCCATCAAGTCCGCGCTACGAATCCCAGCGCTATTGGCGTGGGCCTGTCTGGCTGCACATCAACTGGATGATCGCACTCGGTGCCGAGGACTACGGTTATCCACAGCTGGCACGCCGGCTACAGGATTCCACTCGAGATTGCGTCGCCACCTCCGGCTTCTGGGAATACTTCGACGCGGACACAGGCGAAGGCTGCGGCGGCGACAATTTCACCTGGACCGCAGCCGTGGCGCTTTACTGGCTGGCGACCTCTCAGCAAGCAGCCCGAACTTAGCCGCCGCCGAAGACGACCGGCACGAGCGCACCGATGACCAACATGCCGACGAACGCACCGATGAGGATTGTCGTCTCGGTCCGATACCAGTGACCAACGCCTTCGGCGTGACCGGGTGCCTCGGTCGACTCACCGTGACGAACCACGGAAATGATGAGAGCCACGCTGAGTGTCACCGCACAACCGATAAGATTCCACCAAAGCCAGAAAATATGCGGTGCGCCCAACCATAAATACACATTAACGCCGACCCCGGTAAGCAGCCCGACGTTGGCCCCAAGCGTATGCACCTTATCGAATAGTATCGCCAGCATAAACGTGGCGAGAATCGGACCATAGAATACTGAACCGATCTTGTTGATCGCCTCGATAACAGTCGGCGCTATGTCGCCACCATAGATCGAGAAAATGACAATTACGATGCCCCAGAAAAATACGGCCACACGCGACCAACGTACATAACGTTCTTCAGTTAACGTTTTGCCGGTCAGTCGCAGGTAGTCTTCGATACTCACCGCCGACAGGGAGTTGACCACCGAGCTTAGCGAGGACATTGCCGCGGCAAGCAAGGCAACCACGAGAATTCCGATGATGCCGTGTGGCAAGTAGTTCACGATGAACAGCGGCACCAGCGTGTCCGGGCGCGCCGGATCGATTTGCGCCATGAAATCCGGTGTCACGGCAGCGAATGTCCCGAGTATCAGGCCGGCCGTACAATACAGCAGCACGATTGGAAATCGCGCGAGTCCGTTGAACAACAATATTTTGCGTACCGTCTTTTCATTTCTTGCCGACAACGTTCGCTGCGCCTGAGTCTGATCACATCCGTAGTAGGACGCATACAGAACGGCGCCGCCGAATATCATCGGCAAAAGCCCCCACTCGTCGCCTGAGAATCCGAACGAATCTGTGCGCAAAACGGTAAGTCGTTCGGTGTTCACGTTGGCAAGGAAAGCATCCATGCCACCGAGATTATTGAGCGCGAAGATGGCAATCACGATGACGCCAAAGAAAATCAGGATCATCTGAATCGTATCTGAATAGACAACGGCCTTCATGCCGCCCTGCAGCGAATAGATAATCGTAACCACGCCAATGAGCCCGATCGCCGCGAAGAAATCGATGCCCATGACACTGTTTAAGATCAGCGCCGTAGCGTAAATGGTAATGCCCGTGCCAAACGATCGGCTGACCAGAAAAACGGCACTAATCAGGAATCGTGTGGAAGTTCCGAAGCGGCGCTCGAGGTAATCATAAATGCTGACGACGCCCGATCGGTACAACGCGGGCAGGATGTAGACCATCAGGAATAGCATCGCCAGCGGAACAGCAAATTCGTAGGAAAGCCAAACCATACCGCCGCCCTCGCGCAGCCCGACAAACGCGGGTGCCGAGATAAAGCTGATTGCGGACAGCTGCGTGGCCATCGTAGAGAGGGTTAACGGAAATGTGCCCATTTCCCGGCCACCCAGAAAATAGTCTTCCTTTGATTTCTGCTCTTTGAAAAAATAGCCCAGGAACAAAAGGCCCGCGAGATAGCCGAGTACAACGGCGAAGTCGAGTGTATTCATTTTTCAGGCAACCCCTTTTCTTGTTTTATTGTGCGGCGCTTAGCCAACGGATAGCGTATTCAGGCAGCGTGTGCTTGCCTGGCGCCACCGGTAAGTTCGTAAGTAAATCAATGCCGGCGATATCTGTCTCGATATCGATGGCAAGGCTCTGGTCCGTGAGGTTAACGATGCAGCTGATAATAGCACCATGGGTATCATCGCCTCGCTGGATCGCGAATACGCGTGGGTCCACCTCAAGCACACGGAATGGCGCATAGGGATCGAATGCCGCATGCTCGCGCCGTATCGATATCAGGTCCTTGATTCCGGTAAAAATGCGGGATTCAAGGTTATCTTCGCCTGCGAGTTTCCCTGTTACGGCTGAGTAATCGTGCTGCGAGCGATTGATGCTTCGCGACCGGCCGGTCTGGCCGACACGGTCGAGATCATTGCGTGTCCCCAGCAATGATTGAATGTAAATTGCAGGTACACCTGGCATCGCCAGTACGACTGCCTGCGACGCAATAAATCGCGCGACTGTTATCGACATGTCCTCGTCGGCCCTGGATATCAGGTCCAGGAATGTGCAGTTCAGTTCATAGGGGCGCTCTGAGCCGTCGGACAGCGTTCGCGAAGACACTAAACCTTTTGCATCAAGCGCCGCATCAACCAATAGCTGCAACTCGCCCTCATACAAAATCTCTTCGACCGGCCGAACGCCCACACCGTCGTGACTTGCAGAGAAATTCAAAAAACAAACCTCGTCCGACGGCACCGAGAGCTGACTGGCCCAGTCACTGAGGTGGCGCCCGTCACCGCCTATGAAGCTGTGGGCGAGTAAAGGAGGAAGAGCGAAGTTATAGACCATTTGCGCTTCATCGCAGCCGTTGCCGAAATACGCGACGTTTTCACGATGCGGGACATTGGTTTCGGTAATGACGACCACGTCATCACGCAACGCCGAAATAGCCGTTCGCATGATCTTGATCAGCGCATGCGTCTCAGGAAGGTTGGCACTCGACGTACCGGGCTCCTTCCAGAGGAAAGTCACTGCGTCCAGACGCAGGAGTCGCGCACCTTTTGACACAAGGAAGAACAACACCTCGACAACAGCAATCAGAACTTCCGGATTCCTGAAGT
>CAYTTZ010000129.1:0-8829 GCA_964440945.1 uncultured Woeseiaceae bacterium
GCCGGTTCGATCGATTGAGCCACCGAAAATCTTCCGTACTGTGCGAAGGGGCCAGCGCGCTCGCATGAATTTCCTTATTGAGGTCTATCTCGGCAAACTTGATTTGCTCGATAGCGGCGCCATCGGCGTCGATCAGCTTGGTCTGCAGTGGAAAACCGGTCTCCACATCCAGCCAGATACGGTAGCCGTATCGATGGCCGTCGTGTGGCCGAATGGCAAGCAGATTCGCCTGCCGTCCCGCTACGCGTTCTTCGCGCACGAGGGACACATCGTACTCATTGCCAAACTGAATATCGCTCGACGGCAGGATCGAGAACAGGGTCGACTGGTCATTCCACTTTTCGACAAGCACGGACTTCTTGTCAGGCAGGATGCAATGCACCTCATTGCCGTTACGAATAATCTCCATGCCATCGCCCTCCTGGGCAACGACCTTTTCCCGGATGACGCCCTCGTCAAACGTGTGCACGACCTTGAGCGCCTCGGCTTCTCCGTTACGAATGCGAACGACGGTGCCTTCGTAACTACTCGTCTCGACTGCTGCGCTCATGCGGTCCAGCCACACGCTGGGATCGTTCGACGCAGCGAGTGACGGTGTGGCCGAAATCAGAATCCCAGCCAGGAGGAAGTAGCAGATTGCCTGTCCTCGCAGCACTCGCATCAGGGTTGCGTCGACTGCTCGTCGGTCGTCTGCCATTCGTCGGTAGTCTGCTGGTCGGTAGTATCAGGGGACGCCCCGTCCTGCTCCGCAGCGGGTTCTTGCGGCAACTCCTCACTGATGCGCAACGAGACAAATCGGGAATTGATGCCATTGGCGCCGAATTCCGTAGCGGCTGCCCCGTGCAGCATGTAGTAGTGCCGCAGCTGCTCATCGACGGACTGCGGCACCGTATAACCGGTGTCCTGTTCGGCGACAGTCGCGTCCAGCGTGCCCGCTTCATTTTCGTCAACGGCCGTCATCTGCTGCAGGCCGAAGATTGCGATCAACGCAACGCTCGCGGCAATGACGAAACCCGCGAGCGGCCGAACGGCTACGGCAGGCTTTGTCCCGGGCGTATCGGTGGCATCCTCGAACGGCTTGTCGTCGATCTCGGCGGACACACGCTCATGGATCCGATCCACGCCAGGCACCGAGGTCTCGCCGCGCAAAGCACGGCCGATCGCGAGGTACTCGCCAACCTTCAGCCGAAGCTCCGCATCCTGGCCCATTCGCCGCAACAACAGATCTGCCTCATTATCCGGAAGCTCTCCGTCTACGAACGCTGAAATTTGCATTCTTATCGCGTCATTCATAACTCATCCGCCTACATAAACTGCATGGGCCTTGCGGCCTTCTTCATCGTGTCAGCGATCCGATCTTCTTGTTGATCGCATCACGTGCTCTAAAAATTCTCGACCGGACCGTGCCGACCGGGCACTCCATGGTCTGCGCGATCTCCTCGTAACTCATTCCTTCGATCTCACGCAAAATAATGGCCGTGCGCAGGTCCTCGGGCAAGGCAGCAATTGCCTGCTCGACGGTGTCCTTCAGCTCATTGCTGAGTATGATCGCCTCAGGCGTGTCGGTCTCTTTCAACTTCGCGTGAAGGTCGTACTGATCCGGGTCCTGAAAGTCGAGTTCAACATTCATGGGCCTTCTGCGCTGCGCTGCGAGGTGGTTCTTCGCCGTGTTGACCGCAATTCGATACATCCACGTATAGAAAGCGCTATCACCGCGGAATCGAGGCAATGCCCGATAGGCCTTGATGAAAGCTTCCTGCGTGATATCTAAAGCCAGATCCGGGTCCCGCACGTATCGCATGACGAGGTTCACAATCTTGTGTTGGTACTTCAGCACCAGGAGGTCAAAAGCGCCCTTGTCTCCACGCTGGACTCGTTTGACCAGTTTCTTGTCGGACGACTGATTGGACATTTAAAGGCGCCCGCCAAAGATTCCATTCACTCGACTAACTCCGGGATAGACCGGCTCAAGATCGATTAGTTCTCGCTTATCTGCCTTATTCTTCATCGATATGTGACACCGTTCCGGTTGCGGTCGGCAGATCGGGCTGGCTGGCCCGATTGTTCCTTGTTTTTCGTGTCATTACGCATGTTAGCAGCTTCACGGAGCCGCTCCAATGTGCCGCCAGATTACCTGCAATCGGCGCCAGTCGTGACTCTCTCGGCGGTTTCCCCGCAGTAATTCGGCCGAGCGAACACCGCGGTCCGTCTCAAAACGAATCCAGGCAAGCCTCGGCAGTACGACACTGCCTGGCAGCAGTCGCACCGGGCGCCAGCGGCCTTCCTGATCCAGCCGCAGCAGCGAACAATCCGGGTGCATTCTCAAACCACGGGAATTCCTGAATTCCCGTGCCAGCACACTTGTTTCCAACAAAATGCAGTAGAACCAGAGAGCAACACCCAGAGCGATCGCAGGAGCAGGCAGTGCCAGTCCCAGGATCAGCATCAGCCCGACGATGCCCAGCCCGATTCCGGACAACAGGACCAGCACGCGCAGCGTGGGGTCAGGTTCCAGTTCAGCTAAGTATGCGTTTGATGACACGCGCGACGGGCTCCGAAGCAGGCGTTTGTCGCTGTAACAAGTAACCGTTGAGCTCCGGATCGGCAAGCTGTAAAACAGTCTCGAAGGCGGCCTTTTCCTGTTCGTCGGCGAGCGGGTAGCGTTCCCTCAAATAGCGCAGCAACAGCTCGTCGAGTTCGCGCATGCCTCGTCGGCATTGCCAACGGAGCTTTTTCTCGTTCATAGGCATCTATCGGACCGGCACTGCCAGCGGAGCCGGGATTCCTCGCTCAATACTTCCTTTCCGCGAGCATCTTCTTGGTTTCGGCAATCGCCTTGGCCGGATTAAGACCTTTTGGACACGTCTGCGTGCAATTCATGATCGTATGGCAGCGGTACAGGCGGAACGGGTCCTCGAGTTCATCGAGTCTTTCCCCGGTCGCATCGTCCCGACTGTCAACGAGCCAGCGGTAGGCGGCAAGCAGCGCGGCCGGTCCGAGGTAGCGATCGCTGTTCCACCAGTAACTCGGACAGCTGGTCGAACAGCACGCACAGAGAATGCATGCGGACGGCTCGTTTATGAGCTCCTGATCCTCCTTGCTCTGCAGGCGCTCCTGATCCGGCGGTGGCGGTGTACGCGATTGCAGCCATGGCTTGATCGAGGCGTACTGCGCGTAAAAATTGGTCAGGTCGCCGACGAGGTCTTTAACAACGGGCAGATGCGGCAAGGGATAAATCTTGACGTCGCCCTTGACGCTGTCGATCGCGCGCGTGCAGGCCAGCGTATTGCCACCGTCAATGTTCATCGCACAGGAGCCGCAGATACCTTCTCGACAGGAACGACGAAACGTCAACGTCGGATCAATCTCATTCTTGATCTTGATCAGGGCGTCAAGGACCATCGGGCCGCAGCTATCCAGGTCGACCTCGTAGGTATCGAGCCGCGGGTTTTCGCCAGAGCTCGGATCGTAACGGTACACGGCAAAACGGCGCACATTGGCGGAGCCGTTAGCCGCCGCGTAGTGCTTACCCTTCGAAATTCGGGAGTTCTTGGGAAGTCTGAATTCAGCCACAGTCGATCATCCCTGGAAGATTAGTAAACACGGGCTTTGGGTTCGACATAGTCGACCTCGTCAGTGAGGGTTTGCTGGTGCACGGGTCGATAATCGAAGCGCACATCGCCCACGCCGCCAATCCACGCCAGCGTGTGCTTCATCCAGGTCTCATCATCCCGATCCGGATAGTCCTCTCTTGCATGGGCGCCCCGACTCTCGGTTCGGTTCGCCGCCGATTCAATGGTGGCCGTCGCATTGAGCAGAAGATTCTCGAGCTCCAGCGTTTCAATCAGGTCGGTATTCCAAACGAGTGAGCGATCGGACACTGCGACATCATCAAAGCTCGCGAAAGTCTTGCGAAGCAATTCAACGCCCTCATCGAGTACCTCGCCGGTTCGGAATACGGCCGCATGGCCCTGCATGACTTTCTGCATTTCCAATCGAATCTCGGAAGTTTTTCGCCCGCCGTTCGCGTTGCGAAGCTTGTCGATGCGCGCGACGCTATCCTGGCCGGCATCCGCGGCCAACGTCTTGTGCCGTTCGCCCGGCTTCATTTCGCGCGTGCAGAAATGTGCGGCAGCGCGGCCAAAAACAACGAGGTCAAGCAATGAATTTGAGCCCAGGCGATTTGCGCCATGAACGGACACGCAGGCCGCCTCACCGACCGCCATCAGGCCCGGCACGATCGACTCGGGGTCGTCGTCTTTCAGGGTGACAACCTGGCCATTGAAGTTCGCCGGGATGCCGCCCATGTTGTAGTGCACGGTCGGCAATACCGGAATTGGCTCTTTCGTGACGTCCACGCCTGCAAAAATACGCGCCGACTCCGCAATACCCGGCAGACGCTCCTCAATCACCTCGGGCCCGAGGTGCTCGAGATGCAGGTGGATGTGATCGTTATCGGCGCCAACGCCACGGCCCTCTCGTATTTCCACCGTCATCGAGCGGCTCACAACGTCGCGCGACGCAAGGTCTTTGGCGTTTGGCGCATAGCGCTCCATAAAGCGCTCGCCGTCCGAGTTCGTCAGGTAGCCGCCCTCACCCCTCACACCCTCGGTAATGAGGCAGCCCGCGCCGTAGATGCCGGTCGGATGAAACTGCACGAACTCCATATCCTGAACCGGTAAACCGGCGCGCAGCACCATCGCACTGCCATCGCCCGTGCAGGTATGCGCCGACGTGCAGGAGAAGTAGGACCGCCCGTAGCCGCCGGTCGCGAGAATGACCTGGTGCGCTCGAAAGCGATGCAATCGTCCTGTAGCCAGATCGATCGCGACCACGCCACGGCATGTGCCGTTTTCCATGATCAGGTCAATCGCGAAATATTCGATATAGAACTCGGCGTCGTGTTTAAGTGACTGCTGATACAGTGTGTGCAGCATGGCGTGACCGGTGCGATCGGCCGCGGCGCAGGTGCGCTGCGCGGTGCCCTCGCCAAAACGAGTCGTCATGCCGCCGAATGGTCGCTGGTAGATCTTGCCGTCTTCAGTTCGGGAGAACGGCACACCATAGTGCTCGAGTTCGATCACCGCGTCCGGCGCTTCCTTGCACATGTACTCGATCGCATCCTGATCGCCCAACCAGTCCGAACCCTTGACCGTGTCGTACATATGCCAGCGCCAATCGTCTTCGCCCATGTTGCCGAGCGCGGCGCTGATACCGCCCTGCGCGGCAACCGTGTGGCTGCGCGTCGGGAACACCTTTGTGATGCAGGCCGTATTGAATCCGGCTTCCGCCAGGCCAAAAGTCGCACGCAGGCCGGCACCACCGGCGCCGATTACGACAATGTCATAGCTGTGATCAATGAATTCGTAGTCGCTCATGCGTTCAGCCCGATCTTTAATATTGCAAATACGGCAGCCGCCGCGAGAATTATGTGCGCGAAACGTGAAATGAGCAGCGCCGCTATCTTAACGCCGGGTGCGTGCACATAGTCTTCAATGACTACCTGAACCCCAAGGTAGGAATGAAACGCGAGCGCCAATGAGAGCAGCAGTAACAGGATGCTGTTAATCGGGCGCCCGATGAAAGCTGTCGCAGCCAGGTAGTCATACCCCGGCATTGTCGCCAGGGAGAACGCAAACCAAAGTCCGAGAAACAGCAAGGCGATGGCAGAAACACGCTGACCCCACCAGTGCGAGGTTCCATCCTTGGCCGTGCCCAGGCCCAGTACGCGACCGAGCGGTGAGCGGAGGCTCATGACGCCACCGCCCAGAAGACGGCTGACAAAATGGCGGCGCAGATCAACACCAGCCAGGATGAAAAATTAGCCTGGCTGATCTCGAAGCCACGCCCGGTATCCCAGACAAGGTGCCGGACACCGTTGCAGAGGTGATAGAAGAACGAGAACGACCAGCCAACCAGCAGCAGCTTGCCGATCAACGATCCCATGACGGACTCGAAGACCGCATACGACTCGGGCCCTGAGGCGGCGTCGAACAGCCAAACAACCAGCGCGATAAACCCGACCGACATCGCAATTCCGGTGGCACGATGGAGAATCGACAACGCCATGGTAATGGGCCAACGATAGATCGATATGTGGGGTGACAGTGGCCTGCCCTGGTTGCTCATGCTCTCGCTTCTTTTATTGGTGGTGTCGGATCGGCTGCGGCGTGAAGTATTATCCAGAAAGGCCCTCTAGAAATCGATACACCGGCCGGCTTTTTCCCAATCGCCGTAGCGCGTCGGGTCCAGCCCGCCACGTCCGCCGATTTCTTTGGGACGATCCGACGCTGCAGACGCGGTATCATCTGAGTTCGCAATGTCGCTGGAATCGACCACTTCGGCCTTGTCTTCGGTGTTCGGTGTAGTCATGGCGGGATTATGCCAGACGGTTGGACAAGCTGCAGTACCGGGAATCCTATAGATACAAATGAACACACTCGCAACAATCAACGTTGCCGGCCCTGACGCCTTCACTTTCCTGCAGGGACAGCTCACAAACGATCTTCGTCGCCTGGACGCCGAAGCCGAGATTCTCGCGGCGTGGTGCAGCCCTAAAGGTCGCGTGATCTGGTTCGGGACCTTACGCGCAATTAAGTCCGGTTTCGCGCTGTCGGCGCCCGCCGAAACCGCCGCTGACATCGTCAAGCGCCTGACCGTCTTCAGGTTCCGCTCAAAGGTCGATTTCGAGATCGTCGATGAAGGTATTACCGTCGATCCGGGATTCCTGGTTCAGCATGGCTATGCCTATATCGGCGCAACGCAGGTCGAGCAGTTCACACCGCACATGCTAAATCTCGATCTCCTCGACACGGTCAATTTCGACAAGGGCTGCTACACCGGCCAGGAAATCGTCGCCCGCACGCACTACAAGGGTGCCACCAAACGGCGAACGCTGCGCTTCGAAAGCGAAGAGCCTGTCTCGGAAGGAGACAAGATTTCGGACGGTCAGCGCGATATCGGCGAGGTGCTGAATGTTGCCGGAACCGACCTGCTGGCTGTGGTGCCAATCGACAAGGCCAACGACGCACTCACTGTCAACAGCGTCAAACTGACGCACGTCCCATTGCCCTATGCCGTCGGCCCCGACCCGGGACCCGATCAGAGCTGACCTCGGCGCACTGACTAGTCAGTAGCCGGCGCAGATAATCGCGTGTGCAAAAGAACAGTGTTACGAGGCTCTAGTCGAAGACTTCCGGCCGCATGTGCGGGAACAGCAACACATCGCGGATCGACGCAGAATCGGTAAACAACATGACCAGTCGGTCAATACCGATGCCGATGCCCGCCGTCGGCGGCATACCGTACTCGAGCGCACGAACATAATCGTGATCGAATGCCATGGCCTCGTCGTCGCCTGCCTCACGGTTGTCAACCTGCGCACGAAAACGTGCCGCCTGGTCTTCCGGATCGTTCAGCTCGGAAAAGCCGTTGGCGATTTCGCGGCCGGCAATAAACAACTCGAACCGATCGGTGACAAACGGGTCCTCGTCGTTTTGCCGTGACAGTGGCGATACTTCAGTGGGGTACTGCGTAATGAAAGTAGGCGCGCGAAGCTCACGCTCTCCGGTCGCGTCGAAGATCTCTGTTTGCAGCTTGCCCGGTCCGTCATTGTCTTTCACCGTGATTCCAAGCTTGTCACAGCACTCGACGAGATAGTCGCGATCACGCACCCGCGACATGTCGAAATCCGGGTTGTAGGCTTCGATCGCCTCCTCGACCGTCATGCGCTTGAATGGCTGACCGAAATCGAACTCCTCTCCCTGGTATTTCACCGACGTCGTGCCGAGGATAGCGTCTGTCATGCCGTGTAGCATTGCTTCGGTCATGTCCATCCAGTCGTTGTAGTCCGCGTAGGCCCGATACGCCTCCATCATGGTGAACTCGGGATTGTGCTGCGTTGATACGCCTTCGTTTCGGAAGTTGCGGTTGATCTCGTAAACGCGCTCAAAGCCGCCAACCACCAGTCGCTTGAGATTTAGCTCTGGCGCGATGCGCAGATACAGGTTCATATCGAGCGCGTTATGGTGCGTTGTGAACGGCCTTGCGATCGCTCCGCCCGGCGTTGTCTGCATCATCGGCGTCTCGACTTCGAGGAAGTCGGCTGCCTCGAGGAAAGCGCGCATGTACGTGATGACCTGCGAACGCTTCCTGAACACGTCGCGACTGGATTCATTGATAACCAGGTCGACGTAGCGCTGCCGGTAGCGAGTCTCCTGGTCTGCCAGACCGTGGAATTTTTCCGGCAGCGGGCGCAGTGATTTTGTCAGCAGTCGAACGGTCTCCGCCATGACCGTGAGTTCGCCCGTCTGCGTTCGGAATAACTCGCCCTCGGCGCCGACGATGTCGCCAACGTCCCATTTCTTGAACGCCTGGTAGACGCCTTCGGGAAGCCGGTCACGCTCCAGGCGTAGCTGAATCTGGCCACTGCGATCCTGCAGCTTGACGAAACTCGCCTTGCCCATGACCCGCTTTGCCATCATCCGCCCCGACACGGCGACCCTGACGTGCTCCTCTCGGAGCGCCTCGTCGTCATAGGAATCAAACGTCTGATGCAGCTCTTCGGCAATCGAATTGCGGCGAAAATCGTTGGGATAGGCATTGCCCTGTTCCCGCAACGCATCGAGCTTCGAACGCCGCTCCGCGATGAGCTTGTTTTCGTCCGGCTTGCTGGAATCTTGTGGTTTGTTGTTGCTCATTCTCTGGCTCAATTCAAAGTCCCTGCTTTAAGCTTGCTTCGATGAAAGCGTCGAGGCCCCCATCAAGCACAGCCTGAGTGTTACCGGTTTCGACTCCAGTACGCAAATCCTTGATACGGCTTTGATCGAG
>CAYTTZ010000130.1:0-1509 GCA_964440945.1 uncultured Woeseiaceae bacterium
TTGACTGATTTCAGCGATCGCGTGCTGAGCTGGTTCGATGAGCATGGCCGCAAGGATCTTCCGTGGCAGCAGAGCAAGGACGCGTACCCGATCTGGGTTTCGGAAATCATGCTGCAGCAGACCCAGGTGCTGACCGTGATTCCCTTCTTCCGGCGATTCATGGAGAGTTTCCCAACCGTTGCAGCGCTCGCCAGTGCAGACCAGGACGATGTGCTGCACCACTGGTCCGGGCTTGGTTATTATGCGCGCGCAAGAAACCTGCACCGCGCTGCGAAGACCATCATGGTCGATCATGACGGCATCTTCCCCGACAATATTGATGAAGCAACAGCGCTGCCCGGTATCGGTCGCTCGACCGCCGGTGCGATCCTGTCGTTGGCGCACAACGAGCGACACCCGATCCTCGACGGCAATGTGAAGCGAGTGCTGGCCCGCCACAACGCGATTGGAGGATGGCCCGGCAAGACGGCGGTCATGAAAGCGCTCTGGGAACTGGCGGAGCAGCACACGCCCGAGAGCCGGGTCGGCGACTATACGCAGGCCATCATGGATCTAGGTGCCACACTGTGCACGCGCAGCAATCCGGCGTGTGAGCGCTGCCCGGTTAGTGCTGATTGCCTGGCGTACGCGGCTGACACCGTGACCGAGTATCCGGGCCGCAAGCCGAAGAAGGCAAAGCCGCTCCGCAGCACAACGATGCTGCTGGCCAGGACCGCCGGGCGCGTCTACCTGGAACGGCGACCGGAAGCGGGAATCTGGGGTGGGCTCTGGAGTCTGCCGGAGCTGGGGGAGCGCTCCATCGAAAGCTGGTGCGAAGACGTACTCGACGGCACGGCCGCAACGACGGAGTCCTGGCAGACGCTGCGGCACAGCTTCAGCCACTACGATCTCGACATCCAGCCGATACTTGTGCGAGTCGACGCGCCTTTGAGTAAAGTAGCGGACAGCGACAGCACAACCTGGTACCGGCTGGGCGAACCGCCGCCCGGCGGAATAGCCGCCCCGGTGCGAAAACTGCTAGACCATTTAGACAAGATCGTTTAAACAAGATCGTTCAAACAAGATCACCTAAACAAGATCATTTAGACGAGATCACCTAAACAAGATCATTTAGACGAGATCACTTAAACAAGATCATTTAGACGAGATCACTTAAACAACAAATCAAATAAAGAAGAGTAGCGATGTCACGCACAATCAAATGTGTCATGTTGGGAGAAGGGGCCGAGGGCCTCGACTATTCGCCGTACCCGAGAGATCTGGGGCAGCGCATCTATGACAATGTATCCAAGGAGGCCTGGCAAAAATGGCTGGGCCATCAGACCATACTGATCAACGAGTATCGCCTGTCCCCTATCGAGCCCGATGCGCGCAAGTTTCTTGAAGCAGAGATGGAAAAGTTCTTCTTTGAGGGCGGCTCTTCTGCGCCTAAAGAGTTTGTGCCGCCGCCGTCCTGATCGACCCCCCTTGTAGGAGCGGCCCTCAGGCCGCGAAGCGCAGCGGCAGCCG
>CAYTTZ010000130.1:1609-8827 GCA_964440945.1 uncultured Woeseiaceae bacterium
CAGGCCGCGAAGCGCAGCGGCAGCCGCGAGGCTGCTTTATGGTCGTGATTGAAAGGCGCACCCGAAAAGAACGTGTAGGAGCCCGCCCCGGCGGGCGACCACTAAGCAGCCGTCAGGCTGCCAAATGGGTTACAGCCGAACGCAGTACTGCACGCTGAACAGTTGGTCTGCGTCCGTCCAGACCTTTTCCACCGAAAACCCCGCCGCTTTTGCCATTTCCGCGAAACCGCTCAGCGTGTACTTATGCGAGTACTCGGTGAGTATCGTCTCACCATCGGCAAGCTCAAACTCCGTGTCGGCGATCTCAAACGTCTGCTCTGCCTGGCTTACCAGCTCAATGACGACGCGGCCTTTATCCGGGTCATAAACGGCGCTGTGTTCAAAAGCGTCGAGGTCGAAGTTGGCACCGTAGCTACTATTAAGGTGCCTCAGCATGTTGAGATTGAATTCCGCGGTGACGCCGGCTGAGTCGTTGTAAGCGCGATCGATAGTCTCGGGGTCTTTCTGCAAATCAACGCCGATCAACAGCGCTCCGTTCTCGCCCGCTTCCTCGTACATGACGTGTAGCAGGTCCATCGCCATGTCGTGCTCAAAGTTGCCAATGGTCGACCCGGGGAAATACACCACGTTCTTAACCGGTGTGACCGTCGGCGTTGGCAATGAAAAGGTCTTGGTGAAATCCGCCACGACGGGCCTGATATCCAGACCCGGAAAGTCGTCTCGCAGCCGTTGTGCCGAGGCGTACAGGTGCTCCTCGGATATATCCACTGGTACGTAGGCGGCCAGGTGGTCGAGATTCTGCAGCAGGATACGGATTTTCAGGCTGGAGCCACTGCCGAATTCGATCAGGCTCGCGGTCTTGCCAATAAGGTCGGCCATTTCGTCGACGTTGGCGCGCATGATCTCGAGCTCCGCGTCGGTGAGATAGTACTCCGGCAGCTCCGTGATCTTGTCGAACAGCTGGGAGCCGCGTTCGTCATAGAAATATTTCGGCGAGATCGTCTTTTGCGACTGGCTCAGTCCCTCGACAATCTCTCGCATCTCACTGGTCATTAACTGTTGCCATCCTTTGCTAATCGTATTCCAAGAAACTGCCAGCGCGCATCGGGGTAAAAGAAGCTGCGGTAACTCGCCCGGATGTGATCGGCCGATGTAACGCAGGATCCACCGCGAACCGTCATCTGGTTGCACATGAACTTGCCGTTGTACTCGCCCAGCGATCCGGCGAGCGGTTTAAAGCCGGGGTACGGCGCGTACGAGGAGGAGGTCCATTCCCAGACGTCGCCGAACAGCTGTTTGGTGTCGCTCGCTGCTGGCTGCCAGAAGCCGGTATCCAGCAGGTTGCCGTCCGCCCTTTCAGCCGTGGCAGCGAGCTCCCATTCGAACTCGGTTGGCAGCCGTGCGCCGGCCCATCGGGCAAACGCGTCCGCTTCGTAGTAGCTGACGTGGCAAACGGGCGCGTTGGCGTCGATTGCTCGTACGCCGCCGAGTGTAAATTCTGTTTGCAGCGATTCATCCCAATACATGGGTCGCTGCCACTGCCTCTCCTGCACGGTCGCCCAGCCGTCGGATAACCAGAGGTCCGAGCTCGAGTAACCGCCATCATCGATGAACTCACGATACTCGGCGTTTGTGACAAGACGATCGCCAAACTGGTGTTCGTGCAGCAGTGCATCGTGACGCGGCGTTTCGTTGTCGAAGAAGAAACCGTTGCCCGTTGCGCCGACCTCGTGAATACCGCTGGCGCCCTTCGAGAAGGAGTAGCTCGCTACTGACACACTTTCGGGAATCGGCAGCGATGGTCGCACCGCGGGTTGCAGCGGGTTGCAGGAGAATACGTGCTTGATGTCGGTCAGCAGTAGTTCCTGGTGCTGCTGTTCGTGATTGAGGCCCAGCGTTGTTACCTGGCGCACTTCTGCTTTGCCGCCGCGTGTTTGCAGGAGCTGCAGCATTGCGGTGTCGACGTAAGAACGATAGTCGATGATCTGCGTCAGCGTCGGCCGCGACAGCAGGCCGCGTTTCGGCCGGGCATGCATCTGGCCGGCCGTGTAGTAGTAGGAGTTGAAGAGGTAATGAAACTGCTCGTTGAAGCGCTGGTACCCCGGAAGATGCGGCTCCAGCACGAAACGCTCAAAGAACCAGGTTACGTGCGCGAGGTGCCACTTCGTGGGACTCACGTCGGGCATCGTCTGCACCACCGTGTCTTCCGGTTGCAGGTCCGCGATGAGTGACAGCGTCAGGCCGCGAGCGCTGATGAAGCGCTCCGGTAAGTCGTCAGCCGATTTTGTGTGAACGAGTATCATGGGTTTGTTGGATTCAGTGAATTTAGCGTAACGGTAATTCGGTCTTCTTTTGTACGGTGCGGATGGTGACGCTCGAGTTGACGCGAGCAACCCCGGGCAGACGTGTGAGCGAATCCCTGTGCAATCGCTCGAAGTCCGCCATGTCTGATACTACGACTCGCAACAGGTAGTCGAACTCCCCGGTCATGAGATAACACTCCATGACCTCGGGAATGTTGCGGACGGCAGTCTCGAACGCGGCGAGCTCGCTTTCCTCTTCGCGTTGCAGCCCGATATGGACGAACACGTTGCCGGAGAGGCCCACTTTGCCCTGGCTGACGAGCGCGGCGTAGCGCTCAATCATGCCAGATTCCTCGAGCGCCCGTACCCGGCGCAGGCAGGCTGACTCGGAGAGGCTGACAAGACTGGCCAGGTGCACATTGCTGATGCGGCCGTCCTTTTGCAGGGCCTCGAGGATCAACTTGTCGTATCTGTCCAGCTTCATGGTGTAATCCGTCACTAAAGTTCGTTAATACCGCAGAATCTGCCATAAATCGACCATTTTGTCAGTTAAATCGCAAGCGGACACCGCGCAGACTGACTAAAGTACGCGCATAACAAAGCGGTTTCAGGTTGGGAGAGAGCCATGAAAATCGGAGTACCAAAAGAGATTAAGACGCTCGAGTTCAGGGTCGGTATGACCCCTGCGGGCGTCCACGAGGTGATCGGCGATGGCCACGATGTCTTCGTCGAAACAAACGCTGGAGCCGGTATCGGTGTCACCGATGCGGATTACAAGTCCGCTGGTGCCACCGTACTGGCCGAGGCACAAGAGGTATTCGACGCGGCCGAGATGATCGTCAAGGTCAAAGAGCCGCAGCTCAACGAATGCGAGATGCTGCGCAAAGACCAGGTGCTGTTTACCTACCTGCACCTCGCAGCCGACCCGGCGCAAACTGAAGCGCTGGTTAAATCCGGCACGACAGCGATTGCTTACGAAACCGTTACGGCTGATGACGGCTCTTTGCCGCTACTCACGCCAATGTCGGAAGTCGCGGGCCGCATTTCTATTCAAGCGGGTGCGTATGCCCTGCAAAAAGCCAACGGCGGCCGCGGTATTTTGCTCGGCGGTGTGCCCGGCGTACGACCGGCAAAAGTCCTGGTGGTTGGCGGCGGTGTAGCCGGCGCGAACGCGGCGGACATGGCGGTTGGTCTCGGTGCGGCTGTTACTATCCTCGATCGTTCGCTGCCGCGCTTGCGACAGCTGGATGACATCTGGGGCGGTCGCGTACGCACGGTTTATTCAACCGTGCACATTATCGACGAGCTCAGTGCGGAGTCCGACCTGATCATCGGTGCGGTCCTCGTTGCCGGTGCCGCGGCACCGAAGCTTGTTACCGCGCAGAACGTCAAGGACATGAATGCAGGCGCGGTGATGGTCGATATCTCGATCGACCAGGGCGGCTGTTTCGAAACGAGTCGTCCGACAACACACGCCGACCCGACCTACGTGGTCGACGACGTTGTTCACTATTGCGTAACGAACATGCCGGGCGCCGTGCCGCGCACCAGCACGTTCGCGCTAACCAATGCGACGTTGCCATTCGTCAAACAGCTGGCAAACTTTGGCTGGAAGGACGCGCTCAGGCGTGACCATCACCTGGCGAACGGTCTTAACGTCCACGCAGGGCATGTCAATCACGAGGCGGTTGCTCGTGACCTCGGTTATAAATATCTCTCCGCCGAGGATGCCCTGAAGACTGCCTGATTTCTCTCCCCCCTTTGAGATCAGGCAAGAGTAAGGCCGGGCATTTGCCCGGCCTTTTTTTAGTCCGGGATCACCCTGGCGCGTGGATCCAGCTTGCCGACGGAGTCGACCTCGACAAGGTATTCATAGCTGTTGAGAGGCAATGTCGCCGGAACGCAAAGCGTTAGCACTCCTTTGGAAGACGTGCTTTTTTCGCCGGAGACGTTGATCCAGTCGTTTGGTCCCGGAGTCATAACCGTGGATGGTTTGCCAATAACTTCGACCTTTACGTTCTTATAGTCTATAGCATCGCTGGGCTTGGTTATTGGGACGAGCTCGAACCGCCATTCGGTATTGGGGCGGATTTTCGAGATCGGTACAACGACCAGCGTCGAGTCACCGTAGGCAATCACGGTACTGGTGTAACCGGCGACAGTTGCGCCGCACGGCCCGCCGAGTATTGGGCCAGAATTGAAGCCGCCGTCAGTGACGCAGCCTGAGAACAAAAACGAACAAACAAGTATTAAAGTAATTCTCTTCATTATCTTTTCCCCATGTTCTTCGCAATCTAGCACAATGAAAAATTGCGGTATTTATGGTGCGGAATTTATGATTTCAATGAATTCCACATTCTTCCTCAATGGATCGAATTGAGGCTCCGCGGCAAGTGTCTTGACCGGGTATCCATTCTTGGCGGCTCTTCGAAGGGCTGCCAACGCTAAGTCGGCAGTGCCGGCACGCAGCAGAATCAAAGCATCGTAGTAATGTACGTACGGTTCGTCGGGCGCAAGCGCAAGAGCCTTATCAATGAGATTGCGCGCACTGACTGCATCATCAAGCATAGCGCTGATCCAGGCGAGATCCATCAGCGTGTCGGGGTCACTAGGATTAACCTCTAACGCGCTTTGGCCCAAAGTGCTCGCCTTGGTAAAAGCTACCTTGGCTTCGGCCTTTCTTCCGCCAACAAAAAGAGCATCGCCGAGATTTGACCAAATTAGATGGTCGTTCGGAGCCAGCTCGACCGCCTTACTATGAGCCGCGATTGCGTCCGAAAACTCTCCACGGTAGTAATAGAGCAGACCCAAATTACTGTATGTCTCCCGCCTTGGTTCGATATCGAGTGCCCGCTGAAATGACGCGGTTGCCAACGCAAAATCTCCAGCGAGCATGTAGGCCGTGCCGAGATTTGAGTAACCGACAGCATTCGACTGGTCTAGTGCTACGACGTAGGCATACTGTGTGGCGGCATCCGAATACCGTCCCGAGCGATACAAGAACTCGCCCAGCGCGTTGTAGGCAAGCCAATCGCCTGGATAAAGGCCAGTTGCTTGCCGCAAACGGGCTTCGGCGTCGTCAAATTGGCCTCTCATGCGGTAAACGCGACCGAGCCCTATCAGCGCGGTTACGTTTGTTACATCAATTTCGAGTGCCGCTGTAAACGAGAATTCTGCGTCGTCGAGCCTGCCTGTGGAACGATACAGTTCGCCGAGCGCAGTGTGAACAATGGCGAGGTTGGGATTCAGTGCGAGTGCTGCTCCGCAGGATGACTCGGCGCTGGAAATGTATGATGAGTTATTCATTTTTGTGTAACCCTTGACATACGCGCCACATTTGCCGGCATGCGCTGCGGCAAACTCCGGGTCAACGTTCAGTGATGCGTCAAACCAGCCGAGCGCAGTCGCGATAGTGTCAATCGATGTTGGCTGACGTGTCGCTTCAATGCCTCGCCGATACAAAAGGTAGGCATCAAGAGACGGATCCTCTATAACCTTCAGCGACGACGCACGAATATTCGGGGGCAGAGCGACTCGAACGTTGGCAACCGTGAGATTCGTTATCTCGTCACGCACGTCAAAAAAGTCCTCGCGCGGTCGATCAAAGCGGCGAGACAGGATATGAAAGCCGGTTTCGGAGTCGATCATTTGTACGATGACGCGCAGCTGGTCACCCGACATTTCGACGCTGCCTTCGATATACATTTCCACGCGCAGGCGGTCGCGTACGGTTTTCGACGCGCTGTTTGGCGCCAGCGAGAACGCATCCCCGCGTGACGCGACCCGCAAACCCGGGACACGTGAAAGTTGAGTGGTAACGTCGTCAACGAGCCCATCCGCAAAGATCTGTGTTTCGGTACTGCCGTCGAGATTGACGAATGGTAATACGGCAAAGGAGTTCTCTACGACGGGTGGTAGTTCGACAGGTAATGCGGCGGGTACCGAATTCAGCAATTCGGCCCGCGGCAGACCAACGCTCGTGTCATAGACGTAGACGCCGATTGCCGCAATGCCGAGCGCGCCTATCACGGACATATAAGTGCGACTGAAGCGCCGCTTGCGTGCGTCGGCGACAGAGAGTTGATGCAACACGGCACGGCCGTCCCGGAACTCCAGAAACCAGGAAAGCAGGATCGCGATCGGAAAACCGGCAATGACAAGAACCGTGACGAAGGTTCCTACCCATTCGGGAAGATGAAGCTGCGCGAAGACGACATCGGCGATTTGTATCAGCAGCCAGCCGACGATCAGGTAAGCGAGCCCGGTTTCGAGGACACCCCGGCGCTTCAGGTTTTCGAACAGGCCGATGTCACCAGGGTGCGCACCGTCTTTCGCGCCGATGACGATGCTGGCGCTGTGCTCGGCCGCGAGTTCCGGTTCGACCGCCAGCCGGTAGCCGCGTCGTGGAAGCGTCTGGATGAACTGCGGATTGCCTGCGTGGTCGCCGAGGGATTTCCGGATCTCGGCGACTGCATGGCTCAGCGCTTCCGGGCTGCCGTGACCCGCACCCCACACGGTCTGGAGCAAGGTCTCGCGAGTTACCAGCTGGCTGGGCTCCCTGGCGAGGCACAAAAGTACCTCCATGGCCTTGGGCGGCAGGTGATGAGAGCCTGCCCGCCCCGCGACCTGGCCCTTCAGTGGCTCGACGAGGAAGTCGCCAAGATAGAAGCCATGGAGCAAATCTGCGTTCACTTGCCTGCCTTGAATGCTCACGTCGTCACTAGCATAGCACCGTGGATTGACGTTGCCGCGGATTAGCCGGCTGGCTCACTTTGGGTCGTGCACCATTTCGTGGCACGGCCACGTCTGCGGCGGCCGCCTGGCCCTGTAGGGGTGGCCCCTCGGCCCTGGGCCGCGACCGCCGGCGGCCTCACACCTCCCGACATTCCATCACCAGCAACAACTCACTCAAATC
>CAYTTZ010000131.1:0-8775 GCA_964440945.1 uncultured Woeseiaceae bacterium
AAATTTCTCCGCTCTACCATCGATTAGTGCGCATGGCGCCGCTGCCGGCACATGCTAAGATTGGCAGCTTCAAAACCACCCCAATCCGATTTATGCAAAACCCCCTGCTCGACACATCATCACTGCCAAGATTCGACGAGATCCTGCCGGAGCACGTTGTACCCGCGATCAAGAAGGTCATTGCAGAACATCGCTCTCAACTAGACGCCCTGCTCGATACCGCGGCAAGCCCGGATATCGAATCGCTGGTCAGTCCGGTCGAACAGATGGAACACACACTGGGTCGAATCTGGTCACCCGTTAGTCACCTGCAGAGCGTACTTGGTTCACCCGAATGGCGCGAAGCTTATACCCAGGCGCTGCCGCTCCTGACCGAGCATGGTACAGAGATTTCGCAGAACGAACGACTGCAGCGCGCCTATGCGGAGGTTGGCAGGAATCTGCCCACCGATGCCAGCCCGGCAAGTCGCAGCGCTGTCGAACATGCGCTGCGTGATTTTCACCTGGCCGGTGTCGATCTGGAAAAAGAAACCAAGGATCGCTTCAAGGCCATTATGCAGGAGCTTGCGGCGACGCAGGCGCGCTTTGAACACAATGTGCAGGATGCTTCCGACGCATGGTCATTGCACATAAGCGATGCCGCAGAGCTCGAGGGCCTTCCTTCGCAGGCAACGGCGCGTGCGGCAGACGATGCCGCAAAACAGCAGCTGGATGGCTGGTTGTTGTCGCTGGACTACCCGACCTACCACGTGGTCATGACGCACGCCGACAACCGTGACCTTCGCGAGGCCTTGTACAAAGCCTGGGTAACCCGCGGTTCGGACCAGGGCGCAAGTAGCGAATGGGACAACAGCGAAAACATCGAGAAGATTCTCGCGCTGCGCTTTGAGGCGGCGAACCTGATCGGTTTTCCCACCTACGCTGACTACTCGCTTGCAACCAAAATGGCGGATACGCCGGAGCAGGTTATCAAGTTCCTGCGAGAGCTGGCCGCGCATTCTCGCAACGCGGCGGAACTGGAATACGCAGAGCTCTCTGCCTTCGCGAGCATTGAGCTCGAACCCTGGGACGTTACTTTCTGGCTGGAAAAATACAAGCAGGCGAAGTTCTCCGTCTCCAACGAGGAGCTCAGGCAATACTTCCCGGCCGACACCGTAATCAGCGGCCTGTTTACCCTGGCATCGAGGCTCTACGACATTCGACTCTCGCGCGATGAGAACATCAGTACGTGGCACGAAGACGTGCGTTACTTCAATGTTCAGGATGCGAGCGGCGAGACACTGGGCGGCTTCTATACCGATCTTTTCGCCCGCAACGGCAAGCGCACCGGCGCGTGGATCGACGAGTGCATCGGCCGCCAGCAGTTGAATGGCAAGCTTGATAACCCTGCCGGCTACCTCGTGTGCAATTTCCCGCCGCCCGATGAAAGCGGCGCATCGCTGCTGACCCATGATGATGTCGTAACGCTCTTCCATGAGTTTGGGCACATGCTGCACCACCTGCTTACGCGCATCGGTTTCCCGAGCATCTCCGGCATCAACGGCGTACCGTGGGATGCCGTGGAGTTGCCCAGCCAGTTTATGGAGAACTTCGCCTGGAGCTACGACGTACTGACGCACTGCTCGGCGCATGCGGAGAGCGGCGAGCCGCTCCCTCGCGAACTGTTCGACAAACTCGACAACAGTCGCCACGCCGGCGCGGCCCTCGCAATGATGCGACAGCTCGAACTCGGGCTGTACGACTTCAGGTTGCATGCCGAGTACGCAGCGGACAAACCGGCTCGCGTCCTCGAGACTCTCGCCGAAGTTCGCGAAGAGTTCGCACTGATTCGGCATCCTGCCTACAACCGGCTGCCACACGCGTTCTCACATATTTTCGCGGGTGGCTATGCGGCCGGTTATTACAGTTATAAGTGGGCCGAGGTGCTCGCTGCCGATGCCTTTTCGGCTTTCGAAGAAGCGGGCATCCTTGACCGGGCAACCGCGCTGCGTTTCCGCCGGGAGATCCTCGAGATTGGCGGCAGCCGCGATATCATGCAGGCCTATATCGCATTTCGAGGCCGGGAGCCTTCGATCGATGCGCTGCTGCGGCAGAATGGAATTGAGCCCGCGTGAAAATCGCGACCTGGAACGTCAACTCCATGAACGTACGGCAGGGCCACGTCGTCGAATGGCTGCAGGCGCAGCAGCCTGACATTCTCGTACTCCAGGAGATCAAACAGCTAACCGAGAAGTTCCCGGTTGGCGCTCTCCGCGACATCGGCTATCACTCAATTGCCAGCGGGCAGAAGACCTACAACGGCGTTGCCGTGATCAGCAAGGCGGAGCCTTGCGACCCCGTGACCGACCTGCCTGGCATCGAGGATCCGCAGCGCCGCGTGCTCGCCAGCACCGCCGGCGACGTGCGGGTGATTGACTTGTATGTGCCGAACGGATCTGAAGTCGGCTCTGAAAAGTACGCTTATAAACTCGGTTGGCTGGCGTCACTGCGCGAGTTCCTGGAATCCGAACTGGCGGAGCATGAGAACGTCGTGGTACTGGGTGATTTTAATATCGCGCCGGCTGACGCCGATGTACATGATCCGGAGAAATGGGGCGAGGCGATACTCTGCAGCCCGCCCGAACGCCAGGCGTTGAAGGCTTTGCTTGAGCTTGGTCTTGTCGATGTTTTTCGAAAATTCGATCAGCCGGAGAAAATTTTCAGTTGGTGGGACTATCGCGCTGCAGGATTTCGCCGCAACGCCGGTCTGCGTATTGATCTTATCCTCGCCAGCAAGACAATGGCAGACCGCTGTACGGCGAGTTATGTCGACAAAGAACCGCGCGCCTGGGAACGGCCATCGGATCACGCACCGGTATTGGCAGAATTTGATTTCTGACAAACGTAAAGAAAACCGACATAACATATTCCCTGTTTTGTTTCTGTGCGCACACTGACCGACATGTATTATTGAAAGAAAAAAATGGGGCATAGATGTCGCAGGATCGACGTAACGATTACGATGTCACGAACACCGTGCAGGTCAGCAGTCCTGCCGCAGTCCGCGACGCCGTCCACGAACTTTTTTCCGAGACTTTTCCGGGAACATCGTTCGACAAGCTGTGGCTTGCGTTCTACGATTTCGAGCGCCTTTTCACCGGTCGCTATCCCGGCTACCGAGGTTGTGACACCACCTATCACGACATGCAGCACACGCTCGATATGACGTTGGCGCTTGCGCGCCTGGTTACAGGTTACGAGCGTAGCGCAGAGCTTGCCGACCGGCTCGGCGCGGCGCGCGCGCAGATGGCGATCATCACGTCATTGTTTCACGACTCAGGCTACATCCGACACGCAGAGCGTGACAGGGACTTCACAAACGGTGCCGAATTTACGCTGTACCACGTATCGCGCAGCGCCGACTTCCTGCGTCGCTACCTGCCGGAGCTCGGCCTGATGCGAGACGTCGGTATTAGCAGCATGATCGTGCACTTTACCGGCTATGAGCTCGACCTCGATGACATCGAACTTGAAGACCCGCGTGACATCATCTGCGGCCACCTTATCGGAACGGCCGACCTCATAGCCCAGATGGCTGATCGCTGTTATCTCGAGAAATGCCGTGACCGGCTCTACAAAGAGTTTGTGGTCGGTGGCGTCGCGGTTGAAAGCGCGGGCCCGGGCGAATACATGGTGCGCTACAAATCCGGCAAAGACCTGCTGGAAAAGACACCAATGTTCTATCAACAGGTCATGCGAGAGCGCCTGAATACGAAGTTCAACCGCGTTTATCGCTACATCGAAGTACTTTATAACGGCCACAATCCGTACATTGCGGCGATCCGCAGCAATATTGAGCACCTGGTTCGCGTACTGGACACCGGTGACTGGTCGCTGCTACGCCGCGAACCCGCGTTCTATCTCGGTATTGCCAATGCGGTGCAGGAGATCGAGCAATTGGTGGCACGGCAGCTGGCTTCTTTCCATGGTGCCCGCGTACCGACGAATAATCCGCTAGTGATGCCCATCTGATTGAGCGCGCCACAGGCGCAGCGCATAGTACTGTGAACGCGTGAGCTGCCTGTGCGACAGGAAAGCCGCGAGACCCGCCGACAGCACTGCATAGAAACCGTCCGCCACACTCAGCACCTCGTCGAAGAACACTGGCCACGTCATGCTCGTGACCGACTGCAGTACGTGTAGCGTGCTGGTGCCGAAAATATCAGCGGTTGTGGACGCGGCAACCACGATGTTTGCAAACAGTGCGCCCAACAGCGTGAGCGCCACAGCGAGCACCGGGAAACGCCAGTCGACGCCTCGGCCCGCCTGCCGGACCGCAAAGCCGACCATCGCACCAAGCAACACGGTCATCCAGGGGAACACCCGGTTGAGAAGCGCTGACAAGGCTATCCAGAGCAGGCTGAATATAACGATGGCCAGAACGCTGGCGACCACCGCATTTCGCAAAGACTGCGCACGCACCAGGCGAGCACCATCCTCCGCCGTCGCTTCGCGACGCTTACCGGTTCCGTGTTTCTTGCGCAATCGAAGCACTGGTTGAGCTGGGGCTTCTTTCATTCGTTCGGGCCTGTCTGGGGCTTGGCGAGCAATACTAGACTGCCTGCAAGCGAAAAAGCTCGCAAAAAACCGCGACAGTTTCCCAACAGGCCAGGTGCACCATCATCACCGGCGAACGTTGCGAATGGAAAAGTGTATTCCAAAGTCGGGCGTTGTCGTCGTGTCGGCTGCGATGTCTTCGGTGATCGACAAATTTAGCGCCGTGCCCCCCCTCGACAATCGATAATCAAAGCCAACCGCCAGCTGGGCCGAAGCGCCACCAAGCTCGTCAAGATCGCTGTCAAAATACGGGCCCTCGACCTGCAGCTGTGTCGAAATCCCGAACCGCTCAGCTACCCACAAAGAGGCCGCAATCCCACCGTAGGGTATCGCGTTGCGCTGCAGGTCCGTTAAGACGTCACCTTCTCCCAGTAGCAGAACGCCGGCGAACCCGGAGACATCGAGATCCCTTTGCCAAAGCGTATGTCGATTCGAAGCGTAAATCCCCAGTGAGAAGTCCGTGGCGCCGCTGCCACTGAGGTCTTTGGCTGAGCCCGTGGGGAATTTGACGCTACTGCGCAAAGACACGCTGAGCGGATTATTGTCATCGCCCTTTCTAAAAGGCATCGCCACCGTTAGCTGAATATCACCGATACCGAAGGTCGCCGAGTTCAGTTCATACAGGGTCTGACCCGCATTCGAGTAGCGAAAACCAAGCTGATTGTCTGCCCCGCGCCGCGTGCCGTTCGACAGGCCCAGCAGGTCGTGCCAGTTCTTGATCGCACTATCGAGAAACCCGCCGGCGTGTGCTACCAACGGTACGTCAACGCCGACTTCGAGACGATCGCTGAAACCTCGGCGCAGCGACAGGGTCAAGAAGTAGCTTTCCCCATCCATGGCAATGTCTTCAAGCGGGTTGGTGGCAGCTTCGGCGTGACTCACAATATCGAAACTGAGGTTGTAATCGAGCGAGCCGGTCGCCGTTAACGTGGCCGATTGGAACGGCGGAAGACCGAATATCTGCAGCAACGGATTCTGGTTGCGAAGCGGCGCGCCGTGATCGGCTGCAACAGTCATTGGCGACGCAACAAGCAGGCACAGAAAGAGCACACTTCGCTCAATGCAGAGGCGACACGAAGAGTTAATGGCGGCCAACAGGTCTCCCGGAGCCCGGTTGATTTCGGGCTTGATTGTTTTGGTGAGAACGGTCGACAAGGATACCTAAAGACGCCAGGCGTGACACGGGCACAATGCAATCGGCGCACTCGCGACCTTTTGCTGTGCGCGAACTTTCTGCGCAGAGCGCATCGGCCTACAATAGGCTGTTCATATCTTCGGGAGTAAACGACCATGCGCTGCCAGGGACTTTTCTGACCTGCCTGTTCCTGATTTTCGGCGCGGCTCTCGCCGACAACGACGAAGCACTCTCATCTGCTGAGGGCGCCGCGGTTTCCTGGCTCAAGCTTACGGATCAAGGCAAGTACGAAGAAAGCTGGAACCAGGTGTCTTCGCGCTTTCGGAATGCGGTCTCGCTCGAAGACTGGACGAAAGCCCTAAGCGCGGCGCGCGGCCCGTTTGAAGCGCTTGTCGAGCGGAGCTCGAAATCGGCTGAATTTCACCGTGAGCTTCCGGGGGCACCCGACGGTGAGTACGTGGTCCTGACGTTCGACAGCGTCTTCACAAAAAAGGCGAGCGCCGTCGAAACTGTCACGATGATGAAAGATGACGATGGCGCCTGGCGTCTTTCCGGTTACTTCGTCAGGTAGCTTCGCTATCCCCGGAGCGCCTGGCCAGGCCGCATGTTGCGGAAGGAACAGCCGAGCCGTAAGCTGACCCCATGCTGACTGTCGCTGCCCTGCTAGCCATAACGATCGGTCTCATCCATTCCTGCCTGGGTGAAAAGTACATCCTGGTGCGGTTGTTCAGACAGCCGTTACCTGAGTTGTTTGGCGACGATCACTTTACCAAGCAAACGATCAGGTTTGCCTGGCACATTCTGACTGTCGCCTGGTTCGGTTTTGCGGCAGTGATCTATTTGCTGGGTGCCGCCCAGGCTTCGCAGTCGAACCTGCTGATCGTTGTTGGAACGACGTTTGCGACGACCGGCCTGATCGCGTTGATCGCCAGCCGCGGCAAACACCTGTCCTGGATCGTATTCGGCGCCATCGCAGGCCTTTGTTTCATGGCCGTGTAAACGCCGTGCCTAAGTCCGCAAAACCCGAAACGCTTATCCTCGGATTCGACAAGACACGACATTTGAGCGGTTTGCAGAAATGCCTGATCGAACTACAGGATTTCGAGCGGCGCATGGACCCGCGAATGCCGCGCGGTGCCGAAATCGCCGAGCCCTACCTTGCCGAAATGTTCGAGCGCTGCAAAGAGTGTGGTGGTCGTGTACTAGTTGCAGAAGTTGGCGGAGATGTCGCTGGTTACGCGACGATATTGCCCAAGGTCAAGAGCGAGCAACTGGAAGACGGTGATCTGGAATACGGTTTGATCTCCGACCTTGTGGTTCTCGAAGTTTATCGGGGGTTGGGCCTTGGGAAAAAACTGCTCGCGGCAGCCGAGCAGTATGCAAGAACCTGCGACGTAAAATACCTGAGGATCGGCGTACTCGCTGGCAACCAGGCCGCAGAAAACCTGTACGCATCAGCCGGCTTTTCCCTGCTGTACAAGGAGCTTGAAAAGGCACTTACGCGGTCGTAATGTGGTGCAACTTCAGGACGTTCTACCCCGTCCAGGTGATCAAACCATGCTGAAAGCGTCCTGTCATTGCGGTGCCGTCACGATTGAGGTCGCGAGCAAGCCCAGATCCGTGACCCGGTGCACCTGCTCTCTCTGCCGTCGCTACGGCGCGCGCTGGGCTTATTGTTCACGCAAGACCGCCAAGGTCACCTGTCAGCCTGGCGCCGTAACGGCCTATCGCTGGAAGGACGAGTCGCTCGAGTTTTTTCACTGCAATCATTGTGGCTGTCTGACGCACTATGAAAGTGTCGAGAAGAACGACGATAGCCGCATTGCGGTCAATGCGAGGATGATGGAACCGGCGGATATCTCGGACGTTCGTATCCGCACCTTTGACGGCGCCAACACCTGGAAGTACCTTGAAGATTGACGTTGACGCCTGGACTCTTCGCAAAGCGCATGGGTTATCGGCGCCGTCGTTGACTTGTCCCATCACTGCACCGAGTTCGTAGTATGTTGCAGATGCGCCCAAACTGCGAAGCCTGCGATAAGGATCTTGCACCTGATACAAGCGAAGCTTTTGTCTGCTCTTTCGAGTGCACTTTCTGTCTCGACTGCGCGAATGTTCGTTTCAACTCGGTCTGCCCGAATTGCGGCGGCGACCTTGTTCAGAGACCATCGCGACCTGCTGCGCTGCTGGATGAATACCCGGCGTCGAGCGAGCGCATTACGAAAGCACACGATTAGCCTTGCTCGAGTCAACGACAGGATATTGCAATGCGAAGAGAGCTTGAAGACCGGTCAATCGACTGCCCGTACTGTGGCGAATCGATCGATATCCTTCTCGACCCTTCTTTCTCAGAGCAAAGCTACGTGGAGGACTGCCAGGTCTGTTGTCGACCCATCAATATCAGCTTCTCGATAGAGCCCGACGGCGAAGTGCTGCTGCGCGCCACGACCGATAGCGAGTAGCGTCGGCGAGCCTACACGCGATTCGACACAAAGCCGCCGACCGACCGGCCGAAACGCAGGGTGATGAACGAGACACCGGCAACACAGCGCTTGCTCCAGCCGCGACGCTCGTAGAGCGTGTGGGTAACCTGGGCAACCGCCTCGACCACGTCGCTAACGATCTTGATGCACTGTCCTTCCGTCAAGCCCTGACGGGTCACCAGTCGCAACCCGTTCAGAGACATGTCTTCGATGCGACCTGCGTGAGGCCTCGGCTGGGGCCAGTGCGTGTAATAGCTGACCCGTGTTCGTTTGCCAACCCGGCCTATGGCGCGCTGCCCTTCAGATTCGAGGCTGTGCCGCTCTGCCGCGGACAGCGGGCTGTCGCAGACCTGGCACGCCACTTCGATCTCAATATCGGAACCATGCGCATGCGGCGTCTCGCAGAACACGCATTGTCGCGACCAGTCAAGGGTGCGCATGTGGGCCGCTGTCGGGTGCGATGGCGTTTCCGGACTCACGCCAGGCATGCCCTCTGCGACGCGCGTCATGACGTCCATACGAGCATCGTACTCGGCGCGCTTCTCCGGATTCGACAATATG
>CAYTTZ010000132.1:0-8775 GCA_964440945.1 uncultured Woeseiaceae bacterium
CGCAATGTCTGAGAAGAGAAAGATACTAGTCACGAGCGCCCCCCTATGCCAATGGCTCGCCGCATATGGGCCACCTGGTGGAGTATCTGCAAACCGATATCTGGGTGCGATTCCAGAAGCTTCGCGGACATGACTGTATTTACGTCTGCGCGTCCGACGCCCACGGGACGCCGATCATGCTCAAGGCGCGCGAACTGGGTATTACGCCGGAAGCGCTCACCGAGGGATACACCAAGGAATTCGTCAATGACTTTCGCGACTTTGGCGTCGAATTCGACAACTACTATACGACGCACTCGCCGGAAAACGAGGCGCTTGTCAGCGAGATGTTCGAAGTGCTGCGGGACAAGGGCGATATCGTCACACGAACGATAGAGCAGGCTTACGATGAGAAAGAGGGCATGTTCCTGCCGGACCGCTTCGTCCGTGGGACCTGCCCTTTCTGCAATACTGCGGACCAGTATGGCGACGCTTGTGAAAACTGCAGCAAGACCCTCTCGGCGTCAGACCTGATCGACGCGGTCTCAGTTATATCTGGCAGCACGCCAGTGAAACGCGAATCTGAACACTACTTTTTCAGACTGGGCGAGTATACGGATCGCCTGCGCAACTGGATGCACGAGGCAGCACTCGACAAGAGCGTCGTCGCCAAGCTGGACGAATGGTTCGAGACCGGGCTGCAAGACTGGGATATCTCCCGCGACGCGCCGTATTTTGGCTTTCGTATTCCCGGTACCGAGGACAAGTACTTCTATGTATGGCTGGATGCACCGGTTGGCTACATGGCGAGCTTCAAACACCTTTGCGAACGTCGCAAAGACCTTGATTTCGACGACTACTGGCGTCCAGGCAGCAATGCTGAGCTGTATCACTTCATCGGCAAAGACATCATGTACTTTCATACGCTGTTCTGGCCGGCCGTGCTCGACGGTTCCGGATTCCGTACGCCAACCAGCGTCTTCGTACATGGCTTCCTGACGATCGACGGCCAGAAGATGTCGAAATCACGCGGCACTTTTATCAAAGCGCGCACTTATCTGGACAATCTGGATCCCAGCTTCCTGCGCTATTACTACGCGGCAAAGCTCAGCCCAACGATCGAAGACATCGACCTGAATCTCGAGGACTTCATCGCGCGCGTCAACTCAGACCTGGTCGGAAAACTGGTGAATATCGCCAGCCGTTGCGCGGGTTTTATCAGCAAGCGCTTTGCAGGCCGACTGGCAGATCGTTTGCCGGATACCGAACTGTTTGGAGAGTTCGCAGAAGCATCCGAGCGCATCGCGGCCCACTACGAGCGTCGAGAGTTTTCGAAAGCGATGCGCCTGATCATGGGACTCGCGGACCAGGCAAATCGTTACATCGACGAACACAAGCCGTGGCTAATGATCAAGGACCCAGAGCAACTCGCGGATGTTCAGCTCGTTTGTACGCAAGGCCTGAACATGTTCCGCAGCCTGATGATCTACCTGACCCCCGTCATTCCTGCGGTGGCCAGCAGTGCGCGTGAATACCTGAATGAAGACGAATGGCAGTGGAGCAACGCAAGCTCGCCTTTGCTTGGCGAAGAACTGCCCAAATTCAAGCCTCTATTGACGCGCGTCGAATCCGACCAGGTTCAGCGCATAGTCGAGCAGTCCCGGGAGAGTACCGCCGTGCCAGAAAACAAGAATGACGACGCGACCATCAGTATTGATGATTTCATGAAGGTCGATCTGCGTATCGCCCGCATCGAGAAAGCGGAGACTGTCGAGGGTGCAGACAAACTGCTCGCCCTAACGCTCGACGTCGGTGACAGCACGCGCCAGGTCTTTGCGGGGATCAAGGCCGCTTATGATGCTGATAGCCTGGTTGGACGGCACGTGATCGTGGTCGCCAATCTCGCGCCACGCAAAATGCGCTTCGGAGTGTCCGAAGGAATGGTTCTGGCGGCCGGTCCGGGCGGCGAGGACATCTTCCTGCTTTCCCCTGACGAGGGTGCGAAAGCAGGCATGCGCGTCAAGTAGCTGCGAGCAAGCATCGGGTGGCATATTCAGACGGCTTCGCGCCGAGCCGAGTCGCAGAAACATTGCCCGGCGATTCCCTTACAATACCGGCATGACCGAACTCATCGTCATCCTCATAAGTACCGTACTGGTCAATAACTTTGTACTGGTTCGATTTCTGGGGCTGTGTCCGTTTCTTGGGGTCTCACGAAACCTCGAGGCCGCTGCCGGCATGTCACTGGCGACAGCATTCGTCCTGACGCTTTCGTCGGCAACAGCGTATCTGTTGCACCAGTACGTGCTCGTGCCGCTCGATCTCCAATATCTTCGCACCATCAGCTTTATCCTCGTCATCGCAGCGAGCGTGCAGTTCACAGAAATAATGGTGCGCCGGATGAGTCCGTTGCTCGAGCAGGTTCTCGGCATCTATATCCCGTTGATTGCGACAAACTGCGCGGTACTCGGTGTCGCTTTGCTGAACGTGCAGCAATCCAAGGGCTTCGTGCAATCCGTGTTTTACGGATTCGGGGCGTCCGCGGGTTTTGCCCTGGTGCTCGTCATGTTCGCCGCTATTCGTGAACGCCTTGAGGTTGCCGATGTTCCCGCACCCTTTCGCGGCACAGCGATCGCCCTCATGACGGCCGGCATGATGTCCCTGGCATTCATGGGGTTTTCGGGCATGGCCCGACCTTAGCCGGACTGATGGCCGCCAATGTTGATCGCCGTAGCTACAATCGCCCTGATCGCGCTGGCCGCAGGCCTGCTTCTCAGCCTCGCTGCACGAAGCCTGCCGGGCAAAAGCGGCGATCTCGTGGAGCAGGTCAATGAACTGCTTCCGCAGACGCAGTGTGCTCAGTGCGGATTCCCCGGCTGTCGACCGTACGCCGCAGCCGTCGTCGAGGATGACGTCGCAATCAATCTATGCCCGCCCGGCGGCGATGCGACGGTGCAACGTCTCGCAAAGCTCCTGGGACGCGACGCGCTACCACTCGAGAAAGCACTTGAACCTGCAGTTGCTGTGATAGATGAATCGCTCTGTATTGGCTGTGTTCACTGCCGCAACGTCTGCCCCGTCGATGCGATCGTTGGCGCACAGCACTTCATGCACACCATTATTGAAAGTGAATGCACAGGCTGCGAGCTCTGCATCGCGCCGTGCCCTGTGGATTGCATCAGCATGAGGCCCCTCACTTGAGCGCGCCTACCTACGACCTGGGCAAGCTGCATGGCGGCTTGCGCCTGCCCGGGCACAAGACCGCGGCAACGTCGGGGCCAATTAGAGAAGTGCCGCTACCTTCGCAACTTATTCTGCCTATTACCCAACACGTCGGTGATCCCGCGCAGCCCGTGGTCGGCGCAGGCGACCACGTATTGAAGGGACAGCTGCTTGCGCAACCGGAGGGCACGCTGGGTGCGCCGGTGCATGCATCCTCGTCCGGTACCGTTGTCGCCATTGAGCCGTGGCCGGTTTCGCAACGTTTCGGCGACCAGGCACCGTGCATCATTGTCGATTGTGATGGCGAAGACCGTTCCCTGCCAACCAACCCTGACATACAACACTACACAGCTCTGCAACCACAGGAGTTGTTGGCAAAGATATTGGACGGCGGCATCGTCGGGCTGGGAGGCGCTGTTTTTCCAACTGCACAGAAGCTCATGCAGGCGCGCACCTGCAGCATCGACTACCTGATACTCAATGGCGTCGAATGCGAACCGTACATTAGCTGCGACGACATGTTGATGCGCGAGCACGCGTCCGAAGTGCTGAGCGGCGCGCGGGTTCTGATGCATGCGCTGCAGATCGAATCCTGCTACGTGGTTGTTGAAAGCGACAAGCCTGCCGCCCTGGAGAGCCTCGCCGAAGCAATGACGGCGCTGGGCGACGAACGGCTGGTTCTGAAACAGGTGCCGACGATCTTTCCGTCGGGCGGCGAAGATCAGCTTGTACAATTGGTAACCAATCGCGAGGTACCGAGCGGCGGCTTGCCGAGTGACGTCGGCTGTCTCGTACAAAACGTCGGCACAGCAGCGGCAATTCATGACTGGATCGTCGACCAGAAGCCTCTAATCTCACGCATCACGACAGTCACGGGCGACGGCATTGCCAACCCGATGAACGTCAAGGCAAGAATCGGTACGACCATTGCTGACATCGTCGAATTTACCGGGGGATATGCCGAGCGTGCCGACCATCTCTTTATCGGCGGCCCTCTGACTGGTAAATCGATCAGCACCGACCGCGCACCGCTGGTCAAAGCGACGAATTCGATAATGGTCGTATGGGAATCGTCGTTCACGGGCCAAGAGCTAGCCTGCATCCGCTGTGGTGATTGCGCTTCAGTCTGCCCGGTTCAGTTATTGCCGCAGCAGCTGCACTGGCATGCCCGCGGCGACAACGAGGAGAAACTCCGCGAATTCGGTCTGATCGACTGTATCGAGTGCGGCTGTTGCGATCTCGTCTGTCCCAGCCATATTCCTCTGACCGCGAACTTCCGCGTCGCGAAGAGCCGTATTCGGGAACTAGCTGATGAGAAAGGCCGGGCCGCACGGGCACGAGCTCGGTTCGAGGCACGCAACTCCCGCCGCGACCGGGAGAGAGAGGAACGCGAAGCAGAGCTCCTGAGGCAAAAGGAGTCGGCGAAAAAGGCAGGCCCAAAGGACATCGCGGAAATCATGCGGCGCAAGAAACAGAAGAGCGAGGACGACTGAATATGGAGTTCTCGCGCCGCCAATCACCCTACTGGTCTGCGCGAGTCGCGGTGCCGTCGATCATGCTGCAGGTGCTGGCCGCGCTTGTGCCGGCCGCTATCGCGCACGTCTGGTTTTTCGGGCCTGGCTTTATTTTCAACCTGCTGGTTGCTTCGATATTCGCCATCGGCGGCGAGTACCTGGTCGTGCGCCTGCGGAACCGGCCGCCCGAGGTTGCACTAAGCGATTTCAGCGCATTGGTTACCGCGGCGCTGCTGGTATTTGCGCTACCCTCACTTACTCCCTGGTGGGTCACAGCCACAGGCACCCTGTTCGCCGTCGTGGTGGCGAAACACCTTTACGGCGGCCTGGGGTTCAACATCTTTAACCCGGCGATGGCAGGCTACGTCGTCATTCTCGTCGCATTTCCGATGCACCTGAATCTATGGACCGCACCACGGATGGGCGACATCGACTACCAGTACCTGACCGTCTTGCAGACCCTGATCTTTACACTGACGGGTTCGCTGCCCGATGCGCTGGGTTTCGACGCAGTCAGCCGCGCAACACCGCTCGATGTCATGAAGTCCGGCCTCAACGGTATGCGCACCGTCAGCGAGATTCGCACCAATCCAATTATGGGAGACTTCGGCGGTCGTGGTTGGGAATGGATTGGCAACTTTCTCGCGATGGGTGGCTTCTGGCTGCTGGTTAAGAAGATCATTCGCTGGCAAATTCCGGTCGCCGTCGGCGTCGGTCTGCTTTTGCCCGCCACAGTCATGTACCTGATCGACCCGGGCAGCCAGCCGAGTCCCGGGTTTCACCTGTTCAGCGGAGCGACGATCCTGTGTGCGTTTTTTATCGCCACAGATCCGGTGTCCGGTGCAACCAGCCCGAAAGGTCGTCTCGTGTTCGGCTTTGGCATCGGCTTGCTGATTTACTGCATTCGAACCTGGGGAAGCTACGCCGACGGCGTTGCCTTTGCCGTGCTGATCATGAATATGGCTGTGCCGGCCATTGACCTGGTAACACGACCGCACATTGTCGGCCACACCAGCAAGGACGACGATTCGTGAGCGACACCACCGTCATCAGGAGTGGAGTGACGCTCGCCGTTATTGGCGCGATTTGTACAGCGCTGGTTGCTTTTACCTATCAATCGACGGCGCAACGCATCGAGGACAACGAGAAAGCCTGGCTCGAACGCAGTCTGCAGCCGGCATTGTCCGGACTCTTCTACGACAGCGGCGTTACCGAATCGAAGATCATCCTGCCACCGCCGCACGACCTGCCCGGCTCCGACGCTGCGATAGTGTATCGAGTCTATGCGGAGAGCGAGCCAGTCGCCGCGCTGTTCGTCATCAGCGCTCGCGACGGTTATGCCGGACCGATCCGCATATTGGTGGGCATCGACACCACGGGCGAGGTCACCGGGGTTCACGTGCTCGAGCACCGCGAGACGCCAGGGCTGGGTGATCGCGTCGAGTCCGGCAAGTCCGACTGGGTACAACAGTTCAACGGTCGTTCGCTGCTTGAACCCGAGCCCCCAGGATGGCGGATCAAGAGCGACGGTGGTCAATTCGATCAGCTGACCGGAGCATCGGTTACACCGCGGGCAATCATCAAGGCGGTCAAAGAGACATTGCTATACTTTGACCTGCACACCGACGAGATTTTCGCGAACCCACCTTCGGAGACCGGGACCAGCGGGGACGAAACGTGACCTCACCAGGCTTCATTGATCAACTGAAGAACGGACTCTGGTACGAGAACCCGGGCCTGGTGCAGCTGCTCGGGCTCTGTCCGTTGCTTGCCGTCACCTCGAGCTTCGTCAATGGACTTGGCCTTGGCATCGCGACGCTGGCCGTCCTGGTTGCCTCGAACGGCCTGGTATCGGCGACGCGACGCTGGATCAGCGCTGATATTCGCATTCCGATCTACGTCCTGATCATCGCCAGCCTCGTAACGTGCATCGAGCTATTATTCAAAGCCTGGTTCCCTTCGCTGGATCGATCGCTCGGGATATTCATACCGCTTATCGTCACGAATTGCGCGATCGTCGCGCGTGCCGAACTGTTCGCCTCTCGAAACCCCGTCGGCGCGAGCATCGCCGATGGCCTCGCCATGGGCCTCGGGTTTGCGCTGTTGTTAATGGCGATCGGCGCGTTCAGGGAACTGCTTGGCCAAGGCTCTTTGTTCGCCCGCATGGACATGCTGTTTGGCGGGGAACCTATGCGTGGCCTGGTCTTTACTGATGGCGGCTGGTTGTTGGCGATTCTTCCGCCAGGTGCCTTCTTCAGCCTCGCACTCGCTATCGCGGCGAAGAACGCCATCGATCGCCGGCGGCGTGATAAACAGTTGAACGCGATGCCCGGCCGGGTTCGGCGCCGCAGCCAGTAGAGGCGTACTCGTGAACAGGGAAAAACGCACGGCGATATTCCGCACCCTGCGCGAGCGCATGCCGTCGCCTGAGACCGAGCTCAATTACGAGACGCCGTTCGAACTGCTCATCTCCGTTATCCTGTCAGCACAAGCAACCGATATCGGCGTCAACAAGGCAACCGCCAGACTCTATCCGGTCGCACGTACGCCCGATGCCATCCTCGCGCTGGGCGTTGAAGGACTAAAGTCTTACATTCGCACCATCGGCCTTTTCAACGGTAAGGCTGAGAACATCATCAAGACCTGTCGCATCCTGCTGGAAAAGCATGACGGCGAAGTGCCGCGTTCGCGGCAAGAACTTGAGGCATTGCCCGGCGTCGGACGGAAAACAGCGAACGTCGTGTTGAACACAGCCTTCGGCGAACCGACTATTGCCGTGGATACGCATATTTTTCGCGTCTCGAATCGCACCGGTATCGCCAAAGGCAAGACGCCACTCGAGGTGGAGAAACGACTGTTGCGTCTTACGCCCGATGAGTTCATGCAGGATGCGCACCACTGGCTGATACTGCACGGTCGCTACGTGTGCAAAGCGAGAAAACCGGACTGCCGCAATTGCCCCATCCTTGAATGGTGCGAATACAACCGAAAGGAGCTGTCGTGATATTTAGCCAGGACCGCAGCGAGCTGCGCAGAATGTATGCCGATGCCTGGCGCAAACTACGCGAGAAACTGCCCTTATCGCCGCTTGAAGCGCAGATCGCCGCGGTTGTCGAATGGCACCCTGAGTATCACGCCGACGTTGCGTCGGATGATCTCGACCGTGATTTCACGCCTGACGGTGGCCGGACGAACCCGTTTTTGCACATGGGGCTCCACCTTGGACTGCGCGAGCAACTTGCTACCAATCGCCCGGCCGGCATTGCCAAGATCCATGAAGCTCTCACAGCGAAGACCGGCGATCCGCATGAGGCTGAACATCAAATGATAGAGTGCCTTGCCGAGACGCTTTGGGAAGCTCAGAGTCAGGGTGCCGCACCGGACGAACGAAAGTACCTGGACCGCCTCAATAGCCTGTCCGCTTAGACACCCGGCACGCACGCTCTGCGTTCTGGATATGGGTGCGAGCCACATGTAATAAATGCGGTCAATCACAGGTCTGATCCTATAACGTGAAAACTGGACCATCATGAGTCAACTGAAAACGCAATATCCTGTTCACGGCGCCGGCCTTGGGCTGCGGCGCCCGATCGCCGACAAGCTCATGGCGAATCCTCCGGCGGACGTCGACTTCATGGAGGTTGCGCCAGAGAACTGGATACACGTCGGCGGTGCATTGGCGAAGAAGCTGCGCTTCTTCACCGAGCGCTACCCGTTCCTGATTCACGGCTTGTCGCTGTCCATCGGCGCCCCGTCACCACTCAATGAGCAGCTGGTACGAGACATAAAGGAATTCATGGCGGAACACGACATTCGCATGTACTCCGAGCACCTCAGTTACTGCGGCGACGATGGCCAGCTCTACGACCTCATGCCCATCCCTTTTACCGAAGAAGCAGTCAGCTATGTCGCCACGCGTGTTCGGCGCGTGCAGGACATCCTCGAGCAACGTATTGCGCTCGAAAACGTGTCCTTTTATGCGCCGATCGACTCTTCGATGAGTGAAAAGGAATTCCTGCTGGCGGTTCTGGAAGAATCCGATTGCGACCTGATGCTCGAC
>CAYTTZ010000133.1:0-8771 GCA_964440945.1 uncultured Woeseiaceae bacterium
TCTTTTGTTGGCATTGCCGGCAACTTTAGCTGAAAGACGGCGTTGATTATAAATTGCTATATTGTTACCATGTTACCTTAGTAACAAAATAAAAAGTAGCCATGTCAAAACCAGTCGTCAAGAGAACGCAAACAGGTGTTCGAATCGAATCCTCGCTGCTCAAGGTACTAAAAGGTCTGGCCGAATACACCGACCTCTCGCTAGGCGACCTCCTTGAAGGCATTGTCCTGCACGCCTTTGAGGGAAAAGCGCCCTTCTCCAGTGAGACCTGTGAGGCCATTGAACGGCTGAAGGACGTTTATTGCTGCAAACTGACCGCGGCTGACAGCCATCGACTTGTTGAGGGTGACTGATGAGCGTATATCCGGAGCCGGAATCCACGGTCAGACAATTCGAGTCGGGGCAGATCGAGGCACAGCACTTCGATCACGAGGCGCATGTCTACATCGCCTGGTGTTTTGTCACTCAGTTCGCCTTGGCCGACGCCATCGCGCGATTCGACAATGCCCTGCGACGCGCTACGGTCGAGCTCGGTGTGCCCGAGAAGTACCACGCGACTATCACCTGGTTTTTCCTGCTGCTCGTTGCCGAGAGAGTCCATACGGACGAGGGCTGGCAATCTTTCAAAGCGCGCAACCCGGATCTTCTTCAGGAAAGCAAAGCAACGCTCGAACGCTATTACAGCGCCGAGCGACTATTCTCTGACGCAGCGCGAGACCATTTCCTGCTACCAGATCGAACGCCGACCTAGAACAGGCCCTCGATACGGCCCTCATCGTTGACACGAATCGCGTTCGCAGCAGGTACACGTGGAAGGCCCGGCATCGTCATGATGGCGCCGCAGACTACGACGACAAATTCGGCACCGGCGGCGAGACGAATCTCGCGAATCTGTACGTGATGTCCCGACGGCGCACCAAGCAGATTCGGATCCGTCGAGAAGCTGTACTGCGTTTTCGCCATGCAGATCGGGTACTTGCCCCGACCGTCACGCTCGAGTTTGGCGAACTCTTCGCGGACTTTCTTATCGGCGATAATGTCTTCCGCACCGTAAATTTCCCGGGCGATCGTCGCAGTCTTCTGCCAGAGCGTCATATCGTCATCGTACAAAGTACGAAACTGGGCCGCGCCGCTGTCGCATAACTCGACCACATGCTCGGCGAGTTCGGTGGCGCCGGCACCGCCATCCGCCCAGTGCGTACAGTCAATAGCCTGTACACCGTACTTGTCACAAAACTTGCGAACAGCCGCAACCTCCGCGTCTGTATCCGCTGTGTAACGATTGATCGCGACTGTGACCGGTACGCCAAACTTGCCGAGGTTGCGAATATGACGCTCGAGATTCTTGCAGCCCACCTTGAGCGCTTCGACGTTTTCGCTGGAGAGATCTGTCTTTGCCACGCCCCCCTGCATCTTCAGGGCTTTGATCGTCGCAACCAGAACGACGGCATCCGGCTTGAGTCCAGCCTTGCGACATTTGATATTAAAGAACTTCTCCGCGCCGAGGTCCGCGCCAAAACCGGCTTCCGTGATGACGTAATCGGCGAGTTTCAGCCCGGTCTTTGTCGCGGCTACCGAGTTGCAGCCATGAGCGATATTGGCAAACGGTCCACCGTGCATTAACGCCGGGTTGTTCTCCATGGTCTGCACCAGGTTCGGCTGAAACGCGTCTCTCAACAATGCCGTCATCGCGCCATCCGCGCTGAGCTCCCTCACGGTGACCGGCTCGTTCTGCCGGGTGTAGCCCAGGACGATATTGCCCAGCCTTGTTTCCAGATCCTTGAGATCCGTCGCGAGACAGAAGATCGCCATGATTTCCGAGGCAACCGTAATATCGAATCCAGCTTCGCGCACCACACCGTTGTTGAAGCCGCCGAGCCCGGAGGTGACGGTCCTGAGTGCTCGGTCGTTCATGTCGACGACACGCCGCCAGGTTACGCGACGGGGGTCGATGTCGAGCTGGTTCTCCCAATGCATGTGGTTGTCGATAAGCGCCGCCAACAGGTTGTTGGCTGCGCCGATCGCGTGGAAATCACCGGTGAAATGCAAATTGATGTCGGCCATGGGTACGACCTGCGCGTAACCACCGCCAGCCGCGCCGCCCTTCATACCGAAGCAGGGACCAAGGCTCGGCTCGCGGAGGCAGATAAGCGTATTCTTGCCGATGCTGTTCATCGCGTCGCCGAGGCCGACTGTCGTCGTTGTCTTGCCTTCACCCGCTGGCGTGGGCGACACGGCGGTGACCAAGATCAGCTTGCCGTCTTTCTTGTTCGCCTGGGACGTTATGAAGTCGGCGTTGATTTTAGCCTTGTCGTGACCGTAAGGGATCAGGGCGTCTGTGGGTATCCCGAGCTTCCCGGCAATTTCCTGTATCGGTTTGACGTCAGCGGCTTGGGCAATCTCGATGTCACTTTTTACGGCCACGCTACATCCCCTTTTATCAGTGCTGCGAATGGCTGGAATTCTAACGCAATCGACCTCTGCCAGGGCCGCTCAGACCTCGTGGATTATGCCTATCCCGCACAGCGGCGCGCCCTGCGACTGCTATCCATCGATCCACAGCCCGGCACCTCCTGGCGACGATTCGCCAGAAAATCTAAGGATTCGCTACGTAGTTCACGCAGTTGTCGATCGCATCGACATATACTCCGGACATGTCGAAGAATGGGAAGAAAATCGACATATCATCAGCTGGCGTCGATTTGATCGACACATCGGCTTGATATGTCGATAAACATCCAATTTATCGACATTTCGGCTATTCAGGGTCGATACCATCGACACGTAGCACTGATATGTCGATAAAACTGCTTTTTTTCGACATATAATCAACAAACGTCGATCGTATCGACATTGCCACCCACAAAAGGACTCCCCAGGTGACTGATTTCGACCCATCCCTGCCCTACGACGCGCTGCCCGAGCTGCCGCCGCCCGCCGAGAAGATCGAGACGACGGAGATTCTGAAGCGCTGCATCAATGCGCGGGTTGCCCTCGCCGAACTCAAGCAGGCCGCCGAGTTGATTCCAAACTCCGCGGTACTCGTAAACGCTTTGCCCCTGCTCGAGGCGCGCGCCAGCTCCGAGATCGAGAATATTGTCACGACGACCGACAAACTGTTCGAGTTCGCGGACATCGCCGAGGACCGTGCCGATGCCGCGACCAAGGAGGCACTGCGCTATCGGACCGCTTTGTATGAGGGCACCAAGATGGTTCAGCGAGGCATGCTGACGACGGACATGGCGCTACAAATATGCAGCACTATCAAGGGAATGGAGCTTGATATTCGAGCAGAACCTGGAACTACGCTCAAAAACCGGATGTCTGGCGAGCTCATTTACACACCGCCGGTCGGGCAACGGCTGCTGATCCAGAAGCTCGACAACTGGGCGGATTTCATGCACCGCAATACCGAGTTCGACCCGCTGGTTCGCATGGCCGTACAGCACTACCAGTTCGAAGCAATTCACCCGTTTACCGATGGCAATGGCCGTACGGGACGAATCCTGAATATCCTGTTCCTGGTTCAGCACGGCCTTCTGGACTCACCCATCCTCTACCTGAGTCGCTACATCATCCAGAACAAGGCGGCCTATTACCGCCTGCTGCAGTCCGTAACGCGCGACCAGGACTGGGCCCCATGGATCCTGTTCATACTCGACGGCGTCGAGGAAACCTGTACCTGGACCACCGACAAGATCAAATCGATTCGCGAACTCATGCAGCATACGGCCGAATTCGTACAAACCCGGCTGCCCAAAATCTACTCCTGGGAACTGGTAGAGCTGCTGTTCAAACAGCCTTACTGCCGCATCAGCAACCTGGTGGACGCCGGCATTGCGAAGCGCCAGACAGCGTCTGTCTACCTGAAGCAGCTCTGCGACCTGGGCATATTGAGAGAGGTAAAGTCGGGCCGGGAGAACATCTTTGTGCATCCGAAATACATCGAGCTGCTTAGCGGCGAAGAAAACGTATGGGTTTACTACGCCGGCGTCGAAACGGATTCCCTGGAGCTCAACTGAGCAGGCCGCGCCGGTATGCAGCCAGTGAGACGATTGCCAATAGCGTTTCAAGAGTCATAGAATCGACCAACCCGGGCCGTGGATCGTCCTCTTGACTATAAACAGCAGCGCCTTGTTTCAATTCTTCAAGTACGTCGTGTACGTGCTGCTCGCGATGAACATCTACTGGTTCTACGATGAAGAGACCGCGGCGGCCGCGCTGCAATTCTCCAATGGCATATCCGGCGCTGACCTGATCGAGGCCTTCTCGGCAACAATCGACACGGCCGCCTGGGTCGTGCTGTTGCTGATGTTTGAACTCGAAACCTACGTGCTTGAAGATCGCCACTTCACCCCGCGGGTTACCTGGAGCCTGCACGGACTGCGGGCACTGTGCTATGCCTTCATCGTCTACGCGTTTTACGGCTATATCCAGAACCTGACGTTTCTTGATGAGACCACCCTGATGGCAGGGATTAGCGATGTTTGCGCATTGCTCCCGGCCAACTGGTCCTGGGCGGTGACGCTCGACGAGTACGCAGCAATCACCGCTGCCAACTGTGCCGCCCTGTCGGACGCCTCTGTCTATTACCAGTTCAAGGACATGGCCGCCGTGGTCGATGCGCAGGGGCTTAAAGATATTCGGTACCTCGCCTGGGTTGACGTGATAAACGCAGCCGTCTGGCTGTTGGTGGTATTGATACTTGAGATCGACGTCCGTCTGCAGGAGCACGGCTATCTTGAGGGCTTCGCACTCAAAGCCAGCAATGCCGCCAAAGTGGTGCTGTATTCCCTGCTCTTGCTTGCCGCCATCTACTGGGGCTTCAAGGGCGATTTCGTCGACTTCTGGGACGCGTTCCTGTGGCTCGTGGCCTTTGTCTTTATCGAGCTCAATGTTTTTGAGTGGCGCCAGGAAGAAATCGCCGAGGCCGCCGCAATCAGCTAAGCGTCATGAATCAATCAGCTGCCCCTCAGGTACCTGTGGCCCTGCTGAACGACTATAGGCTCTCGCACTACAAGCCAGGGGGCCGGAATCATGACTTACAGAGAAGAACGCCAAAATCTGGACGCTGAGACAGTCATTTTGGGGCTGGGCTACGCAGCGGCAATACTCATACTGCTGGGCTGGGTTGCCACGACCCTCCTCTAGGACTTGCGCCAGATACGCCCTTGCCGTCTCAGGGCAGGATTTCCAGCCGCGGATCGTCTGCGGCCAGACTCACGAGCAGCGCATCTTTGGCTTTCAGGCGCAGCAGCTCGAGACCCTCTGAGAAGGTCATCAGGTAGGGATGCCAGTCATCTGCATCATTTCGACGGTAGTAGCCTGAAACCGCCCAGCCGGGACCCTCGGCATACACATAGACTTTGCCGACCTTGCGATCCGGAGATAGCGGATCCACGAGCTCCAGCGACTCCGATGCCAGCAGAGAACGAAGCACGAACCGGGACGTCTCGACGACCTGCTCTTCCTGCGCTCTCTCCAGGCGAGGCGCCGGGTTTGTTATCCACTGGTAGGCGTAGAAAGTTACGGCAAGGCCAACGGCCAGCGCAAAAACTACACGACCAATACGGTGGTTCATTTGGCCTCCAGCCGGGTGAGGTTATGCGGGCCCTGGCGCACTAGTCGATGCCAATCAACTTGTGCGTTTGCAGGCTGAGCTTCCACTGCGGATTCGAAAGACAATAGCGGATGACGCTTTGAGTATGGGCATCACGCTCCGGGCAATCGAGTGGCTGCAGGAAAAAGTGTTCAAAATGCATGGCAGTGAATATCGCGGGCTGGGCCTCGGGTTCGACCTGGGGGAAAACCAGCTTCAGTTCGTCACCGCTAGTCTGGACCACGCCGGCGCGGCCCTTGGGGCTGATACAAAGCCAGTCAATGCCCGCCGGAGCTGGCAATGTGCCGTTGCTCTCCACGCCAATCTCGAAGCCGGCATCGTGCAACGCGTCTATCGCCTGCGCATCGAGTTGCAGCAACGGCTCACCGCCGGTGCATACCACGTACGGCCGCTGCTGAGTGCTAGCCCCCGGCCACGCCCGCCGCACCGCTTCGGCGAGCGCCGCCGGCGTTTCGAACTTGCCACCACCCGGGCCGTCAGTGCCGACAAAATCCGTATCGCAAAACCGGCACACGGATTCCGCACGGTGTATTTCACGCCCCGACCAGAGGTTACAGCCGCTAAATCGGAGAAAGACGGCGGGCCGGCCCGTCTGCGCACCCTCCCCCTGCAGGGTGTAGTAGATTTCCTTAACGGAGTACGTCATCGCGGCGCCAGCAGCGGATCCGATACGCCAGCCTCGGTAAATCCCCTGGCACGGAGCACGCAAGCCGGGCACTCACCACACGGCGGGCGGGCGCCGTTGTAACAGGTATGCGTCAGCGCCATTGCGTCGAGCCCGCCGAGATCTCGAATCATCTCCACGGTCTGTTTTTTTGACTGCTGCATCAACGGCGTGTGAATAACGACATCACTTTCCATGCCGAGCCGCAGCGCCTGCTGCAGCGCGCCGATGGTCTCTTCACGACAGTCCGGGTAACCGCTGTAATCGGTTTGTGCGACGCCGGTCACGAGGTTGCCAATGTCGCGCTGATAGGCGAACGCCGCGGCAAACGTCAGGAAAATCAGGTTGCGGCCCGGCACAAACGTATTCGGCAGGCCATTCGCCGGCGAGGAGCCTGATTCAACCGCGATTTCGCTATCGGTCAACGCGTCACCGCCAAGCGCCGCGAAGGTATCGATTGGCAGACAGGTATTTGGAACCCCGGCATACGCAGCAACACGGGCCGCGCATTCCAGCTCGACGCGATGCCGCTGACCGTAGTCGAACGTAATTGTAGTAACGTTCTCGATCCCGAAACGGTCGATGGCCCAGTAAAGGCAGGTCGTCGAATCCTGCCCGCCGGACAGAACTACCAGCGCCTGTTGCTCATTCGTCGCCATACCGCCCCTGTTCCCCGATACTCTTTATGCGCTGCCGGACTATCAACCCGCACCCTTGTCACGCTTCGACCGTGTCGGCCAGCCATTCTCGTAGTCACTCCAGTCCGGTCGTTCCTGCTCAACCAGGTAGTCGGCAGTTAGTTCCTGCGAGACCTGCATTAGTTCCTCCGCCATCGGCATGTCATGCATATGACCAATGCCGTTGATGTTTACCGCGTTGCAGTCCTCGAAGTACTTGCCACTGACGGAACCCAACAGATCGCTTGTCGCGGCGTAGCAGCTGGTTGCGGCGCCCTCCTCGATTGTCTTTCCAGCCAGTTTCGTCAGCAACCCGAAGCCAAACCGGGTTACCGGGTTCAGATTGCGATCTATGTCGGTGTTTATTACGCCCGGGTGTAAGGAATTACTCGTAATCCGTGTGCCGCGCAGCAACTCACCAAGGCGCAACGAAAACAGGACGTTGGCGAGTTTCGACTGACCGTACGCCAGCGAATCACTGTAGTCGCGCGACATGGCAAGGTCCGCGAAATCAATGCCAACCGACGGCGCGCCACGATAGGCCGCTCGGCTGGCTACCACGACAATTCTGCCCTGCCAGGCCAGGTACAGGTGCTGCAACAGTTGATTCACGAAGATGAAGTGTCCCAGGTGGTTAACGACGAAGTGCTTCTCGATACCGTTTATGAGTTGCCGATCGTTGCCACCACCCCGATAACCGGCATTACACACCAGAATGTCGATCGGCGTCCGTAGCCCCCGGATTGACTCCGCGCACCGTACAACAGATTCAAAATCAGAAAGTTCGAGTTGCGCCGGCATCGTTTGACCGACGACCTGTGCACAGGCTGCATGCGCCTTGTCGAGAGAGCGACTCGTACCAATAACCAGTGCGCCGCGTTTCGCGAGCACGCGCATGGTTTCGAAGCCAATACCCGACGTGCAGCCGGTGACCACGGCGAGCTTGCCGCTGAGGTCAACGCCTTCAGTGACCTGGCCGGCCGTTGCTGACTCATCGAATGGGCTACGCGGTACGTCTTCAGCAGCGACCTTTTCAACGTCGCTGCACGCGGTAAGCTGGCTTACCGTCAACGCGGCGCCGGTCATACCCAGAAACTGCCTGCGATCAATTGTCATTCGAATCACCGTCGCCGAAAAGCGATGTCAATGCCGACTGCGCCGCATCTGCCTCGGACTTTCTTGAGGGATTGAAGGCGCTCGACGACGGCTTGAACCAGTCACAGAAATTGACACGTTCCTTTTCCGTGACGTCCTCTGCACCGTCCTCGCGACACTGGCGTGCTATCGATGAATCGAAATACACGCACATCTTGCAGACATGAAGATCGACGCTACAGTCAGGACACTGGTCGCGTCGCGATAGCGGCAGCGAGAGCGCGCTGAGCGACGCGCCGCAGCGAAAGCAGGAAATGATCTTCGACATGCAGGCTCCCAAATGAGGTGGCAAGCCTGCAGTATAACGTCTCAGTCGGACAGGCTCCGAGTCGATCGGTCCCGCCGCAAAAAGGAATACGGCCCGGATCGAAAACGAATCAAACCGACTCGTCGATTACCAGCACCTTGGCGCCGCGCACATGGCCTGCCTTCAATTCTCTCAATGCCTGGTTCGCGTCTTCAAGCGAGTAAGTCTGGACTTCCACGCGCAGCGGAATCCTGGCCGCTAGCGGCAGGAAAGCTTCGATATCCTCATGGGTAACGTTAGCGACCGTTTTGATTTCCTTCTCCATCCACAGGTGATCCTCGTAACGTATCTCTGCCATTAAATGACGGTCTGAAGATTCCTTGCGAATGGCGTTGATCACCAGCCTCC
>CAYTTZ010000134.1:0-8646 GCA_964440945.1 uncultured Woeseiaceae bacterium
AACACCGTGCAACTGATAAACGTTTTTTGCCAAATCCACACCAACTCTACTAAGCGTTCATAACGGACTCCTTCTCTTCCTGTGACTGAGATATTTCGCCTCAACGAATACACTATCCAGTCTGGCACATTGCGATACCTCAAGGTTGAGGAGGAGTCCATACCATTGCTACTGACCCAAAACGGACATTGCTACTTTTTTGGGGAGGATTGCCATTCAGAGTAATTAGAGGCGCATTGGTCGATAAAATAGAGAACACACGAGTGCGAACGGTCCGACGGGATGACGGACGCATCGGCGTATCAAACGTGAATCTTCATCAAGCTCAGTGCTCTGCGCTTAGGGCCGACTGCACTGCGGTCGGTAGTTTCGGATTGAAGATAATATGCGAAAGGTCTTCGTCTGTCTGACCATTTCGGTCGACAAACTGCTGCCAACGTGGATCCGATCGTAGCCGATTGAATTTTTCGGACTTAACAATGGCGGCAGTCTCTGGGCCGTACATCTTCACCATTTTGTCGAGCCATTCGAATGCATCATCGTTTCGTCCGACCCACGCGTAAATTGCGGCAATTTCCTCTGCTTCGTTCTGGTTGGCGTCACGAAACTCTGTGAAATCTTTCTCATACGTATCGATTCGGCCAAGATCATGCAATGCAATCAGCCGGCCGGCGTTCGCGCTGACGGACAGGTCGGTCTGACTGAAATACTGGAGCGCTTTTTCCGGTTCGGCAGCGAATAACCACGCGTAGCCTAGCCATTCATATTGCGATGCCCCTAGTGGTGGGCCCCACTCAAGCATCGTTTCGAGTCGTTCGGCGGCTTCACGAGGGCGCCCCAAACTACGAATTAGATGCTCGAGAGACATGACGCAAGGCGTACATGCCGGATCACGGCTAACTACATACTCCATCGTTGCCAGGGCTTCATCCAGGCGCCCGAGATCCTTGAACATTGTAGCCGCCATGAGGAGATTAATAATTTCGGAGTCAGTGGCGTTTGCTAACGCACGTTCGCGATGGGTAGCCGCTTTCTGAAAGTCACGCTCCCAAAAGTGCGCCATGAACGCAATCCAGCCATTCGGGTAACTGCTGTTTGGGTCCAGGTCAACCATTCGTGCGACCAACTCGCGAATTCTCGACTTAGAATCTTCAATTAGCACCGGGTCACTGGAATTCTGCGAGATTCGCAGGTATGCACGGGCAAGCTCGCTAATCGCCGGAAGGAAGTCTGGTTGATATTCAAGCATTTCCTTCAGTTTGTCTTTAGCCTCATTGGATTGATTTGGATCCTGAGACGTATGCAGGATGTAGCGCGCATGAAGATAGAGCTCATACGCATGTGGGTCAATTTCTTCAGCTCTGGGCAGGCCACCCAGGATTTTCAATTTCAACTCGGAGACAACATTTGACGATATTTCGTTCTGAATTCGGAATATATCATCGAGCGTTCGTTCATAGATTTCCGACCACAAGTGAGTATCTGTTCTGGCATCAATGAGCTGTACGGTGATCCTGACTTGATTACCCGCTTTGCGTACCGAGCCTTCAAGAACATATGCGACGTTCAGTTTCTTCGCTACGTCCGGCACGACAATATCTTTGCCCTTAAATGCAAACGCCGTTGAGCGCGATATCACCCTCAACTCCGGTATTTGAGCGAGCAGATTGAGCAGTTCCTCGGAGACACCGTCGGAAAAATACTCCTGCTCTGGATCCGAACTCATATTGACGAACGGCAGCACGACAATCGATTTTTCACCATACGATTCAACTAATGCCTGTGATCGTCCTTGAAGAGACGCCTCTTCCACAAGCTCCAGGTCGCGCGCCGGGTCGAGAACGAATTTATCGACGGCGAAATATCCAAGCGCGAGCGCTAGAACTGCCATGATTACGCGGTCAAAGTTTTTCCCAGTAGCGATAACCGCGGCGTCCGATCGAACAACTTCCTTGTCGCGTTTCAGGCCTTCCGGTGTAAATTCAAAAACCCAGGCGAAAACGAGCAGGGGAACAAATCCGATGCCGAGAATCGTAATCAGGATCGTGAGTGTGGAGGGCGGCAAGCCGTACGCAGGGAATATCGTATCTGACACCTGTATCAGCAACCAGGCGACAGCCGCGTAGGCAATGCCTGCGCGCAACACGTTTCGGCGCTTCAGTTCTTGAATGAACGACATAGCCTGATATTTCCCCGTCGCATTGATGATAATGCCGGAACACGTCTGATTGTCAATTTGCACCTGTGAAGCGCCAGTTTCAGCTATTTTTATTGCCGGCAGTATGCCTGCTTCTGGCCGGGGCTGTGTAAAAACAACCTTGAATTTGGCCTCTTTGGGACAGCACGCCACATTGACAACGCACCGGGATTGATCGACAACTTCCGGCCCCACTGCTATCGCCTGTAAATGGAGATACAGTTTGTTTTTACCACCAGCATTTGTGATTTTGCGTTTTTACACGGCCTCAGCCGAAAGCAGACGGTCAGATTATCTGAGAATCGACGCCTGAACGGCCGCTTTCGGGAAAAGGCGCCTGTCAATACGCTCCTTGTCGGCGCTCTTAATCACCAAACAACATCACACTTCGGCGATCCGCGCGAAGGCCTGGCGGCAGCCGCAGGCCCGCACATTGCCTGCACGGGCCGCCGCGGTTCCGGCTCTAGTCATCCAGGTATTCGTGCAGCCACCCGTTGACCACGTTGTGCCACTGTACCGAGTTCTGCGGTTTCAGCACCCAGTGGTTTTCATCCGGAAAGTACAGGAACTTGCTCGGAATGCCTTTGCGCTGCAGGGCCGTGAAAGCGCCGATGCCCTGCGTTACCGGGACGCGATAGTCGAGCTCCCCGTGAACGACCAGCATGGGAGTCTGCCAGCGATCGATGTGATTCACAGGGTTGTGCCGTTCGTAATTCTCGGGTTTCAAAAAGTGCGGGCCACCGTTTTCCCATTCGGGAAACCAGAGTTCCTCGGTCGCGTAATACATCATGCGCTGGTCGAAGACGCCGTCATGATTAACCAGGCAGTTAAAACGCTCCGGCCAGTTGCCGGCAATCCAGTTGATCATGAAGCCGCCGTACGACGCGCCGAGTGCGCAGGCCCTGTCACCGTCGAGGAATTTGTACTTTTGTAAGGCGGCTTTCAGGCCCAGCTGCAGGTCGACAAGCGGTGCGCCACCCCAGTCACCCGAAATGCTGTCCGTGAAGTCCTGCCCGTATCCGGTGGAGCCGTGAAAATCTATGAATACCGCTGCGAAATCCTGGCCGGCGTACGTTTGCGGGTTCCAGCGATAGTGAAAATGGTTGCCGAAGCTGCCCTGCGGCCCGCCGTGGATCAGGAAGGCAATGGGATACTTCTTGCCCGCCTTGTAGCCGGCCGGTTTGACCACGTAACCGTACACCGTGGCGTCGTCCGCCCCGGTGAACGAGAATTGCTCGTAGTCGCCCATGGCGATGCCCTCAAGCTGCGGGGCGGAAAAGTCAGTGAGTTGTCGCGGCTCCGTGCTGTCATTTGCCAACACGTAAAGCTCGCTGGGCGTTTTGAGGTCGTCTCTGGCGAATACCACGCCTTGCGGGGAGCTTTCGACGGCGGTCACGCTGCCCCGCGCGACGAGTTTGACCATGGCTCCAGTGTTTACATCGATTCGCCACAGCGTCTTGTTGCCGACGTCATTGGCATTTGCGTAAAGGGCCTGTCCATCGTGCGCGTAAGTAATCGACGATGGCGAGCGATCCCACTCGACGGCCAGCTCCCGTGAGTCGCCGGACGCAAGATCCCTGATCATTACCCGGAATCGATCGGCCTCGAAGCCCGGACGCCTCATCGCGAGGTAGGCGAGACTCTTGCCATCGGGGCTGAGGACCGGCTGCGTATCCCAGGCGGGGTTTGATTTCGTCAGGTTGACGGTTCGACCTTTGCCGTTCGCGGGCGCCGAATAGATGTCGAAGTTGGTCGAGGTTGGCTCCTTGCTGTCACGAATGCGTGCCGCGAAGTAAACGGTCGAGCCATCAGCAGAGACCGCATACTCTTCGTTGCCGCCCCACACCCGTGATGGCACATCGGCATCGACATCCTTGCTGACGAGCACGGCCTCGCTGCTTGTGGCGACACCGTCTTCAAGCGGCATAGCGAACAATCGCGAACGCTTGTCCGTTAACCAGTGGTCCCAATGCCGCATGAACAGGCGGTCGTAAGTGACGCCCGTCGTCTGTAATTCCTCGAGCTGTTTGTTGCGCGCCACCGTGCAGCCGAGATCTTCGCAGTCTGGATACGTCTGCAGCGATACGACCAGCAGGTTGCCATCCGCACTCATCCGATAGCTGCCAACATCGAGCGGCAGGTCCGTGACCTGGGTTGCTTCTCCACCATCAAGCGCAATCCGCCATAGCTGCGACGATTCGCTGCGCGAGGAGAGAAAATAGACAAACTGTCCGTCGGGGGACCAGGCGGGATCTGTGTCGTTCGCGGCATGCGTGGTTAACGTGTGGGCGTTTCCGTCATCGGTCGCAGACAGCCATAGATCGTAGCGGCCTTTGCCCGCCTCCATATCCGTTTTACGCAGCGTATAGACAACCTGGCTGCCATCGGGAGAAACGGCCGGCGCGCCGACGCGATCCAGGCGGACAAGATGTTCGGCCGAAAAAGGCTCAGCCAGGGCGAGCTGCACATTGCAGCAGCAAAGAATCAGCAGCGAAAACAGGAAGCGGTAGGTCATCTTAATTGCCTTTACTAGTTAGATAGTCAGGTCGTAAATCGGAAAATCCCATGTCTTGCGATTCGGCCAGGCGCGATATTCGCTTGCACTACGCTTTCGCCGCACGCATGAAGTCCATGACTTCATCGTGAGTCGGCGCATTCAGAACGCCGGGAAATCGTGTGCAGACGAGAGCAGCCACGGCCGCAGCAAAATCGATCATCTGATCGTCGGCCCATCCTTTCAGGAAGCCATAGACTATGCCAGCCCGAAAGGAGTCGCCACCGCCAGTCGTGTCCACAGGTTCAACGGCATACGGTTGAAGAGTACTGACGGGTTGATCGGGCCGTGCGAACCAGATGGCTTTGTCGCCAAACGTAAAGATCACCAGGCCATCGCAATTGCACTGATACTGGCGAAACAGATCTTCGAGCTTATGAGCCGAATAATTCTCTCGAATATACGACTCCGCAATCACAATGGCCGACGCGTGTTTGAGCAATGGATCATCGTATCCACAGTCCACCGTGATCACGGGAATGCCCGCGCGAGCGCCGATTTCCGCCACGCGGGATGAAGCTTCCTTGAAGAACGGGTCGAGGCAGATGGCTCTTGCCTGTGTAACATCGTCCTCGTGCGGCATGTTCCAGGCGGCTTCTTCCTGTAGCCGGCAGTACGTACCAAAACTCGTGCGTGTCCCCTGTGCGGCGAAGACGACTTCCTGCACGCCGGCGTATCCCTCCCTGGCAGGGAGTCGCGACGTGTCGATCTGGTAGTCTGCCAGCAGTGCCTTCGTACGTTTGCCGCTGTCGTCGGCGCCCACCCAATTGCCATCCAGCTTCACACGCGCACCCAGTCTTGCAAGGACGATCGACGAATTTGCCGCTTCGCCACCCGTCATATGCCGGACGTCGTCAATCTCCGCGTAGCCTTCCGGTGCTGGGAACTCGCCTTGAATGCCGTACAAGGTGCTCGACGAAACCACGCCAAATGCATAGACATCATGAGATTTCATTACGAGATAAGCCTTCTGTTTTTGCGGGCTGCGTAGGGCAATGCCGCCTCAGTCGCCAGATGCCATTTCAGCCATCTTTCTAACGGTGTTCATGTTACGTGCCGTGCCGTCTTTTGCGGCCGGAATTCGAAGTTTCGACTGACTCATGCCGCTTGGATAGTGGACGTAAATCTCACGCTTGCCAATACGCACCTCCTCGTCGACCATCCGAACGACCTGGGTCAATGCGTCTTCTGGGGCCTTTCGCTCCAGGAAGACCACAAACGTGTATTTCGCTTCCTTGTCGGGAAAAGGGTTGTCGCTCAGTATCCGTCGCATTTCGGTCGCGGTCCGCACGAACACCGCTACTGGCTTTCCCGCGTACTCGGCCAGTTTTGCCTCGAGGACCGATTTGACCGCTTGTTCTGACTTCTCGCTGCTGAATGCAAGATTACCGCTGGCAATGTATGTCTTGACGTCGGTGAAGCTGAGTTCGCGCGCCATCTCTCGCAAATCTGCCATCGGCAGCTTGCCGGTACCGCCGACGTTTACCGCGCGTAAAAAAGCAACATAGTGTTTCATACCGTCAAATTACCCAACCAATGTGTTCCGTTGCTCAATTGCTGTTCTGTGGCAATAGCTGTCTGCCAGCTTCTGTCGGCCATAAGCTATGACCTGCCACCTCAAAAAACACACAAGGCTGCTCATCTACTCCTCCGGCTCGTCGGCCACACTGAGTTGCCAGAATACCGCTGTGGCATAGAACTGCCATCCCAACAAACAGTTTGTTGCCAGCAAGGCGAGCATCGCCAGCCAGCCTTGATCACCGCTGATTCGAAAATATATACCGACCAGAACCAGCGCAGATACAATCGCGATCTGCGGATAGAAGTCGCGCAGCTTGGCCGGCTGATAGCCGCTGAAAAACGCTTCGTTATCCGGGTCCTTTCTTGCTCGCCGCATATTTGCATGAGCGACCCAGATCATCATTCCAAATACCAGGGCGAGATATATAAGCCACAGTCCAATCGCATCCGGACCGAGCGTCTCAATAAGCATGAACTCCAATATTCCAATGAGGAACGGATACACGGAATCGCTGGTTACGGGCACCCAGCGAAAACGCATCACATTGCTGGCATAGACGACCCAAATAAGTACAAGACCCAGGAACGTTGCGAGAATCTGCACCCACGACAATGCAGAAATCCACGAAAATTCGAAGAGGTAGGTTGTTTCACGAAGGTGCGACCAAAGCAGTTCCAGCGCCAACGCCTGCACAATGCTGAGGAGCGTTAGCAACACTGTCGGAAAATGCTCTTTTGCACGTTCGCGTATCGCGTTCATGTGATGTCTCCTTGTGCGAGTCGGTAGCCAATTCGCTGATCGGCAGGTTTAGCGTCTGCTGTGGATCAGCAGCCTGTCAGGATATTACCACCGGGCTGCTGTTACCGGCCAAAAGCCGGCGCTGACTAGTTAGATACGTGATGCGAGCTACGGCGATTCCACTCTTGAAAAAGTCTGCGAGATTACCTTCCATTGACCATTCATCCGTTTTGCAATCCACGTGAATTTGGTTTTTCCGCTTTCCGATATATCGATGACTACTGCCGTGCCGCCGTGCACAGCCATGACATCGTTCGTCACTTTGAACGGTGGAATATCCTGGCCGACTATGAAGTCAATGTAGGCAGCGCGATCTACAGTCTCTCCGGACGCAAACGTCGACACAAACTCCTTATCAAGAATGTGCTCAAGTGCCTTCCTGTCACCGCTTACCTCGGCGTCAATCCACGCTTCAACAAGCCCAGTTAGCTCTGCTCTGTCTGAAAGTCCTGACGAAGTCTCGGCCGGATCCCCGGCGCTGGCATGCTGCCGCAGCCAGCAACGCCGTAATCATGATCATTCTTGCAAGTTTCAAAACCGCCTCCTTGTTGCTCCCAGTCTGCAGCACATTGAGAGTGACGAGCTAAGTCCTGGCTTGAGAGGTCGTTAACCAAGCATACGGACACCGGCCCAATCTTTGCAGGCCGCTGATCAACAGCCATCGTTTGGCAGCAGGGCGTCCATCTCAGACATGTAGTCAGGTGAATAGAGCCCGCGAACCTCGCACCAGTAGACACGCATACGCTGGCTATTCTCGAGGGCGGCCCTCCATGCGTCTCTCTGCTTTGAAAACTCCACTTCATCGTAAAGGCCAACCCGATACTGGTAGTGAACATCCTCCCAGTAACGAAGAAGCGCATTGGTACGCATATTGAATTGAAAAGTTTCTTGCGGCGTAAGCTCGCCGCCTGTTCCCGCGCGGTACATCAGATCGGCGAGCTGTTGGTTACTTGCCGGGACCTGCAATAGATCCACAATACCCATCGCCAATTCATGACGAGTTTGCGCGCGCATCATTTCGTGATTCTGATCAAGCTCCAGAACCAGGAGCATCAGACCTACCAACACGCCGAGGTTTGCGCCGAGCGTCAGCCAGCGATTCAATCTATCGGTGTTCATCTGCGCATCCCAAATATGAGCCCAAGAAAGCTGCGGGTAAGTGTCGTGTCATGTCTGCTTCGAGGCAGCAGCCGGCTCTCAGCAGTTTAGCACCTGGCCGGTGGTTTGCCGCCGGAGGTCTCCGTTTGGTCAAGCGGTCGTCGCGTGCTCTCAGGAGCAGGCCCGTACCAGTTCGACCGTTTTCCAGCTTCTTGCCCTTCGCTCGGGGTCCGGGTCGCAAAGTGCCTGTAGCGATTCGATTGGTTGCAAGTAGTGCTCGGGAAAACCATGAAATCGCGCCCCCTCCAGTACCAGTTCTTTGTACCAGTCATAGGGTTGCAGAGAATCGTCCACGTGCGATTTTTCTGCGATGTAGGAGACACAGTTTCCGAAGTCCGGGATGCTCAGCAAGATCTCGGAGTAGCCGACCCCGAGACCCTCGATAAAATGCGGCAGGGCAAACAGCGCCGCCGAGAT
>CAYTTZ010000135.1:0-8609 GCA_964440945.1 uncultured Woeseiaceae bacterium
CGGATGCGGGCAAGACGACGCTGACCGAGAAGATGCTGCTCTATGGCGGCGCCATTCAGCTGGCGGGTACCGTCAAGGGCAGAAAAGCGAGCCGCCACGCGACATCGGACTGGATGGCGCTCGAACAGCAGCGCGGTATTTCTGTCACGTCTTCAGTCATGCAGTTTCCGTACAGGGATTGCGTGGTTAACCTGCTGGATACGCCCGGCCATGAAGACTTCTCGGAAGACACCTACCGGACGCTGACGGCTGTCGACTCGGCGCTGATGGTGATTGACTGCGCCAAGGGTGTTGAAAAGCGTACGATAAAGTTGATGGACGTCTGCCGTTTGCGCGATACGCCTATCATGACGTTTATCAATAAGCTCGATCGGGATGGGCGGGAACCGATTGAATTGCTGGACGAGATAGAGTCGGTCCTGAAAATCCAGTGTTCTCCGGTCACCTGGCCGATTGGCATGGGCCGCTTGCTGCAGGGTGTTTATCACCTGCTGCAAGACAGAATCTATCTTTACGATCGGGTCGGCCGCGAAAAGGCGGCCGAGATTCGCCGCGTAGACGGCATCGATTCAGCGGAGGCGGCCGAGGTGCTGGGCGACGCGATAGATGATTTCCGCGAGGAAGTCGAACTCGTCAAGGGTGCCTGCCCGGAGTTTTCGCTGGACGATTATCTTGCCGGGAAACAAACGCCGGTCTTTTTCGGTTCGGCAATCGCCAACTTCGGCGTGAAGGAACTGCTGGATGAATTCGTCGAGCATGCGCCGGCACCGTTGGTTCGCGAAACCGAGCAGCGTGAGGTCGTACCTACCGAACAGGCGTTGACGGGCTTTATCTTCAAGATCCAGGCAAACATGGACCCGGGTCACCGGGACCGTATCGCATTCATGCGAATTTGTTCTGGCGAGTACCGCAGGGGCATACGGGCATTGCATGTTCGTTCCGGCAAGGAAATGAAAATCCCCGAGGCGATCACATTTATGGCGGCAGATCGACAGCACGCGGAAACTGCCTATGCTGGCGACATCATCGGCATTCACAACCACGGTACGATCAACATCGGCGACAGCTTTTCTGAAGGTGAAAAAATTCGGTTCACAGGTATTCCAAATTTCGCGCCGGAGATTTTCCGACGCGCGGTGCTGAAGGACCCACTGCGCCTCAAGGCGCTGCAGAAGGGCCTTGCGCAGCTGTGCGAGGAAGGCGCCACGCAGTTGTTCAAGCCGATGCGCAACAATGACCTGATTCTCGGAGCCGTGGGACCGCTGCAGTTCGAAGTCGTTGCGCATCGACTCAAAGACGAATACAACGTCGAGTGTCAGTTTGAGGCAATCAATGTGGCAACAGCGCGCTGGGTCGAATGCGATGATGAGAAGATGCTTGCGGAGTTCCGCAACAAAGCTCACGACAACCTTGCGCTGGATCACGGTGGCAGTCTGGTCTACATTGCCCCTACACGGGTAAACCTCAACCTGACCGAGGAGCGCTGGCCTGAGATCGCATTTCGCAAGACGCGGGAACACTAGCACACTGATGAAAAAGCCATCCGAGGCTCTTTCAACGTCGACAACCGAAAAGTGCGATTTTCGGATGTCGACCATTTTCAATAGCTTGCAGCCACCCAAAATGGCGGTACATCCCTGTACCGCGCGCAGGCTGTCGAAAAACTGCGTTTTTCAACAACTTGCTAGCCGCCCGTCTCGAGACTGAGGCCGGGTCGTGTCGTTATCGCCAATTCTCAATCGCAGAGTGATCGGCTGGGCGCTCTATGATTGGGCGAACTCAGCCTTCGCCCTCAGCGTGCTGGCGGTGTTATTCCCGCTCGTACTCGGTAATTTCTGGAGCATTGGCGACAACGGCGCTCAGGTAACCGCGCGCCTCGGATGGATAACGTTCGCGGCAAGTCTGCTGGTCTGCATTACCGCACCGCTGTTCGGCACTATCGCTGATGCCGGTGGCTATCGAAAACGTTTTCTTTTTGTACTCGCTGTTCTCGGCGCGTCGATGACCGCAGCGCTCGGCCTGGTCGATGAGGGCAACTGGCCGCTTGCGCTGGGTTTCTACATGGTTGCTTCATTTGGTTACTACAGTTCGACCGTGTTCTACGATTCGCTGCTTATTGACGTTTGCGAGCCGCGTTATTTTAGTTTTGTCTCTTCGCTCGGCTTCTCGCTGGGCTACCTGGGGGGCGCAGTGCTACTTGCCCTGCATTTGTGGATGCTGTCGGCGCCTGCGACCTTCGGGTTCGCGGGAAGCGCCGAGGTATTCAGCTTCGCTTTCGTCTCGGTAGGAGCCTGGTGGGTCGTGTTCCTGCTGCCGCTGTTGTATCTGGTTCCCGAACACCGCAGTCCCATTCAGGTCAGTAGCGGCGCGGTTCGCGCAGCCTACGCTGAGTTGAAGGCAACGGTGCTTAAGGTAGGTCAGTATCGAAATGTCGTCGTCTTCCTGACGGGCTACTGGTTGTACATCGGCGGTGTGTTTACGGTGATCTTCATGGCCGTGAACTATGGCCAGCGGCTGGGCTTTGAGGACAAGGATCTCGTGATGGCGCTGCTGATCACGAACTTCATTGGCTTTCCGGCAACGCTTCTTTATGGTCTCGCCGCACATCGTTTCGGTCCGAAATCCGGCATCTACTTTGCATTGCTCGTCTATATCGGCATGTCGGTCTGGGCAATTTTCATGACGGATATAAGGCAGTTCTTCATCATGGCTATCATCATCGGCATGGTGCAGGGCGGAGTGCAGGGGTTGAGTCGCTCCTTGTATGCGTCGTTGATACCGGCCGAGCAGCCTGGTGAGTTCTTCGGTTTCTACAACATGGTGACGAAGCTTGCGCACGTTTTGGGCCCGGCAATGGTTGCCATCGCAGCGACGCTTTCCGACGATCCGAAGTGGGTTTTGTTAGCCCTGATGCCGCTGTTCCTGGCCGGCGCTTTTATTCTGACTATTGTGCGGGCAGATTCGGCGAGCGCGACTGGCCAATAGCCGCGACCGCGTCTTTGAGTCGCTGTAACGCGCTGTCATCCGACGGGCCATAGCGTGCGTCGTGATACGCCTTCGTCACGGACTCGATGGTGGCCAGCGGCAGCAGTTTCTCGCGCCTTACGCGTTCGGCAAATCGTTCCGCCGTCTCGCCGGTCATTGGCTCCAGCCCGGTTTTCCTGGCGAAACGCTCGTACAGAACCGCGGCCGGGTCGCGGGCTGGCGCGCGGTAGCGCAGCGTGAGAAGCACACTGACGACCATGACGAAGATCGCGACGACAGCGATCATGGTCAGCATGAGCTTGCGCCAACTCGGGTCCTGCATGCCCATCCATTCCATGAATTTATTCTGGTTTTCGGGGCCGTAGCCGAGAATCCAGTCGTTCCATTTCGCATTGGCCGCGTCTATTGCAAGCGTGATCTGGCGAATGAGGTGTGACGGCGCCTCGAATCCCCACGCTGCGCCGACGCCATCGAAAGCCGCATCGCTGACGCCGTAATCGATCCGGTCGGGTGCAACGGCCCCGGTCGGGTCGACGCGATACCAGCCATGTCTATCAATCCAGACCTCGTTCCAGGCGTGGGCGTCCGATTGCCGCACCGTCATATGACCTGACATCGGATTCATTTCGCCGCCGTGATAACCGAGCACGACGCGGGAAGGTATGCCTGCCGCACGCATCATGATGGCAAATGCCGATGCGTAGTGCTCGCAGAAGCCCTGTCGGGTTTCGAAGAGGAACTCATCGGCCGAATTCCTGCCGAGCGCCGGTGGCTGCAAGGTATAGAAGTACTCTTCTTCGTTGAATTTCCTGATTACTGATTCGATAAATGCCGTATTCGAGCCGGCGGAGTCGCGCATTTGCTGCGCCAGCGACTGCGTTCGCGGATTGCTCCCTGGAGGCAGGCGCAGATACCAGGAGCGGGCATACTCTGTCAGGTCGACGTTGGTACTGAAGTCGATGTACGAGACCGCCTTGTAGGCGATGCGCTGATCGACCGGGATAGCGCGCGCCAGCTGGTGCTCCGGGCCCATGATCGTTCGCGGAAGTTCCCACGAGTGCGGCATGTCGAGCGCAAATACCCATTGCTGCCGCGTCGGTTCAAGCGTGATCTCATAGCTTACCGGCTCGCCGCGAACTTCAACTTTCTCGAAGGAACGCGGACCCTTAAAAGGGTCGCTCTGTGTCCAGGTGCGACCATTGAAGACGGTCAGCACCAGCCCGCGCCAGTACAGGTCGCGGGGCGCTGGAACGGTGCCATCGAACCGGACGCGAAAAGCAACGGCATTTGACATTGAAAGTGAGCTGATTTCGCCCGGGCTCATAGAGTCGCTGATGCCGGATGTCCCGGTACCCGTGTCCATTGGTACGGCCCAGAAAGGCACGGCGATGCGAGGAAAGAAGATCCACATCGCGACGGCGACCGGGGCGGCATACAGCAGCAAGCGACCGCCGGTCGCAAAACTCTGCCGTGCGCTTTCGCTCGGCGTGGCCGACATGCGTAACCAGGCGGTCATGATGATTAATACGCCGATCAGCAGGTACGGCAATGACCAGAGGTATTGCTCACGCAGCAGCGACGACATGACCAGGAATATCGAAATAAACAACAGCACGAACTGGTCACGTCTTTGGCGTGTCTCGAGAAGCTTGAGCGATGCCATGACCGCAAGCAGCGCCGACCCGGGTCCTACGCCGCTGATGGTCGAGTAGGTTGCGTACACTCCAAGGAAGCAAGCGAGTGCAAGGGGGGCGCGCAGCCAGACTGAAGGCAAGGCGCGGCGACGTCTCTCGATCAGGTAGCGCCAGGCCGAGCAGCCGAAGAATGCGGCCGTCACCCAGATTGGCAAATACGGCAGATGCGGCGCGACTGATAGTGCCAGCGCAGAGATTGTCCAGGGCAAGCTGGCCAGTAGCGATCCATCGGTGCCGCGTGGTTTCACCATTATTCGGTACCCGTCTCAAACAGGGTCAGCGCCTCAAGGCACTGCCGCTTATGTTCTTCGCCATGCGTGGGCGGGAACTCGGCGCCGGGTATCCGCAGTCCATAGTCTTCCATCGATCGATCAGCATCGATGACCCATCGGGTCAGCACGCAGAGTCGTTCTTCAGCATCTCCGGAGGCGATCTCGTCGAAGTCGAACCACTGACTGCTGGTATCCGCGCCGGCAAACTGCTTTGACAGTAACTGTCCGGTTCGTGCGTAGGCCTTCCAGGCAACGTGTCGCGGTGAGTCGCCAACCTGGTATTTGCGCAAGCCGGCAAAGTCCTCTTCGCCACGCGCATCGTGTTGCCGATGACCGTGCGCAACCATGGTCGGTGGCGGTTCTGGCGCATCGCTTGCAGGATGCGGGTAGACCAGCCCACGTATGTTCATATGCAGCCACGCCCACGAACGAAATAACTCGAATGGAAACAGGGTTCGGACGCCGAAGCGTTCGAGGGTGACCCAGCCGCGTCGTTCTGTTGGCACCGGCAGTACGAAAACCGTGCTTTCCCCGGCGTGCAGGTCCTGCGATTCTGTCTGCATGCCGTCGTGATACAGGCGAATACCATGGCGAGCGCTCTTTGAGTAGTTAGTGACCGCGATGCTGACGCGCAGGGTCTGGCCGGCGTGGGCAGGTTCGGTGCCGGCGAAGGTCAGCTCGAGCCCGACGAGATTTCGCTGGCACTGGTGCATCGACACCAGCCCAATGCCGACGAGAATAAAGGTCAGGACAAACGAAAGGTTGTTGGTGTAGTTCATCGAGCCCAGCAGCATCGCGAAAGTCATGATGCCAAATACCATGCCGACGCCGGTCGGCAATATGTAGACGCGCCCCGGCTTTAGCCGCGTCGTACTCGGGTCGGTTCCCTGGCGCTTGCGGGCCCAATGCCCGACGCGCGCGAAGGTATTCGCGCGCAGCGAACGGAACAGATTTCCCGGACTACGGAATGGCCACGTATTCGAGGACATGCTGGCATAGTTCTGCAGGGCTACGGAAGCGTGTGCCGCCAGCCGGTTTGAGTCGATGACCCGCTATAGCGGTGAACACGGCCTGGACATCGTCGGGGTAAGCGCCGGAGTGGCCTGCGATAAACGCAACAGCCCTGGCCGCTGCAATTAGCGCCTGAGCGCCACGCGGCGACAGGCCGATTTCGATGTCAGCCGACTCCCTGGTGTGACGCACGAGTGACTGTACGTAGTCCATCAGTGCATCACTGATGTGCACCTCTCTAACCGATTGCTGCAGCGCGAGCAGCATGTCCGGTGCGGTTACCGGCTCGATATCATTCAGCATGCTGCGGCGATCTTCGCCAGCCAGCAATTCGCGTTCGCTTTCCTCGTTAGGGTAGCCAAGCTGAACGCGCATAAGGAAGCGATCAAGCTGCGACTCCGGCAGCGGGAAGGTGCCAATCTGGTCACCCGGATTTTGCGTAGCGACAACAAAGAACGGTTCAGGAAGCTTGCGCGTAGTGCCGTCAACGGACACCTGCTGTTCCTCCATAGCTTCCAGCAGCGCACTTTGTGCTTTTGGCGTCGCACGGTTGACTTCGTCCGCCAGTATCAGCTGTGAGAACACAGGTCCAGGCTGGAATTCGAACTCGCCGCGATCCTGACGGAATACCGAAACGCCAATAATGTCGGCGGGTAGCAAGTCACTTGTGAACTGAATGCGCTGAAAGCTCAGACCGAGTACACGGGATAAGGCCTGGGCAAGCGTGGTCTTGCCGAGTCCAGGCAGGTCTTCGATAAGAAGGTGGCCGCGCGCCAACAGGCAGGCCAGTGCAAGCGTGATCTGCTCGTTCTTGCCGAGAATAATGCCGGCCAGTGCCTTACGGGCACGCTCGACCGCATCACGCTGCTGGTCCTTACTGGCGTGCAACTTCTCGACAGTGTTTCCGTGCTGCATCTAATGGGTCCTCGTAGTCGCTGGCCAAACGTTGATCGGAGCATAGTCACTCAGGCCCTGACGTTTTGCACTGGATTGCGGGGCAGAGTGTGATGCAGTCCTCAAAAAAACGGCTGGCCTTACGCGAACTCGTCAAGCTTATCGATCTGATCGCTAAGCTGAGCTATTGTTTTCTCGAAGTCCGCGGCGCGAGCGCGTTCCTGTGTGACCACCTCGGCAGGCGCATTGTTCACAAATTTTTCATTGCCAAGCTTGCCCATGGCGCGCGCCAATTCGATCTGCACCTTCTCCAGCTGCTTACCGAGGCGCGAACGTTCGGCCTCAACGTCGATCAGTCCCTTCATCGGCACCAGCATGCGCATCTCTCCATGCAGCGCCGCGGCTGATACTGGCGGTTCCTCATCGTCGGCGAGCTCGACGACAGATTCGACCCGTCCGACGCGCTGCAGCAACAACAAATTTCGCTCGACGCGCTCCCGGTCCTGAGCGCTCGCATGTTGCAACAAGACTGGCAGGAACTTTCCTGGTGAGATATCCATCTCGCCGCGAATCTGGCGGAGACCGAGGATGAACTGCTTGACCCACTCGATGTCCTCAATCGCGTCAGGGTCACTCTTTGTATCCGCCGCTTCCGGGTAGGGTCGCAACATGATCGTGTCGCCGTCGATTCCGGCGCGCTCTGCGACCTGCTGCCAGATCTCTTCGGTGATGAACGGTATGAGCGGATGCAGCATGCGCAGGATTGACTCGAGTACGCCAATCAACGTTTTGCGGGTGCCACGTTGCAGTGCGTCCGTCGCTTCATCCGACTGCAGCACCGGTTTTGACAGTTCCAGGTACCAGTCACAGAACTCATGCCAGGTGAACTCGTACATGGCCTGGGCCGCCAGGTCGAGCCTGTAGCTTGAAAAATGACCATGGACTTCAACAATAGTCTGGTCGAGGCGCGCCACGATCCAGCGATCGGCAACGCTGAGTTCCTCGTCTCCGTCGTCGAGCGACTCGGTATTCATCAGGACGTATCGAGCGGCATTCCAGAGCTTGTTGCAGAAGTTCTTGTAGCCCTCGATACGACCGAGGTCGAAGCGAACGTCGCGACCCGTTGTTGCCAGTGCGGCGAAAGTAAACCGTAACGCATCTGCACCGTACTGGTTAATGCCATCGGGAAACTGCTTGCGGGTCGCGCGCTCGATCTTCGGCGCGAGGTGGTCCTGCATCATGCCGCGCATACGCTTTGTGACCAGCGTTTCCAGTTCGATGCCGTCGATGAGGTCGAGCGGGTCGAGTATGTTGCCCTTCGACTTCGACATTTTCTGGCCGTCATCGGCGCGTATCAGTCCGTGGATGTAAACCTCACGGAACGGTACGTCACCCATGAACTTGAGCCCCATCATGATCATCCGGGCGACCCAGAAGAAAATGATATCGAAGCCGGTCACAAGAACGTTGCCGGGGTAAAAGTCGTCAAGCCGGTCCGTCTTTTCAGGCCATCCCAGCGTGCTGAACGGCCACAGTGCTGACGAGAACCAGGTGTCGAGAACGTCTTCGTCCTGCCGCAATGAAATGTCATCACCCAGGTTGTTCTTTTCGCGCACGTCTTCTTCAGAGTAGCCGACGTAAACCTTGCCGTCGTCGTCGTACCAGGCGGGAATGCGGTGTCCCCACCAAAGCTGCCTGCTGATGCACCAGTCCTGGATGTTGTACATCCACTCGAAGTAGGTCTTCGACCAAT
>CAYTTZ010000136.1:0-8453 GCA_964440945.1 uncultured Woeseiaceae bacterium
AACCATCTGTAAGCATATCCCAGCAACGTGGCGTCACTGCGTTGATTCACCATAATTCAGGAAGCGATGCTCGAAAGGCATGTACAGGAGACTCGGTTCCTGCTCTTGAATAAACAGATTATTGTTTTAAATCATAATGTTACGAGTAAATAGACGATGAACATCGATTACGCACGGCGGCAAATGGTCAATCAACAGGTTCGTGGCTGGAATGTTTACGATGAAGACGTCCTCGGCGTGCTTCAAGAACTGCCGCGGGAGAGGTTCGTGCCGGCTGAATACGCCGCTATGGCATTTGCCGATGTAGAGATTCCGATCGGGCATGGCCAGCACATGATGACGCCCACTATCGAAGGTCGTGTATTGCAGGCACTGGGGCTGGACGGCGATGAACGGGTGCTCGAGATCGGCACTGGCAGCGGGTTCCTGACCGCCTGCCTCGCGCGGCTTGCGGCCCATGTCACCAGCATCGACATCTACGACGATTTCCTGGAGGCTGCTGCAACGCGGCTTGCCGACACCAGGATTTCAAACGCTGAGCTACTGCAGATGAATGCGATGGAGTCGCTGCCAAAGGAGGAGTTTGACGCAATAGCCGTAACCGGCTCGCTGCAGTCCTTTGATCCGCGATTCGTTGATGCGCTCGCGCCGCACGGTAAGCTGTTTGTCGTGGTGGGGGACGCGCCGGCCATGGCGGCAAAAATCGTCGAACGAACCGAGCAGAACGACTGGCAAACGGTATCGCTCTTCGAGACGTCGCTGGCGCCACTGGTCAATGGCGCGCTGCCGCCCCGGTTTTCATTCTAGGCGCGACCGACATTACCGAAAAAAAAAGAAACCAGTTCATCGTCCGTTGCATCTAATAGCAAAGCTCAATAATTCCAACTGATTTAATCATGCAGTAGACTATAACAATTAGCGCCGCCCTGCGGCCTGGCCCCGGAACGGAAAAAAATGAAAAACCTCATAATTATCAGGGTATTAATCGCAACCATCGGCGTTTTCGCGGTGTCTGGTGCAACGCAGGCAGCCTCGTTGCTGGAGATCTACCAGCAGGCCTTGCAGAGCGATCCGCAAATACACGAGGCCGAGGCTCGACGTCTCGCGGCACTCGAGGCAATGCCCCAGGCGCGCGGCGCCTACCTGCCCCAGGTGTCATTTAACGGCGACTACACCCGAAACGAATTTGATGGCACAAGCGTCGAAATAGACTCTGATGGCTCGCTCGGATCGCTTACGTCCGAGTCGGACTCGGACGTCACGCGCTGGCAGTTCACGCTACGGCAATCGCTGTTTCGCTGGGACCAGATCGTTGGGCTACGGCGTGCAGACAAGATCGTTGCCAAGGCTGAATCCCTTCGCGAAGCCGCGCAGCAGGATCTCATCATACGCGTTGCGCAGCGCTACTTTGATATTCTCGCTGCCGAGGACCGCCTGACATCGATTCACGCGGACAGAACCGCGATCGCTCGACAGCTTGAACAAGCCAAGCAGCGGTTTGAAGTGGGCCTGATCGCTATTACCGCGGTGCAGGAGTCACAGGCCGCCTACGACAATTCAATCGCAAATGAAATTGCGGCGAAGAGATCGCTGGCTACTGCTCGAGAGTTCCTGCGGGAGATAACAGGCGAATATGTTACGACCCTGTCTGCGCCGGGTGATGACTTCCCACTGATTACGCCGACCCCCAACGATGAGGCGAGCTGGGTCGAATTGTCGATGGGTCAGAACCTGAACCTTGTTGCAAGCCGGATCGATGAGCAGCTGGCGCGTGACGAAATCTCCTTCCAGCGCAATGGCTATTATCCAAGCATTGAACTGGTCGCAACCAGCGGCGAGTCCGACGTCGACGCGGATCGGAGCTTCAACAATTCTCCATTCATTCCGGCCGACAGTGATGGCAGCTCGGACAGCATCAGCATCCAGTTCAACTTGCCCCTGTTTGCGGGCGGCATTACGTCCTCTCGCGTGCGTGAAGCCGTTTATCTGCATCGTGCCAGTCGTGAACAACTGCAGCGCGTAACGAGAGAGACGGAACGGCAGGCTCGCGATGCGTACCTCGGCGTCATTTCGGAACGCAGTCGCGTGAAAGCACTGGACCAGGCGGTCGCGTCCAATCGAACGGCGCTGGAAGCCACCGAGGCAGGTTTCGAGGTTGGCACACGAACCATCGTCGACGTCCTGGACTCGCAATTCTCGCTGTATGTGGCCATCACAAATTACTATCAGAGTCGATATGACTATGTCCTAAACGCGCTGCAACTAAAACAAGCCGCGGGGACACTGGAAATTCAGGATCTCGAACGGATCGATCAATGGTTGCGGGAGCGCAAGCCGCCGGAAGAGGTGATCGCTGAAGAAGAGGCAGCCGAGGCCGCGGGCACCTAGCCAGGTTTCAGCGCTGCTCGCCGAGTAAAGGCTCGACTAGCACCAGCAGACGGGCCAGTGCCCCTTTATTGCGCTCGAGAAGAGTACGGCCGTTCAGGCCGATTTCTGCGGCTTTGTCCGGGTTCTCCAGCAAGTCGGTGACGGCATCGGCGAGTTCCCCGGCATTGTTGACGATACGGCAGGCATTCATGTCGACAAACATGTCGGCAATACCCTGGGCATTGAACAGGTGCGGCCCGGCAATCACTGGCAAGGCCTGTGCCGCGGGCTCCAGGAGATTATGCCCCCCGATGGGTACCAGGCTCCCGCCAACAAAAGCGATGTCGCTAGCCGCGTAGAACAGCGGTACCTCGCCCATCGTATCGCCCAGTAACACAGACGTTGAGTCCTCACAGCCGCGGCGCTCAGTTCTTGAAACGACATCAAATCCTGATCGTTGTACGCGTTCTCGCACCTCACTGAAGCGCTCCGGATGTCTTGGCACGAGAATCAATAGCAGGTCAGGGAACTTCTCCAACAACGCCCGGTGTGCCGTTAAGACCTGGGCCTCTTCGCCGTCGTGGGTGCTGGCCGCTATCCAGGTCGGCCGCCTGCCTATGAACTCATTGCGAAAAGCCTCTCCTTCGCTCGTGATATTAGCCGGCAGATCCACATCAAATTTAATATTGCCAGTGACCTTGGTACGCGCTGCGCTGGCACCCAGAGAAAGAAAACGATCGGCATCAGACTGGCTCTGGGCGGCAATGATGATCCCATGCGACAGCGTCTCCCGAATCAATGGCAGCAGTTGCCGGTACCCCGAAATCGAACGTGGCGAAATACGCGCACTGACGAGGATGAGCGGAATGTTGCGAACGCCGCAGCCACGATAAAGATTGGGCCAGATTTCGGTCTCCATAATCAGCGCCGCGCTAGGCTTAACGGCGTTGAAGAAATTGTTGATCGCATTCGGAAATTCGAAAGGTATATAGCAATGTTCGATGGAATCGCCCAAAGCAGCTTTAACGCGCGCTGCCCCGGTGGGCGTCACGGTAGTAACCAGCATTGTCCGATTCGGGAAGCGCTCACGTAGAACGCGAATGAGCGGTAATGACGCCTGAACCTCGCCCACGGAGACCGCGTGAATCCAGATACAGCGATCCAGTTGAGGAAAGCCGAAACCGAAACGCTGGCTGAGACGGTCGAAATAGGAACGGTTTCCCAGGCCGCGCACCAGCCAGTAACAGGCAAACGGAACCAGTAGAAGATAGGTCAGGAAGTTGTAAAGAAGGCGCACAGAAGCTTCAGCTCTTCAGCTCTGTTCTCGTAGCCTGTCGATGATACGACTCGAAGAAAGGCCGTCACGGAACGGCAGTACGCGCACCTCGCCGCCATTCTTCAGAACCTCTTTCGCGCCAACGATATCATCAGGGCTGTAGTCGCCGCCCTTCACCAGGACGTCAGGGAGAATCCTCTCGATCAGGCGAGCCGGCGTGTCCTCCGAAAACGGCACGACCCAGTCCACCGCGGCCAAACCCGCCAGCACCAGCAGTCGATCTTTGAGCGCGTTGATGGGACGGGAGTTGCCCTTGAGGCGCCGCACAGAGTCGTCATCATTGACAGCAACGATCAAGCGATCGCCGAGGCTCTTAGCCTCTTCGAGATAAGAGACATGCCCCGCATGCAGGACGTCAAAACAACCGTTAGTCATGATGATACGTTCGTCTCGCGCGCGCGATTCCGTAACCATGGTATGCAACTCGTCGGCGTCCACCAGTCCGCGTCCACCCTGGCCGCGCTGGTGCAACGAGACACGCAGCTCGCCCGGAGTCACGCTGGCCACACCGATCTTGCGAACCACCAGCCCGGCGGCGAGATTTGCCAGCGCGGCAGCGGATGCCGGATCCTGACCGCTGGCGAGGGCCCCGGCCAAGGTCGCGATAACCGTGTCACCGGCACCGGTCACGTCAAAGACCTCGCGTGCCTGGGTCGAAAGAAACAGCGGCTCGCCACCGTCTTCCAGCAACAACATGCCTTTTTCGCTGCGCGTTATGAGCAGTGCAGACAGATCGAGGTCGTCGATCATCCGGCGCGCATGCTGCACAAGCTCATCGTCCGTTTCGCAGACGCCGGCAACGACCTCAAACTCCGACTGGTTTGGCGTTATCAATGACGCGCCGCGATACTTCCCGAAATCGGCGCCTTTGGGATCGACGAGTACTGGAATCCCTGCGTCGCGACAGACGCTGATCAGCTTCGTTACGTCGCTCAGTGCGCCTTTCCCGTAGTCTGACAACACCACGGCGCCGGCTCCGTCGATCGATTTCCTGAGCGCACTGACCATGGCGTCACCGGCCATATGCGCCGCGTTTTCCTCATCGAGGCGAATGAGTTGTTGGCCGCGACTCTGCACGCGGGTCTTCGTGATGGTGGGACGATCCGCCGTACGCGTGAATTCGCAGACGATCCCAAGCCCGCCCAGAATTGACTGCAGTGATTGGGCCGCTGCGTCTTCGCCTACCAGGCCGAGCAGCCGAGTCGTAGCACCGAGGCTTGCGAGGTTCACGGCAACGTTGGCCGCACCTCCGGGACGATCGTCGGTCTTGTTGACGTGCACGACCGGCACCGGCGCCTCAGGCGAGATACGGCGTGTCGACCCGAACAGGTAACGGTCGAGCATTACGTCGCCGACCACTACCACATGGGTCTGCGAAAAATCAGGAATACGAATGGTCACACGCGCAATTTATCATGGCAGAGCTGCCAAAGTCCTGAGGGAGTACCAGGTGGATGCGAGGCGAGGAAAGAAAAGCCCGAAATCGGGGAGCGTACATTGAGTACGTGAGCACATTTCCCGCCTTATTTGACGAAGCAGTGCGCCGGCAGGGACGCCGCACCGAACCTGAGCGAGTTCCAGGTGGATGCAATGCGCGGAAAGGGAGGCGTGAAATCGCGCAGCGCACATTAAGTACGTGAGCAGATTTCCCGCCTCACTTGACGAAGCAGTGCGCCGCCTGGGACACGCTCAGCCGCACTTGGAGTCGCCGCAGGAAAGACAGGTCATACACCCGTCCATCTTAATCAGCGCGACCGTATTGCACTTCGTACAAAGCTGCGCCCCTTTCGGGTAGTTCTCAGATGAAAACGCGTCCTTCTGCTTTCTCGATTCCTCGAACTCGGCACGCTTCTCGGCGATCAGTTTCTTTTGTCCCTCGTCGAGCTCCGGCGCAGGCATCAGGCCGATCATGATGAGGTGCTTCTCGACGATATGGCCCAGCTCCGCGATGATCGACGGCATGAATCGGCCGCCGGTCTGCCAGTAACCACCACGAGGATCGAACACCGCTTTCAGCTCTTCCACCAGGAATGTTACGTCGCCGCCCTTTCTAAATACGGCCGAAATAATACGCGTGAGCGCCACGATCCACTGATAGTGATCCAGGTTCTTCGAGTTGATGAAGATCTCGAAGGGCCGGCGCTTCTCATGCTCCGTGCCTTCGTTGAGGATGATATCGTTGACCGTGACGTACATCGCGTGATCGGAAATCGGCGTCTTAACCTTGTAGGTGGAGCCAACCAGCATTTCCGGCCGCTCCAGCCGCTCGTGCATGCGAATGACTTCAGCACGATCGCCACCACCGCCCTCGCGTTTGAACTCCGGCTTGGCCGCTTCCGTCTCCGCAGGCGGCTGATTAACCGCGTACCCAACAATCTTCTTCTCTATCTTTATCATCTAGAACTTTCCGTAATAGCCTTCTTTTAGCGCGTCGAAAAGATTGGCGGCGGTGTGAGTTTCACCGTCGTACTCAATCTCCTCGTCGCCTTTGAGTTCAACGGTGGAACCGTCATCCAGCGTGAACGTGTAATTCGTATTCTTCAGGTCCTTCTCCTTCACCAGCACGCCCTGGAACGCCTCCGGATTGAAGCGGAAGGTAGTGCAACCCTTCAGACCCTGCTTGTAGGCATACAGGTAGATGTCCTTGAAGTCCTCGTACGGATAATCGGTCGGCACGTTGGCTGTCTTGGAGATCGATGAGTCGACCCATTTCTGTGCCGCCGCCTGGATATCCACATGCTGTTTTGGCGATACCTCATCTGCCGTAATGAAATAATCCGGCAAGTTGTCCACGGCCGCATCCTCGCTACCGCCTGGTGGCATCGCTTCCGGGTCGATAAAACCACGAAAAGCCAGCAGTTCGAACGAGAATACGTCTACTTTCTCTTTCGTCTTCTTGCCCTGCCGAATGACGTTTCTGAAGTAATGATGAGCGAAGCTGGGCTCGATTCCATTGCTGGCATTATTGGCCAGCGATAGCGAGATAGTACCGGTCGGCGCAATCGAACTGTGGTGCGTAAAGCGCGCGCCTGTCTCCGCCAGCTGCTCGACAAGCTCCGGCGCTTCTGCGGCAACGCGCTGCATGTAGCGGCTGTAGCGCGCGTGCAGGATTCTCCCAGGTACCTTGTCACCCGTCTGGTAGCCATCCTTGCGCATCTCCGGGCGCCGGCGCAGCATTTCCTCGGTAACCTCGAAGGTCTCGTTCATGATCGGCGCCGGGCCTTTCTCTTGCGCAAGCTCCAACGCTTCTTCCCAACCGGCCAGTGCCAATTGGCGAGCGACCTCTTCGGTGAATTCGACCGCCCTGGTCTCACCGTATTTCATGCGCAGCATCGTGATGCTCGAGCCCAGCCCAAGAAATCCCATGCCATGACGCCGTTTTCTCTGAATCTCGTTGCGCTGCTGCGGTAGCGGCAGCCCATTTATTTCAACCACGTTGTCGAGCATGCGTGTAAACGTCTTGACGACCTTGCGGAAGCTCTCCCAGTCAAAGCGGGCTTCGTCGGTGAACGGTTTCAAGACAAAGCGCGTCAAGTTCACCGAGCCCAACAGGCACGAGCCATACGGAGGCAACGGCTGCTCGCCACAAGGGTTCGTGGCCCTGATGTTCTCGCAGAACCAGTTGTTGTTCATTTCGTTGACCTTGTCGATCAACACGAAACCAGGCTCGGCGAAGTCGTACGTCGACGCCATGATAAGTTCCCAGACGCGGCGCGCGGGCATGGTCTTGTATATCTTACTGGCGACGAGGCCCTCGGCATTGGTGACGTAGTTGCCGGCCTCCGGCCAGTCACGCCAGACGAACTGGCTCTTATCCGAGAGATCGAGGTCGTCTTCTTCTACTTCCTTAGGCGTGACAGGAAACGCCAGTTTCCAGTCGTCTTCGTTGATCACAGCCTGCATGAACTCATCGGTGATGAGCAACGACAGATTGAACTGACGCAAACGGCCGTCTTCTCGCTTGGCGCGAATGAATTCCATGACATCAGGATGACCGACATCAAAGGTACCCATCTGCGCGCCGCGACGCCCACCCGCCGACGAAACCGTAAAGCACATCTTGTCGTAGATATCCATGAACGACAGGGGTCCCGACGTATAGGCGCCGGCGCCTGTTACGTACGCGCCCTTGGGTCGCAGCGTTGAAAACTCATAGCCAATGCCGCAGCCCGCTTTGAGCGTGAGTCCTGCTTCGTGGACCTTGTTAAGGATGTTGTCCATCGAGTCACCAACGGTACCTGACACGGTACAGTTGATCGTCGAGGTCGCGGGTTTATGCTCAAGGGCCCCTGCGTTCGAAACAATGCGGCCCGCCGGGATGGCGCCACTGCGCAATGCCCAGACGAATTCCTTGAAATAATGATCGCGTTTCGACTCTATCTCTACGTTCGAGAGAGCGCGCGCGACGCGTTGATACGTTTCGTCGATCGACGTATCGATCGTCGAACCATCTTTGGCCGAAAGTCGATACTTTGTCTCCCATATATCCAGCGATGCTGGTTGAAATTCAATGTCGGTAACCGACTGCGTTTCCAGATTCACCGCAGGCTTCATTGATCCTCTTACTCCCCTGTACTCCCTGAAGGAGTCCCCAAACATTTTGTTTTGACTAGCTTTTTCACAGCGAAAAGAGTCCCGCTCACCGGCGGCCAGAAAACGCGCGGTGAGAGCCGTTGCCGGCCTCTTTTCTCTCGTTGACTAGACACAAGATGTTGTGTCCGAGTGCTGACTACATTATGCCCGTAACGGT
>CAYTTZ010000137.1:0-8251 GCA_964440945.1 uncultured Woeseiaceae bacterium
TGCTGGTATCCGCCTGCGGCGGCCCGAAAGATACAGCAGCGCCTGAAACAAGCCCGACGAACGCAGCCGATACACTGGCAGCCCTGTTTAGTGAGCATTTCGAGCGCAATCTCGAAATGAACCCACTGTCAGCGACGTTTATCGGCGACTATCGCTACAACGATCGCATGGCCAACTCCAACAGCCCGGAATACCGCGCCGCGGCGATGGCGATGGACGAAGAGTTCCTTGGGCGATTGCTGGAGATTGACCGCAAGCAACTCGGCTACCAGGATCAGCTCAGCTACGACCTGTTCAGGATTAAGCGCGAACAGTCGCTCGAGGGCTATCGCTTCCCGTCTCACCTCGCACCGATCAACCAGTTCTATTCGCTGACCAGCATGTTCGTGCAGCTGGGGAGCGGCTCGAGCGCGCATCCGTTCAAGACCGTCAAGGACTACGATGATTTTCTGAGTCGGGCGGACCAGTTCGCCATCAACGTCGATCAGGTCATTACAAACATGAAACAGGGTATGCGCGAAGGAGTCGTGCAGCCGCGGATACTGATGGCAAAACTCGTACCGCAGCTGCAGTCCCAGGTCGTCGACGACCCAAAGGACAGCGGCTTCTATACGCCGGTACGTGACATGCCTGCCGAATTTAGCGAAGCAGAGCGTGCGCGACTGACTGGCGCGTATGAAGATAAAATCAGCAACACGGTTATTCCCGCCTACGAACGGCTGAATAACTTCATCGGTGACGATTACCTCGCTGCTGCGCGTGAGAGCGTGGGCCTGTCGGCTCTGCCAAACGGCGAGGAGTGGTACGCCTACATGGTCCGCCTGCGCACAACCACTGATATGACACCAGAGGAGATCCACCAGATCGGTCTTGATGAGGTGGCGCGGATTCACGGAGAAATGCGCAGCGTTATTGAAGAGGTTGGCTTCGATGGAGATTTGCAGGACTTCTTCGAGTTCGTCAATACCGACGAGCAGTTCTTTTTCGACGATGCGGAACAGCTCATCCAGGGCTACCGCGACATGACCGATCACATTACCGAACTGTCCCGGAATCTGTTCGAGATCTTTCCAAAGACGGCATTTGAAGTTCGCCGCGTTGAAACGTTCCGCGAGAAATCGGCAGCTGGCGGCTCGTATATGTCAGGTACGGCGGACGGCTCGAGGCCGGGTGTTTTTTATGCCAACGCTTACGACATTAAGGCGCGCGGCAAATGGGCCATGGAGTCCCTGTTCTTGCACGAAGCCATCCCGGGCCATCACTTTCAGATCATGATCCAGCGTGAAAATGAGAATCTGCCGGACTTTCGCCGTTACGGTGGGTTCACGGCGTTCTCCGAAGGCTGGGGCCTGTACGCAGAATCGCTGGGCAAGGAGCTCGGTGTGTATACCGATCCTTACCAGAATTTCGGTGGCCTGAACGCCGAACTCTGGCGCTCTATTCGCCTCGTCGTTGATACCGGCATTCATGCGAAAGGCTGGACGCGTCAGCAGGTGCTCGACTACATGTACGCAAACTCGGCTGTCGTCGAGGCGCGTGCTGTCGCCGAGACCGAGCGTTTCATGGCGATACCGGGACAGGCGCTCGCCTACAAGGTGGGACAGCTCAGGATTCACGAGATTCGAAACAGCGCAGAGGCCCGCCTTGGCGACGATTTCGATATCAAAGACTTCCATACGCAAGTGCTTACGGACGGCGCGATGCCGTTGTCGATGCTCGACGCGAAGATCGATCGCTGGGTCGCGGCGCAGCTCTAGACGCAAGCGATAAGTGAAGGATCCAGGATGAAACTTGACCGCTTCATACGCATCGCGATAGCCGTTGCCGTTGCGCTGGTGTTCGTGATTGCGATCGGTGCCCTGCTGTTTATTTCGGAATCAGCGCTCAACGTCTGGGATCGACTGAAATCGGGTCCACCCGCGCTGCTTTACGCCTACGTGTCGGTAATGTTGCTGCTCGCCGTCAGTGCGCTGTGGCTTATCTGGCGTCTCGTCGTCAGGCGCCGGAGACGACCGACGAGAAAGAATGCGTCTGCGCCGTTGTCGAAACAGGACATCGAGGTGCGCATTCGAGACGCCGAGGCGGCCGGTGTGAATGTCGACGAGGCCCAGGCGGAGCTAAAGGAGCTGGCGACGCGGCAGGACCAGGGCACTATCAGTTTGTGCTTCTTTGGCGAAATCAGCACCGGTAAAAGCTCGCTGATCAAGGCGCTGGTTCCGGAGGCCAATGTGGTGGTCGACGTGGTCGGGGGCTCCACCGACGACGTGCGACATTATCGCTGGTGCAATGACGCCGGCGCCGAGATAGTGCTGACCGATGTGCCGGGTATCGGCGGTGTGGACGGCGAGTTGTCTGTGGTGGCGAGCGAAGAAGCGACACGCGCCCACGTAGTTCTTTTCATCTGTGACAGTGATCTGACGCGGCCGGAAATTCGCGCTATCGAAGCGCTGCTGACATTCGACAAACCACTGGTTCTCGTCTTGAACAAAGCCGATCGATTCAGTAGCGAAGAGCAGGCTGCGTTGATGGAGAAGCTGCTCGAGCGCGTCGCAGGCATCGGCGGCAGGCTGCAGCGGGACCAGGTGGTTGCGGTGAGCGCCGGTGGCGAGGCTGAGGTCATCGAACGTCATGAAGACGGCCGAGAGCATGCGGTGCGGCGCACCCGGCCAGCGGACATTGGTGTACTCGTGGTGGCGATAAATCAGCTGCTGTCGAGCGGCGCGGAATCGCTCGATCAGCGACGAGCGCGCGCGGTGTTTCAGATGGCGGCCGCCAGGCTGGCGGAAGCGGAGGCCGGGTATCGGCTGCAACGCTCCGAGCAAATCATCCGGAGCGCGACCCGTAAAGCGGTGATCGGGGCCCTTGCGGCCATTAGCCCGGGCACGGATATATTGATCCAGGGCTATATTGGTACGACCATGACACAGCAATTGTGCAAGCTGTATGGTGCGGCACCGAAGGACCTCGACATTGAAGAGTTCCTGTCAATGAGCCAAAGTCGGGTGGGCCGCGCATTTCCACTATCGCTTGCCGTAGCCGGTAACGGTCTGAAAGCTTTTCCCGGCCTCGGCACGGTTGCAGGGGGGCTTGTGCACGCGGTGGCCTACGGACTGATTTTTGACGCGCTCGGACGGAGCCTGGTGTTGTCGCTGAGCCGTCATGGCGCGTTGGTGCCTGAGACGGCCGCAGAAGAATTCGAGGATGGCATCAGTGAGCATTTGGAAGCGGGCGTACGCCGCATTGCCGGGGTGGCCCTGGAAGAAAAGAGCGACTGAGCCTGCGCCCGATGGTGGCGCAGATCACCTGAGTCTCGCCCGCGAGAGCCTGCGGGACTTGATCCTGGATTCGCGCTTGCCGGATGGCGTGCGCGAATCTCTGTCACAGGATTACCAGGCCGTTCAGGGCATGCTCGACAAGCTGGAGCATGGTCATCTGCACCTGTCCGTCTTCGGCCGTGTAAGCACTGGCAAGTCGTCGCTGCTGAATGCGCTGATCGGCGAGAACCGCTTTTCGGTCAGCCCGATACACGGCGAGACCCGGCATTCGTCGATGCAGGCCTGGAACCAGGTGGAGGCCGGCGGCGTTTTCCTGATTGATACGCCGGGACTGGACGAGGCAGGCGGTGAAGATCGTGAGGCACTGGCCAGGGAGGTTGCCGGTCGTTCCGACCTTGTCATTTTCGTCCTCGACAGCGATATCACCGATACGGAACGCGATGCGCTCAAGGCCGTGCTTGCACAAGGGCGGCCGGTTCTGGTCGTACTCAACAAATCAGATCTGTACACGGCGGAGGAGCGTGTCGCGTTGCTGCAGTCGATACGCAGCAAGACCGAGGGAATCGTCGAGGCCGACCACATCGTCGCCGCTGCCGCCGAGCCTCGCGGCCAGACCGTCGTCGAGATCGATGCCGACGGCGGCGAGACCATCTCAGCACGGGCGCAGCCTCCCGACGTCGCGGAGCTGCGCCTGAAGCTCTGGGAGATTCTCGAGGCGGAAGGGAAGACACTGGCTGCACTCAACGCAAGCCTGTTCGCCGCCGATCTGTCCGACCAGGTGGGTCGCCGCATATTGGCGGCCAGGCAGGAGCTTGGTGACAGGTTGGTACGGACTTACTGCGTCGGCAAAGGCATTGCCGTCGCGTTTAACCCTGTGCCGGTCGCGGACCTGTTCGCCGCGGCGTTTATCGATGTCGGCATGGTTGTGCATTTGTCGCGCGTTTACGATTTGCCGCTGAGTCAGAAAGAAGCCGGCTCGATCGTCAAGGTCATCGTGGCAGAGTCGGCTGCTCTGATGGGTACCGTGTGGGCGCTGCATTTCGTTTCGAGCGCGCTCAAGGTCGGCACGCTGGGCCTGTCGACGATTCTCACCGCCGGCGCGCAGGGCGCCATTGCGTATTACAGTACCTACCTCGTTGGCCGCGCGGCAGGCGAGTATCTGTCCAAGGGCAAGTCCTGGGGCGACGGTGGGCCGAAGCAGGTTGTCAAGCAAATCCTCGAGTCACTGGACCGCGATACCGTGCTGAGCGATGCAAAGCGGGAAATCCAGGCCCGCCTTGGGTTGGGCTGATAGGGTCGCAATGGACAGGGAAACCCGCATGCGCAGAATCTGGGAGACCATTCAGGATATTCCCGAAGGGCGCGTCGCGAACTACGGACAGGTTGCCGAGATCGCCGGTATTCCGCGCGGCGCGCGGCAAGTTGCCTATGCGTTGCGTCACGCACCCGACGATCTGCAATTGCCCTGGCATCGCGTCATTACCGCGTCTGGAAAAAGTGCGTTCGATCCGAACAGCCGACATTTCAGGATGCAGTGCGATCGCCTGACTGAGGAGGGCGTCATGGTCAGGAACGGCAAGGTAAACCTGCAGGAGTACCGCTGGGATCCGGGTCTCGATGAACTATTATGGAAGCCGTCGTCAACCTGGGATGAATCATGAGCGTGAAGCGCAAACTGCGATCGCGTTTCATCAGTGCGCTGCTCAGCCCGGGAGTTCAAAGCGCGTCGCGGCGGCTGCAGGAGACTCGCCGCCGTTTGTTGCGCCGGCCGCATGTCGTCTCAGCGTTTCTGCAGCTCGACGATCCGTATTCCTACCTGCTCGCGCACTACTTGCCTGGCCTCCGGGATCATTACGATATCGAGCTGCGGCTGTATCTCTCGGAAGCACACGGAGGGGCTTACCAGCCGGCTCCCGACTTGCTTGCCGAGTATGCCGTGCGGGACTGCGAACGACTCGCGCGTGAACTGGGCATACCGTTCCTCGACAAGGGCACCAGCCCACCCGTCGAACACCGACGCTCGATGCTCGACACCATAGCAAGCGGCCAGGTCGGTATGGATTCTGACGAAGAGTTGCTGCAGGCGTTGCAGGTATTCTGGCGAGGTGATGCGGAAGCGGCAGCGCGCCGCAGCGCCGCGGCAGAGATCAGGGGCCAGTCAGATCCGGTCATCCAGGACTCGAAGAATCTCCAGCGCAGCCTGGGTCATTACAACAGCGCGATGCTGCACTACGCCGGAGAATGGTACTGGGGAGTGGATCGCCTGCACTACCTGCTGCAGCGGCTCGATGACCTCTCGCTGGCCAGGGACAAGGGCCATCTTCCGCTGCTGTCGTCGCTTGGCCAGGCGACACAGGTCACACTGCCAATAGCACCGCCGACCGCTGCAAAGAGCCTGCCGCCCCTCGAGTTCTTTCACTCGGTTCGCAGTCCTTACTCCTATCTCGCGTTGGGTCGCGTTGCCGAAATTGCCGACGCTTTCGGGCTAACGCTGAAAATTCGCCCCGTACTGCCGATGGTGATGCGCGGCATGCAGGTGCCGAGAGCAAAACTGCTCTATATCGTCAAAGACGCGGCACGCGAAGCTGCGCGACGCGGTGTCGCGTTTGGCAGGATTGCCGATCCGGTCGGGCCCGGCGCGGAACGCAGCCTGGCGGTATTTTTCTATGCGGAAGCGCAGAATCGTGGCAAAGAATTTCTGCTGATTTTGGGCGAAGCCATCTGGGCCCAGGGCATTGATGTCGCGACCGATGCCGGCATGCGCAAGGTAATTGCGAATACCGGGCTGTCCTGGCCGGACGTGCAAAGCGCGATGGAATCCGGCAGCTGGTGCGATGCCGCCGTGGAAAATCGTGACTCGATGATGGCGTCCGGCAGTTGGGGCGTGCCTACGTTGCGCCTGGGCGACTTTGTGGCCTGGGGCCAGGACCGCGACTGGTTGCTGGTGCGGCATATTGAAGAGTTTTGTGACACAGGGGATGGAATAATCGTATGACGACCGTGATTTTTTCGCATGGCCAGGAGAGCGGGCCGTGGGGTACGAAAATTTGTGCCATGGCGGAGCGCGCCAGGAGCCTCGGCTGCGCGGTCGACAGCATCGACTACCAGGGCATTGCCGATCCCTCGGAACGGGTCAGCAAACTGGTGAAAGAATGTGCGGACATTGACGACAAGCTGGTCCTGGTGGGATCGAGTATGGGCGGGCACGTGGCGACGGCCGCCGCAGAGGAGCTGGGCGCTGCCGGCTTGTTCGTGTTGGCCCCCGCGTACTACATGCCGGGCTACGAGGCGCTGACACCAATTCCGCCCTCAATGCCGATTTGCCTTGTGCATGGCTGGCATGATGATATTGTGCCCGTCGAGAACAGCATTCGTTTTGCTCAGAGTTGTGGCGCCACGCTTCATCTGGTCGATGGAGACCATCGTTTGACAGCAAACATCGACGAAATAAACGAATACCTAAGCATTTTCATAACGATTACATCCGAATAATTCGGAGATTTGGGAGGAACATATGAGATACGTACTGATTTTGTTGACGAGCCTGACCTTGTTTGCCTGTGGCGGTGGAGATTCTGGCGAGTCCGCGAAGGACGCCATGGATTCTGCGAAAGAAGCGGCAGGCGATACCATGGATGCTGCGAAAGAAGCGGCAGGCGACACCATGGATGCTGCGAAAGAGGCAACAGGCGACGCCATGGACGCAGCAGGCGACGCGATGGATGACGCAGCCGATGCGGCTGGTGAGATGGCGGATGACGCCAAGGCCGTTGCCGACGACGCCATGAATGAAGGCGCCAACATGATGAAAGGTGCGATGGACGACGCTGAAGCGGTCGAAGACACGCTTATGGAAAAGAAAGACGACGTTGACGCCGCACTGAACGATGCGATGAAAGACTGATGTCGTTGCGCCTGGGGCTTCAGGACACCTGTCCTAGAGCTCCAGGCGCATTCCCTCCCGCGCGAATCTAAAGCCGCGCCGCTCAACCTCAGCCTGTTCCGGGCTGCCATCGATTAACAACGGATTCGTGTGATTCATGTGAATGAAGATCACACGGTATTTTTCCTCGTCCGTAAAGTCCTCGAACAGCGCCATACTCTCGGCAACAAACGGATGCGGGATCTTGCTCATATCCCGCCCTGGCAATTCACCATCCGCAAAGAAGGTTGCATCGAGCAACGCATAGTCGACGGAGCGGATCAGTGCTCTTATGTCGACAGACCACCGGTCCCATTTATCGATGTCGGGAATAAAGACTGCTGTCCTGGTGGGTCCCTGAATGCGGTAGCCGACCGTTTCTGAGTACTCGTCGCGATGTGGCACGAGAAACGGTGCTACAGCTATCCCGCCCTCCAATTGAATCTCGTGGCCGTCTTCGAGCTTGTGCAGCTGCACGTTGCGGTAGCGAACCAACTGATCCCATGGTCCGTTTTTCGAGAGAAAGTCGTGCATCCGTGGCATCGCAAAGACGGGTGTATCACTAGCGGAGCTCGCTTCGTGACCGAAATGCATCAGGCCTGCGTAGTGGCCGATGTGTGCGTGCGTGAGGAACACGCCGCCAAGCTGATACTCGCTGTCAGGTGCGTCCTGATTGAGGCGATATAGCTGCTCCCGGATATCGGGCGTGGCGTCGAAAAGATATTTCATTTTGCTGCCGGGATCGACGACCGCGATGCAGCTCGTTGTCCGACGCAGCGCGGTGTCTTCCCAGGCGCGATTGCAATGCGGTTGATAGCAATTCGCCTGCGGGTATCCGGCGTCCTGGGCGATGCCCAAGACCTGGATAAAGCTCGCCTCGGTAGCGGAGGCGTTGGTGCAGGATAGCAGCGCCAGTAGCGCGAGCAGTGGTCGTGTCATCAGCTCCGGTTCCGGCCATTAAGGGTCGGATGAGTATGACACACGGCAACTGCTGCCTGCCTAGTGTCCTGTTTGCTGAGTTCGCTAACTTTCAGCGCTATTGGCAGCCCGTCTT
>CAYTTZ010000138.1:0-8250 GCA_964440945.1 uncultured Woeseiaceae bacterium
GTACACCATGCTATTGACGTCTTTGTGGGTGAGCGACGGCATGTTGACACGTTTGATGTCGCCATCAACTCGAATCATGGGCGGCACGCCAGCTGACAAATGCAGATCAGACGCGTTGTTCTTCACGGCGAATGACAACAACTGGGCAACATCGACAGCCATATTTCTCCCTCACAAGATGAAGCTCCGGACTTACCATAACCCGGAACGAATTGAGCCTAGTATAGCGAAGCACCGGGACTAAAACGTGATTAGAGTCACGGAAAACTTAGCGTTAATCAAAGATTTGCTGGCGACGGCGGCCGTCGAGGCCGCTCGTGCCCCGAATACCGTCAAATTGCTTGCCGTCAGCAAAAAACAGCCCGTGGAGCGGATTCTCGCCGCCGCCGCGCTCGGCCAGCGGGATTTCGGCGAGAACACCGTCCAGGAGGGTCTCGACAAGATCCGCGCCACGGCCGAAACCGGACTCAGGTGGCACTTTATCGGCCACCTGCAGAGCAATAAAACACGAGTAGTGGCCGAAAACTTTGACTGGGTACACACTATCGACAAGCCGAAGACAGCGCGGCGGCTCAGCGATCAACGCCCCGAAGAGCTGGGACCGCTGAATGTCTGCTTGCAGGTTAATATCGACGCTGAGTCGGGCAAGTCGGGCGCGAGCATTGACGGGCTGTCCGAGCTTGCGGCAGCCTGCGTTGAACTGCCACGAATACGCCTCCGCGGGCTGATGTGTCTGCCGGCTGTTAGAGAAGGTTTTGCGGCGCAGCGCGAACCGTTTGCAAAGCTACGACAATTGGCCGACGCACTGCGCCAGGAGGGGATCTCCACGGACACTTTGTCGATGGGCATGAGCGCGGATTATCGCGCCGCGATCTTCGAGGGTGCGACGATCGTGCGTATTGGCACCGCACTGTTTGGTGAAAGAGCTCAGGCACAGGAATAACAATGGACTATGGAAAAGTCGCCTTCGTTGGCGGCGGCAATATGACACGCGCCCTTGCTGGCGGAATGCTCGCAGCTGGTTACGAGGCAAGCCATGTTCTCGTTTCCGAGCCGCTCGCCGAGCACCGCAAGCAACTGAAGGAACAGCTGCCCGGAGCTGTGATTCGCGACGACAACGCCGCAAGCGTCGCCGAGGCCGAATGCGTGGTCTTTGCCGTCAAGCCGCAGATACTCAGTGACGTATGCAAGCCGCTTGCGCACATTGTGCAGACCACCCGGCCCCTCATTATTTCCATCGCGGCAGGCGTTCGCAGTAGCGACATCGATGCGTGGCTCGGCGGCAACCTCGCGGTCGTGCGGGTAATGCCCAACCAGGCCGCTCTTTTGCGGCTCGGTATTTCCGGCATGTTCGCCAACGACAAGACGACCGAACTGCAGCTGCGTGCCGCCACCAACATAATCGCGACGACAGGCCCTGTGATACCCGTCCCCAGCGAGGCGGATATCGATACGGTGACCGCGGTGTCTGGTACGGGTCCGGCCTATTTCTACCTGCTCGTAGACATGCTGGTACGCGTGGCGGTGGATCTCGGCCTCGACTACGACGCAGCGCTCGCGCTGGTCCTCGAAACCGCGCGCGGTGCAGGCGAAATGGCCGAACAATCCGGCGAGACCATGGACGCGCTGATTGCTCGCGTGCGTTCTCCCGGAGGCACCACGGCGGCCGCATTCGACTACCTTGATACCACCGACTTCCGTGATGCTTTCAGTGCGGCGGTCATCGCTGCCCGCGATCGCGCCGTGGAGCTCGCCGACAAGGCTCATGAAGAAGGCAAGGACTAATGCCCTCCTGTCTGGCTGGTGCCTTTCCGATCAGCACGCGGCCTGTGGCGTCCCTTGGTAAACTCTGGGTATCACCGACGGAACACGCCTTGCACCTGGCGTTTCTGCGCGATCTGACATCGACGAATTAGCCAGACAGGACACCAGGGCATGCCATCAAATATTTCATCCGCCATCGTTTTCATTGTTAACGCCCTGACCAGCCTCTACCTGCTCGTGCTGTTGCTGCGTTTCTGGATGCCGTGGTTGCGGGCAGACTTTCGTAATCCGCTTGCCCAGGGGATCTTGCGCTTCACATCACCGTTGGTCGTTCCGGTGCGGCGCTTCGTGCCGTCATTCGGCAGGCTCGATACGGCAACCGTACTTGTCGCTTTTGTCATTCAGTATCTGACGGTCCTGTTGCTGCTGCTGATCCTCGGCCGATCGGTCGGAATTGCCGTAGTCTCACTGACAGCGGCGGTCAAGCTGGTGGTATTGTCGATCAACCTGTTTGTCTTCGCGATCTTCATTCGAATCATCCTTAGCTGGGTTGGGCAAGGCGGCTACAATCCGGCAACCGCGATCATCACGACGCTGACCGAACCGGTGTTGCGACCGTTCAGGCGCATCATTCCTGCTATGGGCGGCTTCGACATTTCACCGATTTTCGCGGTCATTCTGCTGATGGCGGCGACGATTGTTGTCAACGGGTTCAACCCGTTAGGAATCTAGCAACTGGCCTCGACACCTGTGCGCGTATCGAGGGCGACGATCTGTACATCGCCGTTCGCGTGCATACCCGTGCGAAAACCAACGAGATATCGGGCATCAAGAATGGCCGCCTGCAGATTCGTACGACAGCCCCGCCCGCGGATGGCAAGGCCAACAAGGCGATAACCAAGCTGCTTGCAGAACGACTGGATATTGCGCCATCTCGAATAGAGCTGCGGCGCGGCAAGACCCACCGTGACAAACAATTCCTGGTGAAAGGGCCCCTGCAGGACTAGAAAAACAGCACGCTTTTCAGCGGCGAAGCGTGCGCGAGCGGCCGCCAATGGTTTATAGTGAAAGAAAAAGGGGGCAGGCCTCATGACGATTACCAGAACGTTGATCTCTCTATCATTGCTCGCACTGGTGGCCGCCTGTGGCGGTGGCGGCGAATCTGCAAGCGTACCGAAGGCAGTACCAGCCGGCGCTTCCTCGGCAGATATCGGCGACCATGTCGTTCATTTCAGTGCCTTGTCAACCGACCAGCTACCGCCGGACATCGCTCGCGCGTACAACATTCTGCGCAGCAAGAATCGCGCAATGCTCAACGTTTCGGTCATCCGCAAATCAGATAGCGCGCCGGTACCGGCAAAGGTCAACGTCAAGACGGTGAATCTGACAGGCCAGTTGAAGAACGTCACCATGCGTCAGATCGACGAACAGGAAGCGATCTACTATATCGGCGAAACCGCAGTTGCCAACCGCGAGACGTTGGTGTTCGACATCAGCGTGATTCCGGAAGGTTCGACGCGGGCATCGGAAGTTCGATTCAAACGGGAGTTCTATACGGACTGAATGTCCTCAACAACGCGTCACGATCTGCGCGAAGCTAAAACCTTCCGGCAATCAGGCTTACATGCGCCAAAAAAACCTTTAAAAAAAGGCGTTTTTTGTCTTACACCTCTGTAAAACATGTGTTATCGTCGCGCTGCTTTTGATGCGGGCGCAGCCCGTTTTAACCACGAGCTCTCGCTCGTTTTTCTTTTTCCAGGAGTCAGTTTTTCATGGCCACAAAATCTAACAAGCCACCTACCAAGTCTGAAATCTACGCAAAGATCGTTGACGATACCGGTCTGTCGCGCAAAGACGTCGCCGCAGTTTTCGAATCGCTGAATGGTCAGATCAAGAAGAATCTTGGCGGTCGTGGCGCTCCGGGCATGTTCACAATGCCCGGCCTCTTGAAGCTTCGCGTTGTAAAGAAACCGGCTCGTCCGGCGCGCAAGGGCACAAACCCTTTCACGGGTGAAGAGATGATGTTCAAGGCGAAGCCGGCCTCAAAAGTCGTTAAGGTTTCTGCTTTGAAAGGCCTGAAAGACATGGTCTGACATTCAGACAATCTCTGAATGAAAAAGCCGGGGTTACCCCGGCTTTTTTTTTGGCTCCCAGCCAGCATCGATAGCCTCAGTAACGAAGCCGGAAACGGCTTCGCGCAAATCGACGAGGCGGCCATGAAAGAAATGCTCGGCCCCCTCTATGACCAGCAGGTCGGGGCCCGGTTCGAGGCTATTGAACCAGTCGATGGTCTCATCGATTTCGACCAGTTCGTCCTCGTCCCCCTGGACAACCAGCCAGGGGCACTGCGGCTGTCGGTTTAGCCCTGCGGCAAAGCGCGACACAGCCGGCGCGACACTGACAAGGCCGCTGACGTCCCTCTCAAGCGCGGCACGCACGGAAATAGCCGCGCCGAAAGAAAAACCCGCAAGCCATAGCGGCTGGCCCTGCTGCACCTCCCGCATCCAGTCAATCGCAGCCCGCGCATCGTCCAGTTCGCCGATTCCGTCGTCAAATTGACCGTCGCTATTTTCGGTGCCGCGAAAGTTGAATCGGAGCGCCGCGAAACCAAGACGAACGAACGTCCGCGCCAGCGTGTGGGCAACCTTGTTGTGCATGGTTCCGCCGTGCTGTGGATGCGGGTGACAAACGACTACCGCCGCAATCGCTTCGGCATCGGCCGGCATCTCGAGCATCGCCTCGAGCCGGCCGGCTGGTCCATCGATGAACATGGACCTGGTTCTTGGTTGTTTTGACATTTGTCGTATCGGCTCCCGCCCGAACAAGGGTGGTCTGCTCACTGGTTAATGCTGTAAAATTATGACCTTATGAAAATCCGGTGACCCTTGGGGCGGCCGGCAATCGAAACAGGTGATGCCATGAGCTCCACGATGGACCTCGAGACACAGTATTGTGCCCATAACTACCATCCGTTACCCGTTGTTTTGACGCGAGGCGCAGGCGTATTCGTATGGGATGAAGCCGGCAACAAGTACCTCGACATGATGAGCGCCTACTCCGCCGTCAGCCATGGCCATGCGCATCCGCGCCTGGTGCACCTGGTGCAGGAGCAGGTTGCACGCCTGACGATCGTCTCACGCGCATTTTACTCGGACATGCTGGGACCGTTTCTTGAGCGCGCTTGCCAGCTAACCGGGCAAGACATGGCGCTGCCGATGAATACTGGCGCCGAGGCCGTTGAGACCGCAATCAAGGCCGCGCGCAAATGGGCCTATACAGTCAAGGGCGTGGCGAAGGACAAGGCCGAGATTATCGGCTGTGATGGCAATTTTCACGGCCGCACTATTGCGGCGGTTGCCATGTCGGATGAGCCACAATACCAGAGCGGGTTCGGTCCGTTTCCGGCGGGCTTTCGCAACGTCAAGTACGGCGACATTGGGCTCCTCGAAGCCGCTATCAATGAAAATACCGCGGCGTTCATCGTCGAACCCATCCAGGGCGAAGGCGGCATCGTCATGCCACCTCCCGGGTATCTGAAAGCGGCGGCTGAACTCTGCAGGCAGCACAACGTCCTGTTCATTGCCGACGAGATCCAGACCGGCCTTGGCAGGACCGGAAAAATGCTCGCCTGCGATCACGAAGGCATCAAGCCCGATGCGCTGATTCTCGGCAAGGCACTCGGCGGCGGAATACTGCCGGTCTCCATGTTTCTTGCACGTCGTGACGTCATGGAGGTCTTCACGCCTGGCGACCATGGCAGTACTTTCGGCGGCAATCCACTGGGTGCGGCAGTAGGTCTCGAGGCACTGGATATACTGGTTGAAGAGGATCTCGCAGCCAGAAGCGCCGCCATGGGCGAGTACCTCATTGACCAGCTTCGGGCGATCGACTGCCCGCTCATTCAGGAAGTTCGCGGCAAGGGGCTATTTATCGGCCTCGAAATCAACCCGAATTACGCGCACGCGCGCGACGTCTGCAGAGCGCTGATGAAGCGCGGACTCCTCAGCAAGGAAACGCACAGTACGGTTGTTCGGCTCGCGCCGCCGCTGATTATCAGCCAGGCTGAAATTGACTGGGCAGTGACCCAGATTCGGGCTGTGCTCAACGAGATGAACGAACATCGACTGGCATCCTGAGGTCCGCAACGGAATCACTGCATGACTGAAGTTACAGCCATCCACGCTACCCTGCTCGTCCTGACGGCGATGATCGGCGCGGGCGTCGCCTGGGTCCTGCGCGGCAAGCGGGCCGTCCAGGAAAAGGCGGCCATCAACGCAGGCTGGCAGGAGCAGATGCGGGCGCAGAGAACCGAGCATCAGCGCCTGGTTGAGCAAAACAAGAGCCTCATGAATCAGCTCAGCCAGACCCAGGCCTCCAATCGCGACGCGAAGAACCGGGCCAAAGAGCTGGCCGAGGCGGTGCAGACGGCGTACGCCCGACGCGACGAACTGCAGCGCGAGATCAAGGATGTACGCGGCAATCTCGAGACAGTACTGAGCCAGCGCGACAAGTTGCGAACTGATATATCCGGTTTCTCCGGCGATTCCGCCAGCGAAGAAAAGGACGAGAAGATATTCCAGCTCAGCCGCGAACTGGAGAGCTGGCATCAACGGCTCCCTCCTCTACTCGAGCGCTACCGCGCGCGCGACGACCAGGCCGTCAAACTCGAGGCAGATCTTGCCGCGGCGAAGGTCAGAATCGAGCAACTTGAGGGCCAGCTCAACGACAATCAGACGCGTATCGAGCCGGTTCTGGATCCTGACGCGCTCACCGACGGGCGTGACGCATCCAACGACGATACGGACAGCACTACTGAGCCGCCGTTACAGGCGTCTGAACTCAGTTCTGGCGAACAACGGCAGAGCCTGCGCGACGACCTGAAACAGATCAAGGGCGTCGGCCCCGCCATCGAAAAAACGCTTAACGATATGGGTATCTTCCGCTTTCAACAGATTGCCGATATGACGGAGTGCGATATCGATCGGGTTGCGGAACGTCTCAAAGGGTTTCACAGTCGCATCTATCGCGAGAACTGGATTGGCCAGGCGCGAGAACTTACAGACCGCAACGAACGCGCATAACCGGCTTGCTGCACAACAGCCGAATTGCCCCCCTGCTGCTGGTCTTCCTGCTTGGCGTACTCGGTTTTATCTCTGTCGATAAGGGACTCACAGCCAACACGCCGCCGCCGGCCCAGTACTCTGCCGTCGATACGCCACGCCTGGAAATTTCAAGGCTCCGGGGGCGCGTCCAATTGTCCGGGCATACTGTCTCCCTCCGCCACGAGAACGACCTGCTGCAGACGGCCGCTCGTTCTATTTCAACGTCGCAAACCAGCACGGACTTCAGGCCACTGGGCACAGCGCCAGACTACTGGGCGCCGGCATCGACCGCCTTGCTCGAGACGCTGGAGGCGACGATCTCGGCCAAGGCGCTGTTCAGCGGTAACCTGCTGCAGATTCGCGGCGTGAGTACAGCGGCCTGGGGCGAAGCCGAGAGGCGGCTGCGCGAGGCGCTGCCAGAATCCGTCGAACTGGATATTGAGATGATCATCGCGGACGACCGCATCGATACGCTCGACTTATGCGCGCGGGCGTTTGCAGAGTATCGAACTGGCGCAATCAATTTCGAAGAGTCAACCCCGGTGCTGCGCGAGTCCGCGAAGCTCGCCCTGGATCAGGCCCTCTCCCTGGCGGATGCCTGTCGCTCCTCGGTGATAGCTATCACGGGCCACACCGACGCGTCCGGGCCGGAAACCTGGAACCGCCGTCTCAGCCTGACGCGTGCCAATGCAGTCGCAGACTACCTCGAGAAGGGTGGCATTGATGGCGAGCGCTTGCGGACAAACGGCGCGGGCTCATCAATGCCGCTGGCGAGTAATGAGTCCCGTTACGGCCGCGGCCAGAACCGGCGTATAGAGATTCGGTTTCAGTCGGACCCCTGAGGTCTGGCTCCGGGAATCAGCTTGCCGATTCGTCGGGTGTCGTCAATCGCACCAGCTCGATTTCAAACAGTAGCGTCGCATTCGGCGGCACGGGTGGTTTGCCGCGAGCCCCGTAGCCAAGCTCGGGAGCAATTTTCAGCTCCCGCGTTTCACCGACAAGCATGCAGGCAACACCGAGATCCCAGCCCTTGATCACCTGCCCGCTATCGAGCGTGAACTGGAACGGCTGGCTGCCACCCGAAGCCCAGATTTCGGTTCCACGACCGCCGTCCGCATTCTCATCGTACAGCCAGAGCGTCGTATGCACATCCGCATGGTCGCCGGAAACGGCTGTCGAACCGTAGCCTTTGTTTGTAATACGGGCGGTGAGCCCAGGGGCGACATCAACATTGCCGTTCTCGTCCGCTTGCGGGCAGGCTGCAAGTTGTGCGCTGCGGGCGTCGCTTTCATCGCTGGCGTTCTGCTGTGACTCACCACATGCGACCAGCGTTAACGTGAGGAAAGCGGTTAACAGTAGTTGTTTCATTCCTTGGCTTCCTTGA
>CAYTTZ010000139.1:0-8214 GCA_964440945.1 uncultured Woeseiaceae bacterium
TTCGACCCCTATTTTCCGCATCGTCCCGCGCGGCGATGCAATTTGAGCAACGGACGCCCCGGTAACCTGTTGCATTACATGGCCTCAAGCGATAAACATCGGATATAAGGTATATAGGGGTCGAACCGATGTTTTCAAAATTGCGGTTCGATCCCTATTTTCCGGTTCGACCCTATTTTCAGAAAAAATGACGGTGTGTGCACTATGAATTCGCTACGAAGCGTGAGGTTGAGTGAGTGAAACAGGATTACTTACAAATGCGGGTGCTCGAGTTGGCGCCCCAGGTCTATGTTTGCGGGCAATTGTTCGAACATGACCTGAGGCTCGTGGCCAAACAGGGTGTTCGCAGCATCATGAACAACCGGTCTGATGGTGAGTCGGTGGGACAGCCATCGTCGGCGGATCTTGCAAAGGTTGCGGAGGAACTCGGGGTGGCTTTCGTGCATTTCCCCATCGATCCCAAGTCGATCACCAGGCAAGGCGTCGAGGCATTTGCGAAGGTCTGTGACGAGCTCGAGCGACCTCTCCTCATCTTCAGTCGCTCAGGTGTTCGCTCGACGAAAACATGGGAGATGGCTGAGGCGATGTAGGCTCAATCGAGCCTCGAGATATCCACCATCATTCTGAAAATCCGCGTGTCGGTGGTTGATCGGCTCGAATCGGTCCGCCCATTTCCATCAAACAGGTCCGCTTGCTGTCGAGGCAACTGCTCCTAGTTCGTTCTTGGCGGCCAACGCATCGAGAAGCGCGCGCCGCCGAGACCGGGTGACGCGTCGACGCTTGCCAGTCCGCCGTGCAGCTCGGCGACGCGCGCAACCACTGCGAGACCGAGCCCGTAACCGCCGGTCTCGCGGTTGCGGCTGTCGTCGATGCGGGTGAAAGCCTTGAAGACCTTCTCACGTTCATCTTCCGGGACGCCCTTGCCGTCGTCTTCGACGGTCAAGACGTAATCGTCGCCGTCTTGCGTAAGCGCACAGCGGACGTGCTGGCCGGCGTACTTGGTCGCATTCACGACCAGGTTGCTAAGCGCGAGTTCCATGAGATGCGGGTCCATGTGGACCTTGCCTGGTGCCCCAGCAATCTGCGCCTCGATTCGGATCGCGCCGGATGGCGTCTTCTCGATGATCTTGGCGAGCCAGGCCACGGCCGGCACGGCCTGCCAGTGCATCTCGACGTCGGGGTGATCGAGCCGTGCGTAGTTGAGCATTGAGGCGACGAGGTCGTCGATCTCCTGCACGTCGTCGTTCATCGCGGCGAACTTTTCCTTCAGTTCATCATCGGCCTTGTCGTCAATCACGGCGAGCCCGAAACGAATTCTCGCAAGCGGTGTACGCATCTCGTGCGAAAGCGCGGCGATGAGTTCCTTCTGGCTGCGCAGCACGCCAGATAGGCGTGCCGCCATGTTGTCGAGGTTGGCCGCAAGTGCCGTGAGTTGCGTCGTCTTCTCCGCAGTCGAAAGCGGTTCGCGGTAGTCGGCCGCGAAGCGCTGCGCGCCGCCCGAGATCACGTTAATGTCTTTCAGGATCGGTCGCACCCAGAAGCCCACGACGACGAAGATCGACAGGTAGAACAGCGGCGGCAGCACGCTCAGCAACAGGCTGTCTCTCGGTGCGGCGATCGGCCCGAGCCGGATGATCGCGCCGATCGAGTCGGCGTCGTGCAGGTAGGAGGTGTTGCCGTCGGCATCGACGAGCGGCGGCAGGCGGTGGTCCGCGGTCTCCTGCATGTGCACGTCGTCGCGCGCGAGCAGCTGTACGCCGATGCCGAGCGTCTCGGTGAGGTGGGCGGCGACAGAGTCGCGGTCACCAGGTGATGTGTCGGCAAGACGCGCCTCGATCAGCTGAAACGTCGACTCGAGCCAGCGGTCGACGTGTGGTGCTTCCTTCGACCGTAAATAGCCGAAGCCGAGATCGAGCACGATCGCCACGACGAGCAGGCCGCCGACGAGCAGCAAGTACGAGCGAAACAGCAGCCGCCAATTGCGCCCGCCAAAGACGTTGTTCACGCGGTCTCGCCCCAGGCGTCCGGTACGAGCAGGTAGCCCTTGCCCCAGACTGTCTTGATGCGTGCCGGCTCGGTCGCCGAGTCGGCGAGTTTCTTCCTGAGCTTCGAGATGCGGCCGTCGATCGAACGGTCGAGGCCGTCATAGTCGATGCCGCGCAGGTTGTGGAAAATGTCGTCGCGGCTCAGCACCGTGCCTGCGTGTTTTGCGAGCAGAAGCAGCAACTCGAACTCGTGGGTCGTGAGCTGCACGGGCTTGCCGTCGAGCGATACTTCCTGTGCTGCTGAGCTGATACGCAGTCCGCCCAGCACGATGTCGCCGCTCGTGTGTGCCGGGCTGTCGAGCGACTCGACACGACGCAACAGCGCGCGCGTGCGCGCCAGCAACACCATCGGGTCGACGGGCTTGGTGACGTAGTCGTCGGCGCCGGCTTCGAGGCCGATTACCTGGTCGATGTCGGAGTCTCTTGCCGTGAAGATCAGGATCGGGCCGTCGAAGGTTGCCCTGAGCTCACGGCAAATCGTCAGACCGTCGACGCCGGGCAGCATCAGGTCCAGAAGCACGACCCGCGGCTTGACCCTGGCGAAGTGCGCCAAGGCTTGGTCGCCGCGCGACTCGATTGCGACGGAGAGGCCGTTCTGCTGGAAATATTCGGCCGTGAGGTCGGCGAGCCGCCGATCGTCTTCCACGAGTAGGATGTCGACACTGCCGTGGTTCAATTGAGGTCCCAGACGTGACGCGTACGGCGCTTGCGGCGGCGGTCGTCGGAGTCCATGCGCAGGACCTCTACCGTGACCACGGCAAGGCGGCTAGTCTGGTCTTGGTCGGTCATCCAGTAGCTGAAGTTTTTCCGCACGGTGCGCTCGTCGCTCAGTCGCCCAGTGCGTTCTTCGTTCCAGCAGTGCACCGGGGCGTCGTCGAAGTCGGTGAAAAGACAATAATACCCCGTCAGCGCGCTCTGCCACACAACGAGAAACGACATGTCGCAGCTCGGGGTGAGATTGTCCGTAATGCAGAGCACGGGCTTGATGGTGAGCGTCATGTCCTCGGCGGCCGCAGTCTCGCTCACGGTGAGCGCGGGCAAGAGCAGGGCTAGGGTGATGAGCAGCCGCATCGTCAGAATCGGTACGCGAAACCGGTGAAATAGCCGAGCACCTTTTGCTCGTCGATGATCGGGCTAGCTGTCGCCTCGTCGTTGAGGCGCTCGTATTCGGCAACGAGCGAGAAGGCCCAGTGCCGTGTGAGCTGGTAGCCGAACATGAGCCGGACGTGCCAGTTGACCCCGGCTTCGGCCTCGTAGGGCAAGGCGACGAGGCCCGCTTCCTCGGGCGTGACACCCCAGTAGTAGTTGTTGAGGTCTGCACTCTTGTAGCTCGCGCCAAACGACGGCTCGATATACAGGCGCTGCGCGCGCCAGCCGTAGCTGTAGTCGGCGTAGAGTTCGAAGCCCTCGTGCGTGCTCGAGACATCATGAAAGGCGCTGAACTGCAGCGCGCCCCAGTCGCCGTCGGTCAGCACTTCCACGCCGAGTTCGATCGCGTAGTCGCGGGCCGGTGGCTTGAAGTCGACGGTCTCGCCCAGTGGCAGGCCGGCAAGGTCGAAATCGACGAAGCGCGTGTCGGTGTTGCCGAAGAACACCCGATCCGAGTTGAAGCGGGCGACGACGCTGCCGGTCAGGGCAGCGTTATCGACGAACGTGACGCCGAGGTCGCCGTTATCGAAGAACAAATACTCACCAAACCAGGCGATGTCGAGGTCGACGACGATCGGGATGTCATCGCTCTGCACGAGCGGATTGGAGCGAATGCCGTAGCCGAGCGCGGCCCCGAGTCGCCAGCGCGACTCCTTCGCGTCTTCTGCTTTCTCATCGGCCAGGCAGGTCGCTGCCAGGATCGGGATGAGCAGCAGTGCCAGCCGGGTCAGTTGTCGCAACATCAGGCACGCCTCCTGCCGGTCATGCATTCCACATTAGTGTCGCAAGCGGGCGGCTGTGGGCCGGTATCAAAGGTGTATGGAAATTGTCGAAAAATGTACTGCAGCCCGGATACACATTTACACATTCTTGCGCAACATATCTACAGACAATGCGGTACCGGGGGCATAGCCTGAACCTATGGACAACAATGGAGATAGCGCGATGATGCGACTAACGGCGATCTTTTCCGGACTGGTTTTTCTGGCGCTTGCCGGCTGTGGCTCGAATTCGACCGACACGCCGGACCCCAACCAACCCGTCGGGCTATTGAGTCTGGTCCCTGACCCCGCGGCCTTCGAGGCCTCGATCAAAGATGGCCTCACGGCCATGAGCAGCGACGAGCAGCTCGCGGTGGCCGATGCGGCGGCCGGCACGGGCGGATCCCCAGCTGGCAACTTTACGGGCACCTACACGCAGGAGCGCAACGTCGACGAGTTTGACGCCGTACGCTATGACGGCGAGCATCTATTCGTCGCGCCGCGGCGCTACTTCCACTGCTGTTTCCTGGCGGTTGATGCCGGGGCGCCGATCATCGAGCCGCCCCCGATCGAGCGCTCGATCCGCATCCTGGCGACCGATAGTACCAACGGCTCGGCAAACCTCGTCAGCGAGATCCCGCTCGAGGACGACATCTCCGTGCAAGGTATGTACACGGCAGGCGACAGGATGGTCGCGCTGACTGGTCAGTCCATCTACGGCACCTTCGGCGAGCTCTGGGCCGATATCGCGATCTGGGCACCCGAGAAGCTGGGCTTCCGCGTCTACGACGTCAGCGACGCCGGCAATCCCGCGCTCGAGTTCGATGCGAGCATCGACGGCGTCTTCGTCGAGAGCCGGCGTATCGGCAACACGATCTACATCGTGAGCCGCTACACGCCGCGGATCGAGGGGCTCCACTACTACATTACGACGGCGGCACAACAGGCCGAGAACCAGGCGCTGCTCGCCGACTTGACGCTCGACGACCTGCTGCCGAAGGTCACGGTGGCCGGTGAGGCGCAGCCGTTGGTTGCGCCCGAACGTTGCTATGTCACGACCGACGCAGCCTCGGCAAACCACCCCGTGATAACGAGCGTCACGGCCATACCGATCGATAATCCCTCGGCGTTCTCGACGACCTGCTACAAGGAAAATGCCTACGGCGTCTATGTCTCCGAGAACTCGCTGTACTTCACGGAGATACGACCGGCGACGGCTGTTGGCCAGGACGTGACGCGCGTCCACAAGTTCGCGCTGGCTGGCACGAACATCCGCTACCGCGGCTCCGCCGACATAAACGGTACCGTCTGGCGCGGCGGTCAGGCTGACTTTCGCATGAGCGAGCACAACGGTGACCTGCGGTTGCTGTCATCGCAGTTCGACTGGAACAACGAGGACTTTGTGGATCACTACCTCTATACCCTGCGCGAGTCGAGCACGCGGCCGGACCTCGACGTTGTCTCGACCCTGCCGAACGACCGCCGGCCCGAGGAGATCGGCAAGCCGAACGAGGCGCTGTATGGCGTCCGCTTCCTCGGCGATGTGGCGTATGCCGTGACGTTCCAACAGATCGACCCGCTGTACGCGATCGACCTGTCAAACCCGGCCGATCCGTTCATCGCGGGCGAACTGGAGGTCACGGGATTCTCTGACTTCCTGCATCCGGTGACTGACGACCTGCTGCTCGGTTTGGGCACGGATGCCACAGGCGGCGTCAAGCTCGAGCTGTTCGACGTCTCGAACATCGCCCAGCCGCTGTCGCGCGGCAGCGCGGTCCTCGGTGGTCGGGGCTCGCACAGCGAGGCCCGCTGGGACCGTCACGCATTCACCTACCAGGCGGACGTCAATGGTATCGACCGCTTTTCGATCCCGGCACATATCTATGCCTCGGATGGTAGTTGGCAGTACCTGGGCGCATCGTTGTACCTGTTCGAAATTCTCGACAAGAACATACCGGCGGTCGCGGCGCTGAACAGTGTCGGCTCGATCAGCCCGCCGTCGATCGGCTCGACGCCCGACTGGGTGGGGCGCAGCCGGTCGTACATCCACGACGACACGGTGTACTACGTTCGTGATGAGGATGTCTGGGCGGCGTTTTGGCACACGCCATCGATCGCGAACGGGCCGTTCTGACGCTTTAGCTTTTGGCGTTTAATGGAAAGAGGGGAAACCAGGGTCGAACCGCAATTCTTTCAATTAGCTGAAAAACTTCGGTTCGACCCCTAATTGCGTGTGCTCGAGGAGAATCAGCAGGAGCGGTGCCTCTGTGACGCCGGCGTGCTCAACAACGACAATTAGTATCGTGGCCGAAAGCACAAGCACTATTGCGCCTAAAGCCCGATTTGGCCGCTTTGCATCGCCGCCCATCGACGCGATTGCAGTCGCCAGTGTCATGCCCTGCAAGGAACCGAGCAGACCGAATATTGTTGAGAACGAGAGGTTCATGGTTTCGAGTGTGCCGCAAAATGACGTGTTTGCGGAGTCGGACCGACACGACAGTTGCCATGTCGTGCTATTGGAAAACCACAGCTTCGTCCACTTGTCCGTTGCAGTTGTTGTCATTTTAGTCGCCAAAGCGCCCGGCGGCGCCCCGATAGCTGGTCGGGTCGTCCGGTTGGCAATCGCAGGGCGAGCGCATCGGGTCTAGCGCCTGTGCGCCAAGTACACGCCCTGGAATCCGACCGCAATCGTTACATATTCTGCCCAGGCGCCTTTTCTACAGCTTGTTGGGGAATATGCGATATTTGGCAAGCGCGCCGATCGCCACCGCAGTGCCAGCCGGTGGGTGACGAAGATTTCGAGTGCGGCCGGCCGTAAAAGTTGGATAATGGAGCGAAGAACCTGCAGTCTGCGGGCATGTTGTTCCGCGGCAACAAGATCGCCGCCAAAAAATAAAAGAATCACAGAACCGAATGCCTGATTTCCTGTTACTGATTTGCGGCCTCGCCGGTCTCTGGCTTGGCTCCGAGACGCTGATCAAGGGCGCGTTGTCGCTCGCCGACCGCTATCGCGTCACGGACGCACTTGTCGGCATGCTCGTGCTGGCAGTTGGCACGGATTTGCCGGAGCTGTTCGTAGCCTTCGATGCGTCTTTCCGAAGCCTTGCCGGCGAAGACTTGTCCGGCATCGTCATCGGCAGTGCCATCGGCAGCGCGATCGCGCAGTTTGCGCTGGTATTTGGCGTCGCCGGTTTCATCGGCTATCCGCCAATGAAGCGAATGTTCCTGCCGCGCAATGCGTTCTTCCTGGTTGGTGGCATCGTCGCCGTGTTTCTCTTCTCCATGGATGGCCACATTTCCCGGCTGGAGGGTGTACTGCTCATCCTGTATTACGCCGCGTACCTGGCGATGTTGATCCTGCGACGCGTTGAGATTGACGATGACGAGGGAGAGGTTGCGCACATGCCCGTATGGCAGGCATGGCTGATGCTGGCAAGCGGCCTTGCGATTCTTTTGATTGCTGCCAAGCTGACCGTGGTTTACGCGGCCGCGTTCGGAAAGGAAGTGGGCCTCAGCAATGTTGCCGTGTCCGCGATCGTCATCGGCATGGGCAGCAGCCTGCCCGAGTTATCGGTTTCGTTCGTCGCGCTCCTGCGGAAACGCGGCGGCCTGTCTGTAGGTAACCTGGTTGGCAGCAACGTGCTGGATACATTGCTGGTGCCGGGTATTGCCGCTGTCATCTCGCCAATCGTCGTGCCGGCGGCCATCTTGTGGGTAGACCTGCCGGTGTTACTGGTCTCGACACTGCTGGTACTGCTGTTCCTCTATGTCTCGCGACGGGGCTTGCGCGGACCGGAAGCAGCGGTCCTGTTGTTGATCTACATCGGCTATGCCGCCGTCCGCCTGGTTGGCCCGGGATCATAGGCCCAGGGTTTTCCTCCAGACCTCACCTGGCTGCGGCGACTGCCGTTACTGTCCCACAGGTACTCTGTAACAATTCGTATCTACGCGTCCTGCACTGAGCCGCATCTGCAACAATAAGGATTGTAAATGCGACCGCGGCAGGGTTGTGGTGTGCGTCAACGGAAGTGCCAGCACCTTCTGATGACGGGGAACATGAGGAAAAAAGAATGATGAAAGCGATCTGGAAAGACAAAGTCATAGCGGAGTCTGACGACACGATGTACGTCGAGGGTAATCACTACTTCTCGCGGGCTTCTGTCGATGAGTCCTTGCTGAGGAATAGCGACAGGACGTCGTACTGCCCCTGGAAAGGGACCGCCGGAATCTAATCAAAGTGCCCCTTAAAGAGGAAAATA
>CAYTTZ010000140.1:0-8127 GCA_964440945.1 uncultured Woeseiaceae bacterium
GGCGCTTTTTCAGGCACTACCCAAAGGGCCGGGCCTGTTTTTCGCCCAGCTGCGTTGTCGGTCGCTCTTGTGGCGGTGCTACACAGCGCTCCCTCTGCCTTGCTGGACCAAAAAACAGACTCCGGCAAGGCTTGCTCAAATAGTGCTCACAGGCCCTGGACATGATCAGCATCATCGTCGCGGCGTCGACGAATAACGTGATTGGAGTGCAGGGCGAGCTGCCCTGGAAGATCTCCGCCGATCTGAAGCGCTTCAAGGCGCTGACGCTTGGAAAGCCGGTGGTTATGGGCCGGCGCACCTACGAGTCTATCGGCCGTCCGTTGCCAGGACGCCAGAACATCGTCATAACCCGTCAGGCCGAATTCGATGCGCAGGGGTGCGATGTCGTCGCCTCTCCGCAAGAGGCGCTGCGCGTTACGGGTGACGCGGCCGAGATCTTCATTATCGGCGGCAGCGAGATCTATGCGCTGTTCCTGCCGAAAGCGAATCGCCTTTACCTGACCCGCGTACATGTTCGCATTGATGGCGATGCGCACTTTCCCGACATCGACGAGCAGAATTGGCAGCTCGTCGATACCGAGGCTCACGACGCGAGTGATGCAAACCAGTTCGCGTTTGAGTTCAGGACCTACGAGCGGAGAGATCGTTCCTGATCGACTCGACGGGCGGCAGTCGAGTCTTCACGGCGGCGGCCGCGGCATCGATGTCAACGTCTTCAATACGCTCAGTCGTCGCCGTGAATTCCTCCAGCAACGCTTTCTGCACCTCGCCACGTTGCTGCGCCATGAGATAAGGAATATCTGCGTGGAACATGACCATCGAGTAACGCGGAATAAAGTGCCCCGGTAGGCGATTCTCGAGTTCGAACGCCAGCGCTTTGCGTAGTGCGAATTTAGGATCGCGGACCGTGTCGCGCATTTCTATGTAGTTATCCAGCGCCATGTCGGCGATTGCGTTCGCATTCGCCAGCTGCTCCGCCTCAAAGCGAGCGAACACGGTCGGCCAGTCATCCCGATGCTCGCTGATGATCCTGTCGAGCAGGACGCAGTCTTCAAAGGCGAGGTTCATGCCCTGCCCGTGAAACGGCACGATCGCGTGCGCAGCGTCCCCAATCAGCAGGACATTGCCGCGATCATGCCAGTGTCTGCAACGCACCGTACCCAGTTGACCAAGCGGGTGATTGAGCATTTCGTCGCACAGATCTGGTATGAGTGCAGCGGCGTCAGGAAAGTGTTTTTCAAAGAATGCGCTAACCGATTGCGCATCGCTCAGCGATGCAAAACTGTTTTCTCCCGTATTTGGAAGGAACAGCGTCAGCGTGAAATCCCCACCCGGATTCGGCAGGGCGATCAGCATGAATCCTCCGCGCGGCCAGATGTGCAGTGCATCCGAGGCCAGCTGATATTCCCCGCCGGGTCCGGCCGGAATCGACAGCTCCTTGTAGCTATGCCGCAGCAGCGTTTCGACGCCGCCAAAGGTATCGGATCCGTCGAACGAACGACGTATGTTCGAGCCCGCGCCGTCAGCGGCAAACAGCGGCTCTGCCTCAACCTGGTAAAGCGTGCCGGTCTTCTCGTCGCGCACATGAACGATGCGATCCGGCGCATCATAGCCGATCGCGTTCTTCTCGAAGTTCAGCGCAAGGTCCGGCGTTTCGCTGGCGACGCCGAGAAGCACCTGGTTGAGTCCCAGGCGCGTCACCGAGTAGATTTCCTCGCCGGCCTGCTGCCCGTATGGAAGAAACTCGCTGCGACCATCCTGCTGATGCACCATGCGGCCACGCATCGGCACCATCAGTGGCTTGATAAGGGAATCGATGCCAACCTGCTGCAGCGCGTTCAGTCCGCGCGCGGCGAGTGCCAGGTTAATCGAGCGGCCGGCCTCGGCGTCCTGTATCCGAGGGTCCTTGAAGCGTTCGTAGACTTCGACATTGAAGCCGTGCCTCGCCAGCATGATGGCAATCAGCGTGCCGCATTGCCCGGCGCCGATAATATTGACGGTTGGATTCTTCATGTGACCTTAAGCCGGGAGGGCTTCGGCCAACCGTTCGACGAAATCGAAAACATCGACGAAATTGTTATACATCGGAGCCGGCGCAACCCGAATCACATCCGGGTTGCGCCAGTCGCCTGTCACGTTGAGTTCGCACAGTCGGTCGAACACCGCCCGCGCATCGATGGAGCGGTCGTTGATGATCAGCGAGAGCTGACAGCCCCGGGCATCTTCTGGCGTAATGCTGCCAATCCGGTCGCCGAAGCGCGTCCGGATGAGCCAGTCCAGGTAGCCGGTGAGGACGCGGGATTTTTTCCGCAGACGATCCAGTCCCGCCTCCTCAAACAACTGCAGTGACGCTACGACCGGCGCGAGCGAGAGGATCGGCGGATTACTCATTTGCCAGGCTTCGGCACCCTCGGCTGCCTCGAAATTCGGCCGCATCTTGAATCGCGAACTCTCCTTGTTTCCCCACCAGCCGTGCAGGAAATCGTCCGGGGAGCGATGCTTTTCGTGGACAAAGGCGCCGGCGATCGCACCAGGGCCGCCGTTGAGATACTTGTAGGTGCACCAGGAGGCAAAGTCCGGCGCCCAGTCATGCAGCGACAGCTCCACATTGCCGATGGCATGCGCGAGATCAAGGCCGACCCTGCAACCGTGTTGGCGTCCCAGCTCGCAGATTGCCTGCATATCGAGTACCTGCCCGGTGTAGTACTGCACGCCGGGCAGCAACAATAATGCTACGGAGTCACCCTCGCGTTGCAGCATTGTGTCGAGATCCTCGATTCGAAGGTGCATTTCCCCGGGTGGCGGTTGCCACTCGAGCAGATCACTGTCCGGATCATAGCCGTGCACACGTATCTGTGACGCCGCAGCGTATTGATCGGATGGAAACGCACCCGATTCGATAATTATCTTCCACCGCTTCGGTGTGGGCCGGTAAAAGCTCGCCATCATCAGGTGCAGATTCACCGTTAGCGTATTCATTGCGATGACTTCGTTTGCACGGGACCCGGTCAGCGCGGCAAATCCCGGAGTGGCTCGCTGGTGATAGTTGATCCACGGCCGCTCGGAATGAAAATGACCGTCGACGGCGAAGTTGTGCCAGTTGTCGAGCTCATCGCGAACGTAGTCCACAGCAGTTTTTGGCTGTAAGCCCAGTGAGTTGCCGCAAAAATAAATCGGCGTGCGTCCGTTTTTGTCACGCGGAAAATTAAATTGCTCGCGAAACCGGGCGAGCGAATCATCCTGATCCAGAAATTCCGCGAAAGTGCGCGTGTCTTCGTACTGCATCAGTTGCCCTTCGGCCTGGGCATAACGGTGCCGCATTCGTCGCAGCGGCGGTTGGCTTTGGAGGCATAGAAACGATCGAAGATCGCCGGCAACTGGGCCACGATGTCGTCGACATAGACGGTCTCTTCGTAGAGCTTGTTATTGCAGTTGTCGCAAAACCACAGGAAGCCATCAAGTTCATGCTCAAGGCGCTTGCGTTCCACGACCAGGCCCACAGTATCCGCGAATCGCTGCGGCGAATGCGGCACCCGTGGCGGCAACAGCAGCATCTCACCCTCAGCGATCTTTATTTCACGGCGCTCACCACCATCCACGACGCGTAGCAGCATATCGCCTTCGATCTGGAAGAAGAGCTCTGGCCCCTCGTCCACGTGATAGTCCTTTCGCGAATTCGGCCCGCCGACGATCATTACGACAAAGTCGTCTTCGTCAAAGATCTGCTGGTTGCAGACGGGTGGCTTCAGCTGCTGGCGATGCTTTTCGATCCAGCCCGCCAGGTTGAAAGCGACCAGCGACTTCACCCTCTTTGCCCCTCGACCTGGATGACGCGCGGTAGCTTCTTGTCCAGGCGCACCGCGGTAAGCTGTCGGCCCCATACGCAGCCCGTATCGAGGCTGAGCACTTGCGGCAGCACGACAAGACCCAGCGCCGACCAATGACCGAAAGCGATTCGCGTACTTCCCCACGCCGGATTCGCCGCTTCGTACCAGGGCAGAAGCCCCTTGCGGGCGCGCCATGGGGAGCCGCTGAAGTTCAGGTCAAGATGCGAGTCATTGCGCAGCATGCGCATGCGTGTCAGGCAGTTGATGATGAAACGCAGCCGCTTGTAGCCAGTCAGCTTGTCTGACCAGGCGTTTGGCGTATTGCCGTACATTTTCCCGAGCAAAGTCGGATAGTCGTATTGCTGCAGTGCTTCCTCGACCTCCGCCGCATGCGCAAGCGTTTTGCTGATGCTCCAGGTCGGATGCGTGCCTGCGTGCACGAGCAGTGTGTCCAGCTCTGCGTCGTAGTGCGCAAGCGGCTGATGGCGGAGCCAGTCGCAGAGCTCCGCGACGTCCGGAGCGTTCAGGAGTTTCTGCAGTGTTCCGAAGCGTTTGCCGAAGCGCACGACGCCTGCTTCCAGGGCGAGCAGGTGCAGGTCATGATTGCCGAGAACTGTAATGACAGAACCCCCCAGCGACTTTACGTAGCGCAGCGTCTTCAGCGACTTTGGGCCGCGATTCACCAGGTCGCCGGTGAGCCACAGCGTGTCATGGGCAGGGTCGAATCGAATGGCATCCAGCAGCCGGCGGAACGGGTCATAGCAGCCCTGCACATCACCAATTGCGTAGACTGCCATAGGATTTCCGATTAGTGCAGCAAGCCGGGCACTGCCAGCGTGAATGGTGCAATCGGCGCCTCGAAACTCATGCCGTCAGCGCCAACCATGCGATACAGGCCCTGCATGGCGCCCACCGGGGTTTCAATAACCGCACCGCTCGAATAGCGAAACCGCTCGCCAGGTTCGAGGTAAGGCTGCTCACCGACGACACCGTCGCCGCTGACTTCCTGCACCTTGCCGTTAGCATCGGTAATCACCCAGTGACGACTCATCAATTTGGCCGCGACATCGCCATCGTTGGAAATGGTGATCGTGTAGGCGAACACGTAACGGTCCGCGTCGGGCTCCGACTGGTCGTCAACGTAATTCGTCGCAACGTTAATTCGAATGTCGCATTCATTGTTGTCCATGGCGATATTCTAGCGTAAGCGCATTATGCGTTGTGCGTTGATTTGTGACGAAGGTGATTGGCGAGCGCGACATACTGAGCGATGCTGATCTGCTCGGGGCGCAGGCCGCCGTCGATGCCGGCTGCCTGGAGATCATTTGCGTCGGCCAGCGTCTTGAGTGAGTTGCGCACTGTCTTGCGGCGCTGCATGAACGCTGTCGCGACGAGCGTGGAGAGACCGGCTTCATTTTCTATGGTGTAGGTGCCCGGCGGCAACGGATCGAGGCGAACCACGGCAGATGTCACCGCCGGCGGCGGTTCGAAGGCCTGCCGATCGACATCAAACAGCGACTCGATGTGCAAATGGCAGCCCAGCATGATGCCCAGGCGCCCGTAGGCCTTGCTGCCTGGCGACGCCGCCATGCGGTCGACGACCTCCTTCTGCAACATGAAGTGCATGTCGAGAATTCGATCGCGGAAATTCATGAGGTGGAAAAGTAGCGGCGTCGAAATATTGTAGGGCAGGTTGCCAACGATACGCAGCTGCTGGCCGAGACTCGCGAAGTCGAATGTCAGCGCATCGGCTTCGTGGATCGTGACCGTGTCGTTGTCAGCGTAGTGTCTGCGCAGCGCTTTGGCGAGGTCACGATCGAGCTCGATTGCATGCAAGTGGCCGGCCTGTCGCGCGAGCAGGTCGGTGATCGCACCTTGTCCGGGACCGATCTCGACAATAACGTCCTGTGCCGCGGGGTGTATGTGACGAACGATCGCGTCGATAACGCCGGGGTCCGTCAGGAAGTGCTGCCCGAAGCGCTTCCGGGCTCGGTGGCCAGCCATCAGCGACTGACCATCGAATGCGCGAGTTCGACCGCTGCCATGAGGCTGCCGGTGTCGGCCTGTCCGGTGCCGGCAATGTCGAAGGCTGTACCGTGATCCACCGATGTGCGAATGATGGGCAGCCCCAGCGTGACGTTCACCGCATGTCCGAAGCCCGCATACTTGAGTACCGGCAGGCCTTGGTCGTGATACATGGCAAGCACAACGTCCTTGTGACCGGCGGCAGGTGTAAATGCGGTATCGGCCGGCAGCGGTCCGCGCACATGCAGGCCTTTTCGAGCGAGCTCTGCAACGGCCGGTGCGATGATGTCACCGTCTTCGTGACCAAGGTGCCCACCTTCGCCAGCGTGCGGGTTGAGCCCGCAAACGACAATTTCCGGGTGCCGGATTCCGAACTTGGTCCGCAGCTCACCGTCCAGGATCTCGAGGATTCCGGCCAGCCGCTCCTTCGTGATGTGGGCGGGTACGGCGCTAAGCGGCATGTGCGTTGTGGCGAGGGCGACACGCAGTTCGTCGGCAACGAGCAGCATCACCGGTAACGGGGCTGCGGTCAGTTTGGCCAGTAGTTCGGTGTGCCCGGAAAAAGCGATACCGGCATCGGCTATGACGCTTTTGGCCAGCGGCGCAGTAACAAGCCCGGAAAACTCACCGCGCAGGCAGCCGGTTACGGCGCGCTCCAGACCGTCGATGAGCGTCTGCGCATTGGCGGGATCCGGCTTGCCAGGCGTCACGGCCGCAGGAAAGGGAGTGTCGATGACCTGTAGCCGCTCATCTAACAGGCGCTTGTCGCCAACAACGACGACGCTGCCTGCGTGGGGCGAGTCAGCGAGTGCGTTGCAGAGCTCAGGTCCGATGCCGGCAGGTTCGCCGGCTGTTATTACCAGCGGTCTGGCCAGCGGCCTTGGTGGGCTTGCCACTAGATGCGTGGATCGACGAAAGCCTCATCGCGAAGGCGCTGCATCCACAGCAACGATTCGTCCGCCATCTTGCTGTCGCGAATTCTCGCATCACAGTTACGCCGCTTGAGGTCTTCTGTATTGTCATAAACGCGACGCTCGAGAACCTCGAGGACATGCCAGCCAAACTGGCTGCGGAACGGCTCGCTTATGACGCCAATCTCCAGCGACTCGACCACCGTCTCGAACTCCGGAACAAATGTGCCAGGGCCGGCCCAACCGAGGTCGCCGCCAAGGTTGGCGCTGCCCGGATCGTCGGACAGGAGTTTCGCCTGTTCGCCAAAGTCCTCACCGGAGCGGATCTTCGCCAAGGCCTCGTCCAGTCGCTGCTTCGCCGTTTCATCATCGATAATTTCGTTGGGAGTGACGAGGATATGGCGGACCTTGACCTGGTTCACCTGGCTTGCTTCAACGGCGCTGCGCAGGTTGTCGACCCTGACGATGTGGAAGTTGTTGCCGCGCCTGAACGGCTCGGATACGTCGCCTGCATTCAGGCCGGGCAGGACGTCGGCGAAAATCGTCGGCACGCTTTGACCAGCCATCGGGCCGAGTGATCCGCCTTCAAGTGAGGTCGGGCCTTTCGAGTAGCGTGCGGCGAGTTCACGAAAATCGGCGCCGCCCTGCAGTTGCTCGTAAATATTTTTGGCGAGCGCCCCGGCGTCGCCCGTCTCGTTGCCGACACCGGCCGCATCAATTGGCAAGAGGATGTGAGACAGTTCCCAGTCCGAGTTCACGACTACGTTCGTTTCCAGGTCGATTATGCATTGCTCGATCTCACGGTCGGATACGTTGATACTCTGTGCAACCTCGATGCGTCGCAGTTGCTCAACGGTGATCTCGTCGCGCAGGCTGCGGCGAAAGTCCGCGTAGTTGATGCCGTCGTTAGCAAGCAGCGCGGGCATATCTTCGAAGCTTGCGCCGCTTTGTTCGGCGATACGGTTTATTGAGTCGTTTAGCATTGCATCGGAAACGACCAGGCCGATCCGCTGTGCACGTTGCAGTTGTATCTCATTCAGAATCAGGCGCTCAAGTACCTGTTCTTCAAGTACGCCGGCCGGTGGCAGCTGCATACCCTGGTCCAGGGCACGTTCCTTGATCGTCTCCAACTGTTCATCGAACTGGCTCTTCAGGACGACTCCCTCGTTCACAATAGCCGCCACGCCATCCAGATACTCACCGGTCTCAGAGAGCTCGTCGGCGGCCACGACGGGCGCCGCTACCAATGCGACAATTGCGCATAAGCTATTGAATTTATTCACTATTATTTACCGAAGATCTGCAGAATAGCCAAGAATACCACGTTCGAGCAATTTGTCAGCTGCCGTGCCGACGCTGGTCAT
>CAYTTZ010000141.1:0-8107 GCA_964440945.1 uncultured Woeseiaceae bacterium
AGAAAATGGCATGGGTACCATTCGAATTCCGGCGGAATGATACCGGATACACCTCAAATGACAAGCACCATGAGCCACGGCCTCCAGCAATGTCTAGGCGCCTTCTTCCTCCATACGCGAGAGCCGCTGCCCGGCAAGCCGGGCGGCCGTAGTCTCCGGGTATTCTGCCTGCACGCGGGTCAGCGCCTCGCGCGCTACCGGAAAACGCTTCAGCTCGTAGTTGCAGTAGCCGATCTTCAACAAAGCATCGGGCACCTTGCGGGAACGCGCATAGTTCGTGATGACCAGCTCGAACGCGGCCAGCGCCTCGTCGAATTTCTGCGTTACGTAGAAAGACTCGGCCAGCCAGTACTGGGCATTGTCCGCCAGCTCACTGTCAGGATAGGAAACCAGGAACTGCTTGAACGCGTTTGCAGCGGGCTCGTAACGCTGCTGTTTCAGCAGCTCGAAAGCCGCCTGGTAGTTGTCACGGTCCGAGCCGCTTGGCATAGGCAGCTGTCCGGGTGACAGGGTGCCGCCCTCCATCACGCTCACTGCGCTGGTCGCCTGCACTGCTGCCTCCAGCGCCTGAATTCGCGCATCGAGATCCGCGTACAGCTGACGCTGCCGATCAGCCGTGGTCGTCGACGAGTATTCCTGGCTCTCCATACGGCCCTGTAACTCGTCGTTGCGCCGTTCGAGGGCCGCAACCTGTTGCGTCAGGTTTACCAGGCTCTGGTTCTGCACGACCCGCTCGATGGCCTGCATGCGCCGATCCAGCTCCTCGACCTTGCTTTCACCGGGATCATCAACAGGTTGCAGCAACTCACAGCCGCTCAGCAACCCGAGCGGCAGCACCAACATAAGTGAACGAAGCATATTCATCGACTAGTTCGTGTACTTGATCTCGACGCGGCGATTCTGCGCGTAGTCCACCTCGGAGCTACCGAAGGACGCCGGGCGCTCCTCGCCGAAACTGACGGTCGATATCTGCGAGGCGGAAACTCCCTGGATCATCAGCATCTGCCGGACCGCCTGGGAGCGACGCTCGCCGAGCCCGATGTTGTATTCGCGCGAGCCGCGTTCGTCAGCATGGCCCTCGAGACGCACTCGAACCCCCATGTCTCCGCTGGTCTGCATGGCGTGCCGCGAAACGAGCTCCTGGTCCTGCGGACGCACTTCGGAGGAATCGAAGTCGAAATAGATCACCATGCCGAGCTCGCCGGCCGAAGGGTCTTCGATGAACTCGCCCTCGCCCATGCCGTTGTCATTCATGCCGTCTGTCGACGCACCAGTGTCACCGTAGGTCGTATCTGTAGGTTCGGGATCCGGGATCGACTGGGTGGCCGGGCAACCGGCGAGAACAGCCGTCAACAGAAGCACTGCGAGTATTTTCAAATAAGACATTGAATTGTCCTTGTGTCGTTTTCTTTAGTAAAGAAAATCATTTAAAACCAATAAGTAACAATAGCTACTTAACCTAAATACTTAACTAAAATCGCGGAAATGGCGACCACACTGGCTCCCGCACATCGCCGCTGCCGGATGCCATCTTCTGTCGAATCAGGCCATCCGCCGAAACCGTCTCAAGGACGCCATTGCGGCCCTGCCGCGTGGCATAAATGAGACTGTCGCTGTTCGGCGCAAAACTCGGGCTTTCGTCCTGCCTGCCCTTCGACACCACCAGCAGGTTCTTCTTATCGAGATCCATAACGGCAATCCGATAATTACCGCGATCATTGTGCACCATCGCCAGGCGCTTGCCATCCGGCGACAATCGCGGCCGCGCATTATAACTCCCCTCGAACGTAATGCGCTCAGGTGAGCCACCTTTTGCTGCAATCCGGTAGACCTGCGGCCCACCTGCCCTGTCGGACGTAAAATAGATATAGTCGCCATCCGGCGACCAGGTGCCTTCCGTATCAATTGCCCGGTGCGTCGTCAGGCGCCGCGTCTCGCGCGAGGTGATATCGAGCACGTAAATATCGAGATTGCCGTCGACGCCACCGAGGGTCACAACCAGCTGGCGGCCATCCGGCGAGAACGACGGCGCGCCGTTGATGCCGGGCTTGCTGGAGACCTTGAAGCGGTTACCGGTGCGAAGCGTCTGCACGAAGATCGCAGATTTGCTGCCCTCAAAAGAGACATAGGCAAGCTGACGGCTGTCCGGTGACCACGCCGGCGACATGATCGGATCCTTGCTTTCCATGATCGTGTATTCGTTCGCGCCGTCCTGATCCGACACGATCAACGAGAACAGCCGCCCCTGGCCCTGCCTCTGTGCCGTCAAGTAGGCGACCTTGGTACCGAATACCCCTTTGATCCCGGTAAGCTTCTCGTAGATCATATCGGCGGCGCGGTGTGCCGCTGCACGCATCGTGCCGCGGCTTGCCGGCATGCGATAGCCTACGAGCTGGCGCCGGCCAAATACGTCAAACAACTGGAACTGCAGCGTGTACGCGTTCTCACCGGTCTGGATGACGCTGCCGACAACTACGGCTTCCACGTTAACAAAGCCCCAGTCCTCGAAATCGACGTCGGCGCCGCTGGTCGGTTTTTGCAGCATCTTGTCTTCGCCGATGGGCGCGAAGCGGCCGCTCCTCCGCAGGTCACTGGTGATGACCTCGGCCACGTCCAGCGGCATAGCCGGCGCTTTGCCTTCCCAGCCGAACGGCACAATAGCCACTGGTGTCGGCTGCGCCACGCCCTGGACGTCGATCACCAATTCCGCGTTCGCGTAGCTGCCGAGCAATGCCAGCAGGATTATCGATAGTCTCGTTTTTTTCAGCACGGTTGCCCCATTCCAGTCTGGCCAGCGCTACTGGCGAATACCCAAGTTTAACAATATGTTCCTGTCGAACAGATTCGGATCCGAAGGTTCCGGCAGCGGCGACGACCGTTGGATAGCGGCCTCGATCGAACGCCTTACCGCATCATCGCCGTTACAGGTCAGTATGGTAACGCCAATTACGTCTCCACCGGGCGCCTGTCGCACGCGCACCGCACAATCAAGGTCATCCTGGGCGCTGGCCGGAACAGACCAGTTCCTATAGATTTTCTGCCGTATCTGCTCCATGTACACCGCCAGCGCACCGGCATCCACGGCGGCCGTGCGATTCTCCTCCTCCGCAATCTCGTCTGCGCGAGCCGATGCTTCAAGTTCCCGGCGTTGCCGCTCGTTCTCCTCGCGCTGGCGGCGAATGTCGTCCTGGCGTTTTTTCTCAGCCTCGATGCGTTTGCGCTCTTTTTCCGCCTCGTCGCGCTTCTCGCGCTCAGCCTCGTCGCGCTCTTTCTTCTTGCGATCGACCTCTTTTTGCTGACGAATCTTCTCCAGGCGCTCTTTCTCGACGAGCGCGTCGAGTCTGCGTTTTTCTTCCTCCGCCTCGCGCCGCAGTTCCTCGCTATTGTCCGGCTCCGGCTCCTCAACGACGGGCTCCGGTTCAGGCTCGGGCTCGGGCTCGGGCTCGATGACTTTTGGCGGCGGCGTCGCTTTGGGGATCTCGGTAACGAGGGTCGCCTGGATCGCCAGCGGCGTGATCGGCATCGTTCGGGAGATATCGAAGACGACCAGCATGGAACCGAACAGCACGACGTGCAGCAGCACAGCCATACTGATGGGGATAACATTGTGGTCGTCGCGAATCACGCGGCGGTCTACTCCGGAATGGGGTATGTGTCCAGCGGATCGGTGACGAAGCCGATGCTCTGTGCACCTGCCTGCTGCAACACGACCATGGCACCGACGACGTTACCGTAGGGCACGGCGCGATCCGCCTTCACCAGCACCGGGGTCTTTGGCTGCTCGCCGAGTACAATACCGACGCGCCTTCTGATCTCCTCGCCGCTGGTGGGCTTGTCTTCATCATCGCCTGCGTTCAAATACAGGTTGCCGTCGGCGTCGACGCTAAGCACCAGCGGATCCTGATCCTCCACATCCTGGATTGGCGCCGCGTTGGCCTTTGGCAGGTCGACCTCGATCCCCTGGGTCAGTAGCGGTGCCGTCACCATGAAGATCACCAGCAATACGAGCATGACGTCGATGTACGGCACGACATTGATCTCGCCCATGAGTTTGCGTTTCTGCAGCGGTGTCGCCATGTCAGCCTGCCTGCTTCTTGCGCGCGTGCCGCTGCAGGATGCTCGAGAATTCCTCGGTGAAGCCGTCGTAGCGGTATTCCAGCCGCACCACCTTGTCGGCATAGCGGTTATAGGCGATTACGGCCGGGATGGCCGCAAACAGGCCCATGGCCGTAGCGATAAGGGCTTCGGCGATCGGCGGCGCCACAACGGACAGTGTCGCGGCTCCCTGATCTGCCAGTTTCATGAAGGCGCCCATGATTCCCCAAACCGTGCCGAACAGGCCAACATAGGGGCTTGTTGAACCAACCGTGGCAAGTGTCGCCAGCCCCTGCTCGAGCCGGTCAACTTCGCGCATCTGCGCAACCCGCATAGCGCGACGGCACTCTTCAACAATCCTGTCGGTACTGCTACCGCCTGCCTGCAGCGCGCGATTAAACTCACGAAAGCCGGCTTCGAAAATACTCGACATGCCGAGGCTGCCGCCCTTGGCGCGCGTCGCGCTGCTATAGAGCGTATTCAGGTCGCCACCGGACCAGAACGCCGCTTCGAATTCATCGGAGGCATTCCTGGTGCGGCGAATGAGTCGCCGCTTGCCAAAGATGATGCTCCAGGACATCAGCGACGCGATAACCAACAGCAACATCACTGCTTGCACCGGCAGGCTCGCGTGGATTAATAGCCCGATAACGGACAGGTTGTCATTCATGATTTCACTTCCCCAAATAAGGCGGGTGGTATTCGTTTCGGCCGCATCGTATCGGCATCCAGGTAGGCCGCTTTGACTGTGGCTTCAATCAGCTTTTCACCGTCGACATTATCTCGATAAATATTCTGCTCGATGTCGAAAGTTACTCGCGTGAGTTTCTCAAGCCGAGCGGTCACGATTAGTTCATCACTGAGGCGAGCCGGCGCCAGGAAGCGCGCCTGCACCTCGGCCACAACGAAGATGCGGCGTTCCTCATCCATCAGCCGCACCATGTCGACACCGAGCGAACGCAGCCATTCGGTACGCGCGCGCTCGAGGAACCGAAAATAGTTGGCATAGTAAACAACGCCCTGAGCGTCCGTATCCTCGTAGTAAACGCGTACCGGCCACCCAAAGGGTTTGTTGTCAGCCGCCTTCAAACGGCAGCTCCTGGTTCGCAGACGACTGCGGTGGCGACAGGCCGAAATGCAAATAAGCGTTGCTCGTAGCCACTCGGCCGCGCGCCGTGCGCATCATGAAGCCCTGCTGGATGAGGAACGGCTCGATGACATCCTCGATGGTGCCGCGCTCCTCGCCGATCGCTGCCGCGAGACTTTCGATGCCAACCGGGCCACCGTCGAATTTCTCGATAATAGTCTGCAGCAGCCGCCTGTCCATCGCGTCGAAGCCGTGCGGATCGACCTGCAGCACATCCATGGCGCCTTCCGCGACGGTGCCGGTAACTACTCCGTCACCTTGAACCTCCGCAAAATCGCGCACGCGACGCAGCAGTCGATTCGCAATACGCGGCGTGCCGCGCGAACGCGTGGCGATGGCCGACGCGCCTTTTTGTTCGATCGGAAGATTCAGGATTCCGGCTGATCGATTCACGATAGCCTCAAGATCAATACTGGAATAGAACTCGAGGCGCTGCACGATGCCGAAACGATCGCGCAGCGGTGACGTAAGCAGGCCGGCCCGTGTCGTCGCGCCAACCAGCGTGAATGGCGGCACGTCGAGCTTGATAGAACGAGCGGCAGGACCTTCGCCGATCATGATGTCCAGCTGAAAGTCCTCCATCGCCGGGTACAGCACCTCCTCGACCACGGGGCTGAGGCGGTGAATCTCGTCGACGAACAGGACGTCGTTCGGTTCGAGGTTGGTCAGCAGTGCCGCGAGATCGCCCGGCCGTTCGAGGACCGGACCCGAGGTTTGCCGCATGTTCACGTCCATTTCGTTGGCGACGATATGTGCAAGCGTCGTCTTGCCGAGCCCGGGCGGACCGAATATCAGCAGATGATCCAGTGCTTCAGAGCGACGCCGAGCAGCCTCGATGAAGACCTCCATCTGCGCCTTGACGCCGGGCTGCCCGCGGTAGTCTTCGAGCGTCTTTGGCCGAATCGCCCGGTCGAAGGTCTTGTCTTCGGCCACCGGCTCGGCGCTCGTCAGTCGATCGTGTTCGATACCTGCCATGCTAGCGAGCCGCCTGTTTCAAGGCCTGCCGAATAATATCCTCGGCCGACAATGTGTTTGTATCGAGTTTGCCAATGAGCTTGCTGACCTCGTTCGGCTTGTAGCCAAGAGACACCAGCGCTTCAAGGGCCTCAGCACGCGCATTGGCCTCCGGGCTTACGGTCTTTGCGCCAGGCGCCGCTGGCAGTACCTTGTCGATCCGATCCCGCATTTCAATGATAAGCCGTTCGGCAGTCTTTTTGCCGACGCCGGGGATTTTCGAGAGAGTGGTCGTGTCCTCGTATTCCACACAACGCCGAAAATCATTCGCCGTCATTGCGGACAGGACGCCAAGCGCCATCTTTGCACCAACACGATTCACTTTGAGCAGCGTGCGGAATAGCAGGCGATCGTCGGTCGTCGTGAAGCCATACAGGATCTGCGCGTCCTCGCGAACGACGAGATGCGTGTAGAGAAACAGCTTGCTGCCCACTTCCGGCAGATCAAGAAACGTCGACATCGGCATCTCGAGCTCATAGCCGACACCACCACACTCGACAACGACCTGCGGCGCCTGCTTCTGGATTAACTGGCCACGCAGTGAACCGATCATCGCTGTCCCGCTATCGCGTTGCCGGTGCCAAGCTGCGCGTGTACACGTCGCTGGTTGCCATGACACAGCGCCGCCGCCAACGCGTCAGCGGCATCTGGCGCCGGTGTGCCGCCGAGCTTCAGGATCGACACGACCATGTGCTGAATCTGTTCCTTGGTCGCTGCGCCGGTACCCACGACCGCCTGCTTGATCTCGCGGGGTGCGTATTCAAAGACCTCGAGATCATGCTGAAACGTGGCACAAATGGCCGCTGAGCGCGCGTGGCCGAGTTTCAGAGCGCTGCCGGCATTCTTGTGCATGAAGACGCTCTCAATCACTACGATATCGGGCCGGTACTCCAGCACGATGCGGCTGACCGAATCGAATATCTGGCGCAGCCGGTCGGCGAATGCCCCGTCCATACTCGCGACCGTGCCGCTGGTCACGTAGGTGGGCGTATCGCCGCAGAAATCGAGCACGCCGAAGCCCGTCAGGCGCGAACCTGGATCGATCCCCAATATGCGCTTGCTTTGTCTCAACTGCCGGCTTCGATCTGCGCCAGTACGTCTTCGCTGATATCCGCGTTGCTGTAGACGTCCTGCACGTCATCGAGATCCTCAAGCATCTCAAGCATCTTGATCATTGATCCTGCCTCCTTCACTTCGAGCGCTGCACTCGTTGAGGCTCGCAGGGTGACCTCTGCGGCCTCGACATTCAGACCGGCCTCACGAATGGCGTCGCGGACGGTCTCGAACTCGCCCGGGTCAGTCAGAACTTCGATCGAGCCGTCATCGTCGACAATCACGTCCTCGGCGCCGGCCTCGATCGCCGCCTCCATCACGGCGTTCTCGTCGCTGCCTTCCGGGAACAGCAACTGCCCGACCTGGTTGAACAGGTAGCCAACCGAGCCATCCGCACCCAGGTTGCCGCCGAACTTGGCGAATGCATGCCGTACGTCCGCGACCGTGCGGTTCCGGTTGTCCGTCAGGCAGGCCACCATGACCGCCGTGCCACCTGGACCGTATCCCTCATAGCGAATCTCCAGGTAGTCGGCCCCCTCGGTCTCGCCGGCGCCGCGTTTGACTGCCCGCTCGATATTATCCTTCGGCATGCTCTGGGACTTCGCCTTATCGACGGCGAGGCGCAGCCGCGGGTTGGCCTCCAGATCGCTGCCGCCCATCTTCGCCGCTATCGTGATTTCACGAATCAGCTTGGTGAATAATTTGCCGCGCTTTTTATCCTGCGCACCCTTACGGTGCTGGATATTCGCCCATTTACTATGTCCTGCCATGATGCCCTGCTTTTACAATGCCCAATAA
>CAYTTZ010000142.1:0-8066 GCA_964440945.1 uncultured Woeseiaceae bacterium
GCGGCCTCAGGCACCGAGTATCTCAGGCGTTCGTCCGTAAATTACGTCTCGTTTGTCCGGAACCAGTCTATTCGGCCGCCTTCCCCTGTCGGGTCGCCCAGCTTTGAAAGAACGACCGCATCTCAGCATCAGATGCTTCGTCATCGAAGGATTTCTCGCCAACCGCGAACGGCCAGAATGCATCCATTAGCTCGATCAGTTCATCGCGTGTGTAGCTATGGTCGTGGCGGGCATTCAGGGACAGCATCTCCTCCATCACCTTTGCCATCGTCCAGCCGGCCTCGACCTGGCGCGGCACAACCAGGTAACGATCTTTCGGGTTTTCATCAAACAATGCGCGCTCAATCGCTGCAGCAACCGCGTCAGGAGGCGTGCCTTCGTTTTCAACCCCGGCTTCCAGCCGCTCGCGGCACCTGGCCAGCAGTTGCTGGCGGCGCTCTTCAAAATAGACGTAGGGCTCGGCATCGGTATCCGCCAGTCGCCGTTTGCAACGGGTCAACCCGATATCTGAAGCGAAGTTACCCGGCTCAATTGCGGCGACAAATATATCGAGCTCCTCCATTTCCTTCGCGAGAGAGTCGGTGTAAGCCTCCAGGGCATGCTTGCTCGCCGAGTACATGCCGTAGCCACGGCCTGACAGAAAGCCGGATATCGAGCTGATGTTTACGATGCGACCCTTCGATTCAACCAGCAGGGGCGCGAACGCCTTGGTGACACGAAACACGCCGTAGAGATTCACATCAAACAGGAACTCCAGCTCGGACACATCGGCTTCAATCAGGGGCGCGACCACATTGACGCCAGCATTGTTTACGATACCCCACAAGCCCCGCCCTTCTTCGCGAATCAATGCTACCGCCGCATCAATCTCATCCTGCCTGGTGACATCGAGGCGCACGGCCATGATGTTGTCAATCTTGTTTAGCTCATCGAGATCCGCTGCCTTACGAGCGCCTGCGTAAACAAAATAGCCGGCGGCTGCGAGACGTTCGGCGGCATTGCGCCCAATGCCCGTGCTGGCACCAGTGATCAATACGGCCTTCTGGGGCTCGACCTCATCAGCGAGCACATGAGATGGAAATACCAATACCGAAAACGTGAAGGCCAGTGCGGCCAGAAGTCCTAATCGTTTCATCGCTGCTTCCTCTTTTGTTTTCCTGCCATCGCAGATTCGCCCGCTATGCAGGTTTGAACAAGCTTGCTTGCTGCGCTGGCACGATCGGCTCGTTGCCAAGACACATGCTTTCGAAAAGCTCGTGCCGTCCGGGACGTCTCTTTTGCGAAGCAACAAACTGCCCTTAGTTTAACTTACCGTACCTGAATGATCGGGGGTATGATCTCTTGCGTGAGGCGGTATCTCAATTTTTTGAAGCTAGCGGCGTTGCTGGCACTGTCTGGTTGCGCCGGTACGCTTGATCTGGATGGCGCGCTTGCGATGACGCCATACCGCATACAAGCAAGCGGGCGCATTGTCATTGAAGCCCGCATCAACGGCGAGGGGCCATTTGATTTCGCATTGGACACCGGCGCGAGTATCTCCGCGGTTTTCGATGAGTTGCGTGACGAACTCGCCCTCGAGTCTATTCCAGGTAAAGCGGTCGTTGTCCATGGCGCTGTCGCCTCCGGGCAGTTCCCATTGCTTCACATAGACCGCCTTGAGGTTGGCCGCGAAGCCTGGCTGAAACCCAGGATCGTATCGCTACCTGGCCTGACCGAGGCTGGCAGGAGTATTGACGGGGTTCTCGGTATCGATTTCCTGCAGCGGTTTGCCGTCGGATTCTCGACCAAGGATCGCGTCGTACGTCTGTATCCGCCGGATCTGGTTGCCCGCAGGTCGTATCGCGGCTGGGCCTCTGTGCCGCTAGAACTTGAGCGCGTTGGCGAAAGGGGTGCAGCACTCTACTTTATCGACATTGAGATTGACGGTCGAAAGATATCGGCACTGTTCGACCTGGGTGCCGGACTGAACATCATGAACTGGGCGGGAGCTCGCAGCCTGGGTATTCTCCCACCTAACGTACGCCGCAATGAACAGATCACCGGCGCCCTTGAAAGTTCGCCTGATGTCGCCAGGTTCGGCGCAGACGAAGTGACCACCGCCAACATTCGTTGGCGCAACGAGACTTTCTCGATAGCCGATCTTGAGATCTTTGAAACGCTGATGCTAAACGGCAGTCCGGCCGTGATACTGGGCGCGGGCCTGTTCACACAACGCGACTTCGTCATCGACTTCGCTCGGAGCCGCTTGCTGGTCAAGGTCGCGATGGATGAGGCAGATCGAAGCGAACCCGCCGATCAGGAATCCGCACCGAATTCCTTCTGATGGCAGGGTCTTTGCGTCAGAGCCTTGCTGACATGACACATGATACGGCTCTGGCGTTGCGCCGAGATGCAGCCATGCGTTGCCTGCGCGAGTAATGATTCCTCAGCGTGTAGGCGCGGAAGTCTTGCCCGTGTGCGGTGACTAGCGTAGGCAATGGGGATAAAAACAAGAAGGCCTACAGAATTGGATCGATACGACTCGGTCATTATTGGCGCCGGACACAACGGCCTGGTTTGTGCCGCTTACCTGGCACGAGGAGGTCAACGTGTTCTCGTGCTTGAGGCATCCGATGCCGCAGGCGGGCTGGCCGCAAACCGTGAATTCCATCCAGGCTTTCACGCATCGGTAGCACACTCGGTCAGCCACTTCTCCGGCAAGATCTCCAGCGACCTCGACCTGGAATCGCACGGCCATGGAGGGGCATCGAACGTATTGCCCACCATTGGGCTGAGCGTCGACCAGGAGCATGTCATCGTGCACCAGGGAGGCGTAAGCGGCACCGGCTCCGAGGACGCGAGCGCCTACAAGGACTACGCCCGACTGATGCATCGCTTCGCTGATGTCTTGAAGCCATTCTGGCTGAAGACGATGCCACGTATAGGCAGCACCAGCCTCGCGGACCTGTTGACGTTTGCCCATATTGGCCTGAACGTCAGGCGCATCGGCAAAAAAGACATGCAGGAATTCCTGCGGGTCGCCTCCCTCCCCGCTCGTGACCTTATGGATGAGTATTTCAATAGTGACCTCCTCAAGGCCACGTTGAGCTGGGACGGGCTCATCGGCGCAAAACTGGCGCCACGATCGCCTAACAGTGCCGTACTAGCCATGCTTTATCGCATGGCCGAAGAGTCGCGGGGCGCCCACGCAATTCCTGCAGGCGGCATGACGGGCCTCATCAGTGCATTGTGTTCATCGGCCGAAGCATCGGGCGCAGAGATCCGGTACACCTCACCCGTCGGTCGTATCCTGACCGACAGCAATGCCGACGGGCTTTTCGTCGAAGGCGTACAGCTTGAAAACGGTGAGCAGATTCATGCCGATCGCGTAGTTTCGGCGGCGGATCCACAAAGAACCTTCCTCGATCTCGTCGGTGTAGAGAACCTCGATATCGGATTCACGAATCGGATACGACGGTTGCGATGCGATGGCTATGTCGCGAAATTGCATCTCGCGCTCAACGATGTGCCTGAATTTAACGGACTCGATTCATGCGACGGTCGCATGATAATCGGCCCCGGGCTGGACGCTATCGAGTTTGCGTTCGACGATGCCAAATACGGCGAATGCCCTGCGAATCCGGTTATGGAAATCGCTATCCCGAGTACTCACGACGCCTCATACGCTCCCGGCGGCCAACACGTACTGTCCGCTCACGTCATGTATGTACCGTACAAGAAGAAAGGCGGATGGACCGATGAGGCTCGTAGCCAGATGTGCGAACGAGCCATCGACACAATCGCTCAATACGCGCCGCGGATTCGCGAAATGATCCTCCACCGCGAGTTCCTGACTCCGGCCGACCTGGAACAGAAGTACTACGTGACCGGCGGCCATTGGCATCACACCGAATTTGCGATGGACCAAATGCTGATGATGCGACCCACGTACGGCGCCGCACAATACAGCACGCCCCTCCCGGGATTGTTCCTGTGTGGTGCGGGCTGCCATCCCGGAGGCGACATCACGGGTGCAGCCGGGCACAACGCCGCGCACGAGATTCTCCGATGAACAGCTACGACGCAATCATAATCGGTGCGGGTCACAACGGCCTTACCAATGCAGCGTACCTCGCGAAAGCGGGACTCAACGTCGTAGTACTCGAAAAAAACAACTACATCGGTGGCGCCGCGGTATCCCGCGAGCTGCAAGAAGGCTGGATCTACTCCAGCTGCTCCTATGTGTGCAGCATGATGCGACAAGCCATACACCGCGACCTGGATCTCGCGCGTCACGGCCTGATACTGGTGCCCTACCTCGGCACCGTCAACTTCGGAGATGGCGACGAGCGGCTGTTTTCCTATCACGATGAAGAGGCTGCGCACCTCGAGCTCAAACGTCATTCGCCGCACGACGCCGACGCAATGCATCGATTTCAGACGGACCTGACGCGTTATTCGCAACTCATTCGCAAGACACTGATGCGAACGCCGCCCGAACCGACATCGTTCAAACCGCGCGACGTCATGGAGCTTCTCTGGCTGGCGAAGAAATTCTGGGCACTGGGCGAGAAAGAAATCTACGAGTACGTACGATTTTTCACGATGAGCGCAGCCGAATACCTCGAAGACTATTTCGAAAATGACATGATCAAGGCGGCGATGGCCAGCCCCGGCATCATCGGCACAGCGCTGGGTGTTTACTCACCGGGCTCATCCTATATCTTGCTGCATCACGTCATGGGCGATGTCGACGGCAGCATTGGTGCGTGGGGACTCGCGCGCGGCGGCATGGGCGCCATCTCCAAAGCTATAGCCGGCGCCGTCGCAGAACACGGTGGCGAGATTCGAACCGATGCCGGAGTAAGCCAGGTGCTGGTAGAGGATCGCAAAGCTGTTGGCGTCGTGCTCGAGAACGGCGACGAGATTCGAGCCCGCATTGTCGTGTCAAACCTCGATGCCAAGCGAACGTTTACTCGCGTCATGAACAAGGATGACCTACCGGACGGCATTTACGAGAGAGCAAAGAATTTCAAGATCCGTGGCTCCTCCGGCAAGGTCAATATTGCGCTGTCGGGATTACCCAAATTTACGGGCGTACCCGAGAATCGTTACCTCAACCGGGGCGGCCAGGGATTCACGGGCTCCCTGGAAACCATGGAGCGAGCGTACGACTGCTGGAAACGGGGTCGTTGGTCCGACGACCCCTTCGTCGAGTCGGTCATTCCATCTGCGTGGGATCCGACCGTCGCACCGGCCGGCAAACACTGGATGTCGAATTTCGTGCAGTACTGCCCGCCAAAGTTGGCCGATGGACCATGGACGCCGGAAAAACGTGACGCCTTCGGCGAATCCGTGATCAGCAAGATCGAACGCTACAGTCCCGGATTCAGGGATCTGATCGTACACATGGAGATTCGTACGCCGCATGAAATCGAAAACGAGATCGGGTTGACAGAGGGCAATATTTTTCAGGGCGAGCTCACAATCGACCAGCTGTTTTTCAATCGACCGTTCCCAGGCTACGGCCAATACCGCATGCCGGTGAAAAATCTTTACATGTGCGGCTCATCAACGCATCCGGGGGGCGGCGTCTCTGCCGTTTGTGGCGCGAACGCGGCGCGCGAGATTCTCATGGACCTACGTCGGACCAACACGGTGCCCAAAGACGACTTTTACGATGAGTAGACGATGACTACGACAGACCCTTACGCTGGCGAGCGCCTGAAACTTTCGCCCTTCTACCCCCGGGCAGAGGTGCTGAATATTCGCGGGGCGTGGTCCGCCTGGAATGGCTACAAGTTCGCTGAGTATTACTACGATGCAGAGTACGAATACTTCTGCGTTCGCAATCAGTGTGCGACTTACGACATTACGCCGATGCAGAAGTATGAGATACGTGGCCGTGATGCGGAAACCATGTTGAATCGCATGGTAACCCGCGATGTCAGGAAAATCGGGCTCAACCGCGTCGCTTATTGCGTCTGGTGCACGGACGAAGGGCGCATGATCGACGATGGCACAATCTTCAAACTTGCTGACGACAACTTCATGCTCACCTGTGGAAGTCCCTGCACTGCGTGGCTGGCAAAGAGCGCGTTCGGATTCGGAGATGTCACCGTCACGGATATCACCGATGACCTGGCCGCACTTTCCTTTCAAGGGCCGACGTCATGCACCGTTCTCAAAAAAATGGGACTCGACGGGATTGAGACCGCTAAACCGTTTGAGATCAGGCAATTTCCATTTCATGGCGACACGCTCATGGTGTCGCGCACCGGATTTACCGGCGATCTCGGCTACGAGCTCTGGATTCGGCCGGGACTGGCCCTCGAACTCTGGGATGAGCTCTACGCCGCCGGCGAGAATTACGGCATTCAACCCTATGGCGAGGCCGCCACCAACATGGCCCGGCTCGAAGCCGCTTTTATCATGCCGGCAATGGAATTCAATGAAGCCCTCAGAACAGTCAACCTGGAGCACGATCAGACACCGTTCGAGTTAAACCTGGGTTGGCTTGTTGATTTCAAGAAACCGCACTTCAGCGGTCGCAGCGCCTTGCTGAAAGAAAAGCAGCGCGGACCAAAATACACGCTGACAAAACTTGATATCGAGGGTAACCGACCGGCCGAAGGCTCGTACATATACAGCAACAAGCGCTGCACCCGAGAGATCGGCTACGTGACATCGGCCATGTGGTCACCTGCCGTGAAAGCAAACCTCGCCCTCGCAATGATCAGGACAGAGCACCTGGAAGGCGAACTCTGGGCGGAGATCTACTACGAGAAAGAACTTCGGCAGTACAGTCGGGTGGTCAAATGCGTCCGCAAAAAGAAACCTTTCTGGACACCCGACCGGGCGCGGGCTACGCCGCCGCCTGACTACTGATCGGCGTATATGCCTTGCGAATATAAGCAAATGCAAACACAGCGACGCTGATCCAGATAACGCTCCAGCTAATCATCAGCGCCATTTCACCGGTCGCCCAGTCAAGCGTTCCGTCAGGACGCAATGTTCCTGTCGCTCGCTGGTAGGGGATCACGTAGTACAGGGTCAGCATTACCGGCGCCAGCACCCCATTGACAAGCATCACGACGACGGGAGCGATAAGTGTTGTGCGCGTCCGTCGGAGACCGACCTCCTCAACTGGCCGGATGTGCAGCTGCTCGAGATACGCCGCCTCGGCATCGCTGACCGTCGTAAATCGCGACACGACGATCGTCACCGCCAAGCTCATCACACCACCAATAATGACCGGATTGAGATACGACGGCAGCGTCAGCATGCCGATAAATACGAAAAACTTCGGCACTGTGTTGAACGCAAGCCCAGTCAGCATGCCCCAGAACGCGGCTTGCTCGGTAATACGCTTACTCCAGATCGCCATCAGGCCGACGGGACCCCACGAGGAAGCAAATACGGTCGCAATGAAAGTCGTCAACCAGAAGATCTGCGGCGGAAAAACCAGCGCCGCGCCAAGCGCCACTCCGCCGACGACCAGCATCATGATACGGCTGAAACGCAGCGTTTTCGCTTCGTTGCCCTGTTCATGAATGCCGATATCGTTGCTGACACTAAACCCGACCAGCGACAGGAACGTCGACGCCGATGACAGGACTGCGGCCATGATGCCGGCGAGCATCAATGCACCGAGGAATTTCGGCAACATATGCAGCGAGGCCCAGATCATTGCGCTTTCCGGTGGCGAGATCGCCGGATTACCGAAGTTGATAACCACGCCCATCCCGTAAACCATGACCTGCAGTATCGCAACGACCAGGGCCGCGATCACGGCGGAGCGAATGACGACATGCTCGTTCTTCGCCATCTGGTGGCGACTCGATTGCCACGGACTGACCATGTAGACGAGCATCCAGCTGATGTCGATGACGATGGCCCAGATCAGGTAATCCATCGCCGTCGGCCATTCGGTACCCGGGCCGATCGTGCCATGCCATGACATCAGGTCGCGTTTCTGTTCAATGCCGACCAGCTTTTCGACAATGTTAGGAACGCCACCGAATTCCTGTACCAGGAATACAATCGCCGCAGCGCTCGCTACAGTAAAAAGCAGGAACATCAATGTG
>CAYTTZ010000143.1:0-8044 GCA_964440945.1 uncultured Woeseiaceae bacterium
TTGTTCGCTTGAATTCCAGCCAAAATCAGCTCACTGAGCCCGCTCTTTTGAACGGGGTCGCGCTGGAGGTTTGAGCCAAGAAAAGTAGGAAACTATGGCTGAAGTTGCTCAGGAATTACTGTCTGTAAGTCTCGAAGAGGAGATGCAGCAGTCCTATCTTGACTACGCGATGAGCGTGATTGTAGGGCGGGCCCTGCCCGATGTTCGGGACGGACTCAAGCCGGTCCACCGACGAGTCCTGCATGCGATGCGTGTACTGGGCAATGACTTCAACAAACCCTACAAGAAGTCCGCTCGCGTTGTCGGTGATGTGATTGGTAAATACCATCCGCACGGTGATTCGGCCGTCTACGACACGATCGTACGCATGGCTCAGCCGTTCTCGATGCGTTACATGCTGGTCGACGGCCAGGGTAACTTCGGCTCGGTCGATGGCGACTCGCCGGCTGCCATGCGTTATACGGAAGTTCGCATGTCGAAGATCGCGCATGAGCTGATCGCGGACATAGAAAAGGAAACGGTCGATTTCGTCGAAAACTACGATGGTTCCGAGAGCGAACCTTCGGTTATGCCGACGCGCATCCCCAATCTGCTGGTCAACGGCTCATCGGGTATTGCGGTCGGTATGGCGACCAATATCGCGCCCCACAACCTGACCGAGGTCATCAATGCCTGCATGGCCATGATTGAAAACCCGGCGATCGATACACCGGGGCTGATGGAGCACATCCCGGGGCCCGATTTCCCGACAGCAGGGATCATCAACGGCGCGCAGGGTATTTACTCGGCTTACCGCACCGGACGAGGACGCGTCCACATCCGTGGGCGCACGCACATCGAGAAGATCAACGCCCGTGGCAAAGAGGCCCTCGTGGTCACCGAGCTGCCTTACCAGGTCAATAAAGCTCGCCTTATCGAGAAGATTGCGGACCTTGTACGCGAGAAGCGTATCGAGGGCATCAGCGAGTTGCGTGACGAATCCGATAAGGACGGTATGCGCATCGTCATCGAGCTACGCACCGGTGAGATTAGCGACGTTGTTCTGAACAACCTTTATAAACACACGGCTCTGCAGACTGTCTTCGGCATCAATATGGTCGCGCTTCGCGACGGCCAGCCGAAACTGCTGAACCTGAAGCAGATCCTCGAGTCGTTCCTCGCGCATCGCCGCGAAGTGGTCACCCGGCGAACGATATTTGATCTTCGTAAGGCGCGTGATCGTGCTCATGTACTGGAAGGGCAGACGGTAGCCCTGGCGAATATCGACGACGTTATCGCGCTTATAAAAAGTTCAGCGTCGCCGGCCGAAGCGAAGGTTGGATTGATGGCGCGGGCATGGACGCCTGGCGAAGTCACCGGGATGCTCGAACGCGCCGGCGATACGGATACGCGCCCTGACGAGCTGGCGCCCGGCAGCGGCCTTATTGACGGCGAGTACCGGCTGTCAGCCGTGCAGGCCCAGGCCATTCTCGATCTCCGCCTGCACCGCCTGACAGGTCTCGAGCAAGAGAAAATAGTTAAAGAATACAAAGAGATATTGGTTAAAATTAAAGATCTTTCTGATATTTTGTCGAACCCGGATCGCCTCATCCAGGTGATTCGCGATGAGCTCCTCGAGATTCGTGAAAACTACGGCGATGAGCGCCGCACCGAGATTGTGCAGGATCATTCGGACCTGAGTGTTGAGGACCTCATTCCGGAGGAGGAGGTAGTCGTAACGCTCTCGCACGGTGGTTACGCAAAGGCTCAGCCGATCGATGTTTACCAGGCGCAAAAACGCGGTGGTCGAGGCCGTTCGGCAACCAAGGTTAAAGATGAAGATTTCATAGACAACCTGTTCGTTGCTAATACACACGACACGATTTTGTGCTTCTCCAGCCGTGGCAAAATGTACTGGCTCAAGGTCTACCAGGTTCCACAAGCGAGCCGCGGTTCACGCGGCAAACCTATTGTGAACCTGCTGCCGCTTGAGAAGGACGAGAGAATCAACGCGGTTCTGCCTATTCGGGAATACGACGAAGGCCATTTCGTATTCATGGCAACGTCGGCTGGCACCGTCAAGAAGACGCCGCTGAAGCAATTCTCGAGACCCCGGGCAAGCGGCATCATCGCTGTCGATCTGCGGGGCGAAGACAAGCTTGTCGACGTGGCGCTGACTGATGGCACCGCAGAGATTCTGCTGGTTGCGAGCCACGGCAAAGCGATACGTTTCCCGGAATCCGATGTCCGCCCGATGGGACGCGGGGCCGCGGGTGTGCGTGGGATCAGGCTGCCAAGCGGTCATGAAGTTATCGCGCTGACCATCATGCGGGACGGGCTGATCCTGACCGCCACTGAAAACGGGTACGGAAAGCGCACGTCCGTTGAAGAATTCCCGGTGCAGGGTCGTGGTGGGCAAGGTGTGATCGGGATTCAGACGACAGGCCGCAACGGCAGGACAGTGGGTGCCATCCAGGTCGAAGATGAAGACGAGATCATGCTCATTAGCTCGAACGGCACGCTGGTGCGCACCGGCGTCGAAGACATCTCGATCATGGGACGCAACACCCAGGGTGTGCGCCTGATTCGCGTAGAAAGCGGTCAGCGGCTCGTCGGCCTGGCTCGTATTGAGGGAATAGAAGAGGACGAGTAGCGCACTGTTTTGGTGCGCTCTCGGCCTGCCCACGAGCGTCACGCCAGCCATATTCCATTACGGTGTTTTCATAGTGCATTTGAGTAGTTAAACCGTAACAATAGCGGGCTTAAAATTGGGTCTCTCCCAAATCTCACAGGAACATAGCGACATGTCGCGCGTTTTCAATTTTAGTGCCGGTCCGGCGGCGCTGCCCTTAGAAGTTCTCGAAACCATCCGTAACGATATTCCCGACTGGCAAGGTACCGGCATGACGGTCATGGAGGTCAGCCATCGCGGCAAGCATTTCGTTGAGGTGGCGGCTCGCGCGGAGGCAAACGTTCGGGAATTGCTTGGGATTCCTGACGACTACAGCGTGCTCTTTCCGCAGGGCGGTGCGACGCTCCAGATGTCAATGGTGCCATTGAATCTGACCGGCGTGGGCGATACGGCGGACTACGTCGTAACGGGTAGCTGGGGCAAGAAAGCGGCTGGCGAGGCGGGCAAGTTCTGCAATGCCACGGTAGTAGCCGACGCCTCTGACAAGAACTTCACTTACATTCCGGAAGAGTCGTCCTGGAAGCGCAGCGACAACGCTGCCTACTTGCACTACACGCCCAATGAAACGATCGCAGGAGTCGAGTTTCATTTTGTGCCGGGTGGCGACGTACCGCTTGTTGCTGACATGTCGAGCACAATCTTGTCGCGGCCCATCGACGTTAGCCGCTTCGGCGTAATTTACGCCGGCGCACAGAAGAATATTGGTCCCGCAGGTATCACGCTCGTTATCGTGCGAAATGATCTGTTGGACAGGGTGCGACCGAATAACGCCCACCTGATGACCTGGAAGTCGTATGCGGAATCGGATTCGATGACTAATACGCCGCCGACCTTCGCCTGGTACGTTGCGGATCTTGTATTCCAGTATTTGAAGGATCGGGGTGGACTTACGGCCATGGGTGAGGTCAATCGGCGCAAGGCCAGTAAGCTATACGAGGCGATCGACACATCTGACTTTTATACCAACCCGGTCAACATGGACTGCCGTTCGTGGATGAATGTGCCGTTTATCCTCGCCGATAGTTCGCTGGACGGAAAGTTTCTCGAGGAATCCAGCGCCGCAGGGCTGACCAATTTGAAAGGCCATCGCTCTGTCGGTGGCATGCGTGCCTCCATCTATAACGCGGTCAGTGAAGAAGCGGTCGACACGTTGATCGACTTCATGTCCGACTTCGAAAAATCTAACGGGTAACACCATGTTCAAGGTACTAACGCTTAATAACATCGCGGTCGAGGGGCTGCGCCGACTGCCACGCGAACGCTACGAGGTGGCATCGGAAATCGCACATCCTGACGCGATTCTTCTACGATCCCAAAATATGCATGATATGGATATTCCCGACACGGTCGCGGCGATTGGCCGAGCCGGTGCCGGCACCAACAATATTCCGATTGATGCTATGAGTGCCCGCGGTGTGCCCGTTTTCAACGCGCCAGGCGCGAACGCGAACGCAGTAAAAGAGCTTGCGATTGCTGGGATGCTGATCGGCGCTCGCAACCTTTGCAATGCACGGGAATACGTCAGTTCTTTGAATGAGACCGGCGATGCATTGAACAAAGCCGTTGAAGCGGGCAAGAAACAGTTCGTCGGCTTCGAATTACCGGGCAAGGCGCTGGGAGTCGTCGGCCTGGGAGCGATCGGCGTGGAGGTTGCCAATGCGGCGCTTGACCTCGGAATGAAAGTTGATGGATTTGATCCCTCGATTACGGTTCGAAACGCATGGCAATTGTCATCCGGTGTCCAGCAGGAAGACACATTGGACCAGCTCTTTCAGCACGCTGATTTCGTTACGGTGCATGTGCCCCTTATGGACGCAACCCGAAACATGGTGAACGCCGACCGACTGGCATTGATGAACGACAACGCGGTCTTGATTAACTTCGCGCGTGGTGGCGTCGTGGACGACGCGGCAGCATTGGCGGCATTGGACAGTGGCAAGCTACATGCCTACGTTACTGATTTTCCGACGCCGGAACTGATTGCTCACCCGAAGGTCGTCGCATTACCGCATCTCGGTGCCTCGACGAGTGAGGCGGAAGAAAATTGCGCGGTCATGGTCGCGGAGAACGTCAAGGATTACCTGGAAAACGGCAATATCCGCCACTCGGTTAATTTCCCGGAGGCGCGCCTGCCAAGGCTCGACGCGTGGCGTATGACGGTCGCGAACGCCAATGTTCCCAACATGGTCGGTCAAATCTCGACCGAACTCGCGAATGCAGGCCTGAATATTGAAGACCTTCTCAACAAGTCGGTTGGTGATTTCGCCTACACGATTGTTGACGTTAATAAGGAGCCAACCGCCGAGCTACTGTCAGAGATTGGCGCGATTCAAGGTGTTTTGACGTTGCGAAATCTCGGTAAGCCTGTAACCTGAGGATTCCGTTACGGTTTTCGGGTGTCGCGGATTAATGGATCAGGACGCTTACAGGTATTGAATGTCACGGTCGGATAAAAAATCGCCAAAACCGGATCTGGCAGAGATTCGGCGCCGCATCAACTCGATTGATGAGCAGCTTCAGTCGCTGATCAACGATCGTGCGAAGATCGCCCAGCAGGTGGGAATAGCCAAAGGCGAGCTTGCGTCGGCGGTGGACTACTACCGACCTGAGCGGGAGGCCGAGGTTCTGCGAGCCGTGCTGGATCGGAACGAAGGTCCGATGCGGGATGAGGAGATGCTGCGTCTCTTCCGCGAAATCATGTCGGCCTGTCTTGCACAGCAGGAGCCGCTGAAGATCGGCTTTCTCGGTCCGGAAGGGACCTTCACGCAGACGGCGGTTTTCAAGCACTTCGGACATTCGGTCCGGGCGTTGCCTTTTCACACAATTGACGAAGTATTTCAGGAAGTAGAAAGCGGTGCTGCGGACTTCGGTGTGGTTCCGATCGAGAACTCGACCGAAGGGTCCGTCAATAACACGCTGGACATGTTCCTCACATCGCCGCTGAAAATCGCGGGCGAGATCGAGCTCAAAATCGAACAGCACTTGATGAGCAAGTTCAAGGGGCTTGAGAATATCGACCGCATCTGTGCGCACGAGCAGTCGTTGGCGCAATGTCGAGGCTGGATTCGCGAGAACCTGCCGCACGTCGAGTTGATCGGCATGTCGAGTAACGCTGCTGGCGCTCGGCGCGCCCGCGACGAGGATGGCACCGCGGCGATCGGTCCCGAAGTTGCAGCCGATGTTTACGAGCTCGAAATCATGGTGAACAACGTTGAGGATCGACCGGATAATGCGACGCGTTTCCTGGTGGTCGGCCGCAAGCTGCTGGCGTCGAGCGGCGCGGACAAAACCACCTTGCTGGTATCCACCAGTGATACAGGGGACGGGGCAGGCGTGTTACACCAACTGCTTCAGCCACTTTCGGATCACGGTGTGAGCATGACTCGAATCGAGTCGCGTCCATCACGGCGCCGCAAATGGGACTACGTCTTCTTTATTGATATCGAAGGCCATGCCGAGGAGGCGCCAGTGTCCGACGCACTGGCACAGCTCGAAAAAAGCAGTTCATTATTCAAGGTACTGGGTGCCTATCCGAAGGCAATCGGTTAGGGCATTCACTTCGTGAATTTCAACGTAACTCCATCAAGGGTTGGCGACGGCGACGTCACGGTACCGGGCGATAAGTCCATCTCACATCGTGCATTGATGCTGGGCAGCATTGCGCAAGGTCGTAGTGATGTGAGTGGCTTTCTTGCCGGTGAAGATTGCCTCTGTACGCTGCATGCTATGCGCTCCATGGGGGTAGTGATCGAGCAGTCGGCTGCCACGCAGATATCGATCCAGGGGGTGGGTCTGCACGGGCTTGCGGCGCCGGCAGCGGCACTCGATCTTGGCAATTCCGGAACGGCTATTCGGCTGATGACGGGCCTCTTAAGCGGGCAGGGGTTCGATAGTGTGCTCACCGGCGACGACTCATTGAGCGGGCGGCCGATGGGTCGAATTATCAAGCCGCTTGCACAGATGGGCGCACGCATCGAAAGTAACGACGGCAAACCGCCGCTTCGTGTATTTAGCGTCAACGGTCTTCAGGGCGTTGACTACAACATGCCGGTCGCCAGCGCACAGGTGAAGTCTTCTGTGCTTCTGGCCGGGCTTTACGCGACGGGTACTACGAGTGTTACGGAGCCGGCTATTACGCGAGATCATACGGAACGTATGCTGCGCGCGATGGGCGCTGACGTACGCACGAACGGACATCAAATATCGATCGCGGGTGGGCAGCAACTGTCGGCCTGTCACGTCGAGGTTCCGGCAGACCTGTCGTCGGCCGCCTTCGTCATCCTGGCCGCACTTCTGTCTGAGCGCGCTGACATCCTTGTTACCAACGTCGGCATCAACCCGACACGCACCGGGGTCATCGATATTTTGCAGGCGATGGGCGCGGACATCGTGCTCGAGAATTCGCGGACGCTGGGCGAAGAGCCTGTTGCAGACATTCGCGTACGATCGTCGCGGTTGCGGGGAGGCACGGTTGACCCGGCGCTGGTGTCGCTGGCGATCGATGAATTCCCGGTGCTGTTCGTCGCCGCCGCGGCAGCTGAAGGCGAGACTGTTTTCTCCGGTATTGGTGAGCTTCGCGTGAAGGAGAGCGACCGTATCGCGGCAATGGCAGCCGGTATGCGCGAACTGGGAATTAGCGTCGATGAGTCGTCGGACGGTGCGGTTGTGCACGGCGGGGGTTTCACAGGCGGCACCGTTGAGAGTTTCGGCGATCACCGTGTGGCAATGTCCCTGGCCTTGGCCGGGACGATCGCCAGTGACCCGGTTGTCGTAAAGGACGTCGATGCTGTCGATACGTCATTCCCGGGTTTCGCGGATTGCATGGCGGCTATCGGCGCGGACATCCGCTGCGAGGGTGGCGTCGCGTGACGAACAAGCTCATTCCGGTCATTGCCATCGACGGACCGAGTGGCTCCGGCAAAGGCACGATTGCGCATCGGGTCGCGAAAGCGCTGGGCTGGCACCTGCTGGATAGCGGTGCACTGTATCGCCTCGTGGCGCTGTCTGCCGGAAAGTCCGGCGTGCCGCTGGATGATGCCAGCCGCCTGGCGGAACTGGCCAGCACGCTCGATGTTCGATTTGACAGCCATCGGGACGGATCCGAGCGAATCTGGCTGCAGGATGAGGACGTTACGGGCGAGGTGCGAACCGAGGATACCGGTGCCGGGGCCTCGGCGGTAGCGGCGATACCGGCCGTTCGGGCGGCACTTCTGGAGCGCCAGCGGGCTTTCCAACAGGCACCTGGCCTGGTTGCGGATGGCCGGGATATGGGGACCCACGTGTTCGCCGGCGCGCGACTCAAGATCTACCTTACGGCAAGCGCCGAGGAACGGGCCAGAAGGCGCCATAAGCAGTTGAAAGACAAGGGGATGG
>CAYTTZ010000144.1:0-8038 GCA_964440945.1 uncultured Woeseiaceae bacterium
CATGCTGATCTTCTTCATCGTAACGGCAACGTTCATCAAGGAGGCAGGTATCCAGATTGAACGCCCGGATACTGTAACCGCTGAAAGTCAGGACGACGCGTCGATCCTTATTGCAATAAGCCCCAATGACGAGATCTGGATCGATCGAAAGAAACGCGATCCTCGCGCTGTGCGAGCCGTGATTGCGCAGCTGCACGCAGAGAATCCGAAAGGTTCGATCGTCATTCAGGCCGACGAAGAATCGACACACGAGACCCTGGTGATTGTGATGGAAGCGGCCAAAGGCGCGGGAGTAACGAATGTTTCAATCGCGACGGATGATGGCTAGGAACCCCAGGGCAGCATCGTTGTCATAATATTTGGAGGTGGGTCTTGGTAGTAGCCAGACTTCGTCCACGGAGGAGCACAGGACCATGCTAGGTCGTTATATTTTTTCGATTGTGATTGGCTCGATTATCACCTTGAGCCTGCTGTTCGTTATGCAGCTGCTCATCGTCACCGGTAAGACGGCGCTGACGGATCCTCGTGAACGCCACAAGCTTGAATTCGTCCGCGTGAAACGCAATGAGAATCTGAACGTTGCCGATCTGACCCCCGAAAAGCCGCCGAAGCCTCCGGAGACTCCGCCGGAGACGCCTCCGCAGGAATTGGACAACATTAACCCGGATGCGCCGACGATCAACGTTGCACCGCCCATGGTGTCCGCGAACACCGATCTCGCCGGTCCTGGCGGCATGAATATCGCTGAGGGTGACTACCTGCCGATCGTTCGTGTCGCGCCGGTTTACCCCGCTCGCGCCTTGTCGCGCGGCCTGGAGGGCTTTGTCGATCTCTCGTTCACGGTGACAGCGGCCGGAACGGTGAGAGACCCGATCGTTCTGCAGTCGAGCAGCACCCTGTTCGAGCGTGCCGCCACTCGCGCGGTACTGAAGTTTAAGTACAAACCCAGGGTTGTCGATGGTGTTCCTGTCGAGGTGTCCGGGGTGAAGACGAGGATTTCATTCCAGATTGAGGAATAGAACCAGTTGCATGTGAGAGTGGGAAACAGCCATCCATGAGGACCTTTTTGAAATGAAAATCAATCGTGAAATTGCTTCTAAGGTTTGCCTGGTATTGATTGCCGGGGTGTTGGCAGTCGGCAGCGCAGAAGCGCAGCAGAAAAGAGCGACCGAAGAAGATCGAGGCAAGACCAAGACCAAACAGGCGCAGGCTGTCAGTAAAGCGGTCTACGAGAAAATAACCAAGGCTCAGGAACTAGTCGACGCCAAAGACTACAAGGGGGCCCTCAAATCGCTGAACGCCTTGTATAACCCCGACAAACTCACCGAGTATGAACAGGCCAACGTTCTGAACTATCTTGGTTTTGTTTACTACAACATGGATGACACCAAAGGCGCGATCCGCACTTACGAAAAGATGCTGGCCATCCCGAGCCTCGAGGAACAAATGGCCAAGCAGGCGACCTTCACAGTCGCACAGTTGCTCACGATGGAAGAAGATTATCCAAGGGCGCTGACGACGCTGAACAAGTGGTTCATGCTGGAAACCAACCCGGCGCCACAGCCGTTTGTTCTCAAGGCACAGATCCTCTACAACCTGTCTCGCTACAAAGAGATGGTTGAGCCCATTGAAAATGCGATGCGCGTTGCTGAAGAGCGCAGCCTGCCATTGAAGGAAGACTGGTATGGCCTTCTGAATTTTGCCTATTTCCAACAGGAAAATTACGCAAAGGTGCGGGACATCCAGAAAATTCTGCTGGTCAAATGGCCCAAGGCGCGCTACTGGAAGTCCTTAGCAGGCGCGTTCACCGAGCTTGGTGAGGATGAGAAGCTGATTTACGCTTACGATGCCGCTCATACGCAAGGCATGCTGGTAAAAGACACTGAGTTCGTAACGATGGCGCAGCTTTTCCTGCAGGCTGAGGTGCCGTACAAAGCCGGCAAACTGCTGGAAGAAAAAATGGCCGCCGGCATCGTGCCGAAGACGGAGAAGAACTATCGGCTGATGTCACAGGCCTGGATGCTGGCCATGGAAGACGAGAAGTCTATTCCGGCCCTGCAGGCCGCGGCGAAGCTGGCGACACACGGCGAGCTGGACCAGAGGCTTGCAAATGCTTACCTGAATGTGGGCAATTACAGTGAATGTGTGAAGTCCGCAAATAATGCAATCCGCAAGGGCGGGCTCAAGAACCCGGACAATATGCAGATCTCCATGGGTATGTGCCTCTACAACCTGAAGCGCTATGGAGATGCGAAGAAGGCATTTGCCAGCGCGGGTAAGACACCACGTTCAGTGCGCACGGCTAATCAGTGGATCAAGGTTATCGACGCGGACGTCGAGCGCAACCGTCAGATTCGCCTGGCCGAGGAAGCGGCGCGCAAGAAGCGCCAGGAGCTCGACGCGAAGAAGGCCCTGGCACAGCGCGCCTAGTAGCACTCACACTCGCGCTCACTCCGCCCGAGAAAAAAACTTTTTCTAACTATTAGGGCGTTGACCGGAAACGGTCAACGCCCTTAAAATTGTGCCTCATTAAAACCTGGACCGAAGCAATGCCGAAAATAATCTATGTCACGACTGATGGAGCCCGCCACGAAGTAGAAGTGGAGAACGGCTATTCAGTTATGGAAGGTGCGATCAATAACAACATAGACGGTATTGTCGCGGAGTGCGGCGGCGCATGTGCCTGCGCAACCTGCCACGGTTACATTGGCGAGCAATTGCTCGACAAGCTGCCGGAAATAGACGACATGGAAGACAGCATGCTGGACGCTGCGTTCGAACGTAAGTCGAATAGCCGCCTGACATGCCAGATCGAGGTGTCTGATGAACTCGACGGGCTCGTCGTGCAGGTAGGCGAGAACGACTACTAGCGCTGGCTGGCATTAGCTAGCGAAGTCCGGTCTCGGCCCGCCCGATCACCATTCTCTGGATCTCACTGGTTCCCTCATAGATCTCGGTAATCTTGGCGTCTCGGAAGTAACGCTCAAGCGGCAGTTCCTTGCTGTAGCCCATGCCACCGTGAATCTGCAACGCCTGGTGTGTGACGAACATGGCGGTCTCCGACGCATAGAGTTTGGCAATGCTGGAATTCAGCGTATTCCTGGCGCCGGTCTTCTTGGCGTTTTCCTTCGACCACGCAGCGCGTAACACGAGGAGGCTCGCGGCATCGATGCGCATCTTCATGTCTGCGATCTTCCCCTGAATAGCCTGGAAGCTGCCGATTGCCGAGCCGAACGCTTTGCGTTCCCTGGAGTACCCAACAGCAGCCTCGTACGCGGCACGTGCAATGCCAACGGCCTGCGCGGCGACACCAACGCGACCTGCGTCCAGAACCGTCAATGCAATTTTGAAGCCCTGACCCTCTTCGCCGATGCGGTTTTCCGCAGGACACAGGTAATTATCAAACTCAATCTCACAGGTCGCTGATGCCCGAATGCCGAGCTTCGGCTCTGTCTTGCCGATTCTAAAGCCGGGCTCTTTCGTATCAATAACAAAAGCACTGATGCCAATCGAGTCCCCGTCGCTCGTAACAGTCTGTGTGAATACGATCATGTAGCGCGCGACCGGCCCCGATGAGATCCATGCTTTCTTGCCATTGAGCTTGTAACTAGTTCCGTCAGCCGAACGCTCGGCCTTGGTGCGCATGGTTGCAGCATCGGAGCCCGACTGGGGTTCGGTCAGCGCATAGGCGCCATTGACTTCACCAGACGCAACCGGGCGCAAGTAGGTCTGCTTCTGGGCCTCGGTGCCAAACTCAAGCAGGGGCACGCCGAACAATGAATTGTTGACCGAAACTATTGTTCCGTGTGAGGCATCTGCCGCGGAAATCTCCTCCATGACAAGCACATAGCAAATCGAATCAAGTTCCGAACCGCCATACTCAGTCGGCACTTCGACACCCATGAAGCCCAGTTCGCCGGCTTGTCGGATCGTCTCCAGCGGGAACTCGCCGCTGGCATCAAACTCCGCCGCAACCGGGGCTATTGCTTTTTGAGCGAATTCTCGAGCAGCATCACGAATTAGTTGCTGCTCTTCAGTAAACGCGAAGTCCATAGTATTTCTCTTCCTGCTAGAATCGGTCCAATACGGGTGAAAAATCATTGCTGATTGCGCCCAGAATCTCAATACCTCAACAGGAGTAATTTTGATGACGATCTCAGCTGGCCAGAAAATGCCGTCGGGAGTTTTGGGCGTGATGACCGATGCAGGCCCTGGCGCAATTTCCACAGATGACTTGTTCTCTGGGAAAAAGGTAGTGCTTGTTTCGGTGCCTGGCGCATTTACACCGACGTGCTCAATGAACCATCTTCCGGGTTTCGTCGATCAGGCTGCAGCGCTCAAGGAAAAAGGGGTCGACACAATCGCCTGCATGGCCGTCAACGACGTCTTCGTTATGGATGCGTGGGGCAAGGATCGTGGTGTTGGAGACGACGTTATGATGCTTGCCGATGGCAACGGCGAGTATGCCAAAGCCCTGGGGCTTGAGATGGACGCCAGCGGCTTCGGCATGGGTATGCGCGGCCAGCGATTCGCGATCGTGGTCGATGACGGTGTAGCGACACACGTAGGCGTCGAAGCGCCGGGCGCATTCGAGGTTAGTAAGGCTGAGGCCATCCTCGGCGCCCTGTAATCAGGAAAGCAGAGCGGACAGACAAAGGAGTGGTCCTCAAGGACCCCTCCTTTTTTCTTGTCTGCAACGTTTGTCGGGCGAGCAGGGCAGTGCTTCGCTAACTCAGTGCTTTCGTTAGCTCCGGAACCACGGCGAACAGGTCACCAACCAGGCCGATATCCGCGACCTCGAAAATCGGGGCATCCTCGTCCTTGTTGATGGCAACGATGGTGCCGGCATCCTTGATGCCCGTGATGTGCTGAATGGCGCCCGATATGCCGATGGCGATGTACAAATCAGGCGCGATAATCTGCCCGGTCTGGCCGACCTGTGTCTCCGGTGGTACGTAGCCGGCATCGACGGCGGCTCTCGATGAGCCCACGGCTGCGCCTAATTTGTCGGCAAGCGCGTAAATAATTTCGAAATTCTCTTCGCTGCCGAGCGCACGGCCACCGGATACGACCTTTGCTGCGGCCTGCAAATCGGGGCGATCGGAGGCGCCAGTCTTCAGCTCCAGGAAACGGGTGTGCGACGGAATCGCGACGTCGGTTGCCGCGCTTTCCACAGGCGCACTATTGCCACTTTCGGCCGCCTGGTAAGAGGCCGTCCGAACTGTTGCAACGACGACGCTATCCTGCGGTGCTTCAACGGATACGATGGCGTTGCCGGCATAGATCGGCCGTTTGAAACTGTGGCTGCCATCGACGCTCATGATGTCGCTGACCTGGTTTACGCCGAGCAGGGCGGCGACGCGTGGCATCAGGTCCTTGCCAAAGGCCGTCGATGGACCGAACACGTGGCTGTAGCCATCCGCCATGGCGACAATTTGCGGCGCCAGTATCGCCGCAACTGCGGGATCGTTCTCGGCGCGTTCCATGGTCAGCACGCGACTGACACCCTTGATCTGCGCAGCTTGGGCGGCAACATCTGCCACCGACGCACCAAGAACAGCAACGTCAATCACCGCTTCGTCTATCTGTGCAGCGCACGCCACGCACTTCGCGGTGCTTGGGTTCAGTGCTGCGCCATTATGCTCTGCAATTACGAGTATCTTTGCCATCACACGAGTCCTTTGTCTTTGAGTGCGGCGACCAGGCCCGCGACGTCGTCCACCATGACGCCGCGCTGTCTGTCTTCGGGCGGCTTGAATTCGGTTTCCTTGATCTGTGGGGCAGGCGAGACGTCCAGCTCGCTGAGCGCGATGGTATCCAGCGGCTTCTTCTTGGCTTTCATGATGTCAGGTAGCTTGACGTAGCGCGGCTCGTTCAGTCGAAGGTCGACGGTAATGACAGCAGGGAGATCGATCTCAAGCGTCTCAAGACCGCTATCGACTTCACGCGTGACCTTAGCGACGCTGCCATCGAAAACCACCTCTGACGCAAACGTGGCTTGCGGTCGATCCCAGATTGCGGCCAGCATTTGTCCTGTCTGGCTGTTGTCGTCATCGATAGCCTGTTTGCCAAGAATGACAAGGTCGACGTTTTCACGATCGATGATCGCCTTGAATACGCGCGCGACCGTCAGGGCATCCGTTGCTGCATCCGTTTCGACGAGAATGGCCCGGTCGGCACCCATGGCCAATCCCGTGCGCAACTGTTGCTGCGCCTCGGAAGCACCGATGGACACGACAATAACCTCGCTGGCTTCCCCGCGTTCCTTGATGCGAAGCGCCTCCTCGAGGGCTATTTCGTCGAAGGGATTGATGCTCATCTTGACACCATCCGTCTCGACACCGCTGCCATCATTCTTGACCTGCACCCGAACGTTGTAATCCACCACACGTTTCAGGCCGACAACTATCTTCTCCACTTTTGCGACTCCCAGTTAGCCAGCATCGCTGGTGCGGGCGTGTCCCGCGGCACGCTATTGTCCACGACGGTTACACGGTGTACAAGATCAAAACGACGATACCGAGCACTCTTCAATGGCCCCGCGCAGCATCTTGATCACTACACATGAACTGGAGCGGCATCTTGGGCGGGACGGCATTCGTATTGTGGACTGCCGTTTCGATCTCGGAGACGTGCATGCCGGGCAGCGCGCGTACGAGGCGGGGCATATTCCTGGTGCCGTCTTTGCCGATCTCGACGCCGATCTGGCGGCGCCTATTCGGCCAGATACCGGGCGGCACCCGCTGCCGGACGTTGCGCGCTTCGCAGCAACGCTGGGTCGACTGGGGATTGATAGCAGTATCGACGTCGTCGTATACGACGTTGGTCCCGGCTCCCTGGCAGCGCGTGCCTGGTGGTTGCTCAGGTGGATGGGACATGAGCGTGTCCGTCTGCTGGATGGGGGTATTCAAGAATGGACGACGCAGGGTTTGCCAGTCGTCGCCGGGGTAGAGCTCGTTGAGTTTCGCCATTTCGTCCCGCATCCGCAGGAAGGCATGGTTGTAACGACGACAGAACTGGCTGGTGATATCGAGAGCATTGAGGCGATGAACTTGATTGATGCCCGTGATGCGGCGCGTTTTCGCGGTGAGATCGAGCCAATCGACGCAGTCGCAGGGCATATTCCCGGTGCGAGCAACCTGCCGTTCCCACTCAGTCTCGATGAAACCGGCTGTTGGCGACCGCGACAAGAACTCGAGTCATTGTGGGCTGCGGCGCTTGGCGAAGTTAGAGATACCGCGTGGATTGCCATGTGTGGTTCCGGCGTAACCGCCTGTCACCTGGCGATTTCAGCGATGCAAGCCGGCTACCGGGAGCCACGGCTCTACGTTGGATCCTGGAGCGAGTGGATCCGGGATTCAGCCCGACCGATCGGCCTCGGGGAAGGTCGGAATATGGCCGCTCAGGCTGCGGATTTGGCCTAAACTTAACGCCGGATTGCTGTCTAAACTCAGGACAGATGATGGCGTCGCCGCAGTAAGGGTACTGCTATTATGAGTGAGCACAAGGAAATAAAACACGTTTTAAAACAAAGTATTACGTTACTTTGTTTAAGTGTTATGGCAGGTTGTGCGAGCAATCCATCGGATGGTGACGGGGTTGATTCGGGCCGATCGGATTGCATCTATCAGCCAAGTATCCGAGGATACACCGTCCTTGATGAGTCGAATCTCATTGTGTCCGCCTCGGGGCGCCGCCAGTACCACATGGTCCTTCACCGAAGGGCTTACGGACTTCGGTCCAACTGGTCAATAGGCTTCAAATCCCCGACAGGCAGAGTCTGCGCCGGCTTCAGCGAGCTGGTTTTTGACAACCACTTTGAAGGCGATTCCATACGGATCGTCGCGATCAGGCAAATCGATGCCGAAGAGGAGGAGGACCTCCTGATTCGGTACGGCAGGAAAGAGCCGGAATACGAACACACACCGGAGCCCCGTGATGTTAAGGGAGCCGATGTAGAAGAGCTGGACCCGGACGCTGACGACGAGTCGTCACGCGACTGAGTCACGCAATCCGCAATCTCCGTGCGGACCCGCCC